>CAZSUK010000487.1:0-20366 GCA_964609355.1 uncultured Acidobacteriaceae bacterium | reverse complement strand
CAGCAGCAGCCGCATCGAAGCCGCACTGGAACAACTCATATCGTTGGGTGCAATCTACCCAAGCAGCCAGCCCAGCGGGGGCCGCCCCTCGACCCTCTGGTCTGCAATACCAGAATCCGAATCCTTGGTCGAGGAAGAGTCACACGATGGCTCGACAACTGAGGAAACGACCAACGAGGAATCAATGCAGCAGCAGACTTAGTATGCTTAGTCTGCTTAATTCGCACATTTCTACAAGGGAACTCGAAGCGAACATCCCGCTGAGGGAACAACCAATGAGGAATCAGTGCAGGAGCAGGTCTTGAGCAATTCGGCTTCCGTCAAATCCAACACCGGCAGAAGCGAACACTCAAGAATGAGAAATCGGTTCAGGCCGGGGGCTACGCGAAGAAATTCGCCGCACGGAACTCATTTGCTGCTGGTCACAACGTGCTTGCTCTGCAGCGGCTCATCCGAGTTGAGAAATGCATCCACCTTCTCCGGGTAGTGCACTAGCATCGTTGCTACAAAAGTGAGGAACGAAACAACCAACAGAAGCAGCGCAATGGCAAAACTCTTCACCCTGCCTTTGTGTGTCACCCGTGGCACGCTCTCTGATGCGAAGGAAACTCCGGACGAGCCTTCCGCGCTAAGTAATTTCGAATTCATTCACTGACTCCTATTCGTTGAGGCCACTTAGGCCGTGTAGGCTGGCTCCGGCTCGTGTGCATCCTGCGGTTGAAAGCAACAGAGCGCCGAAGAGGGAGCGGGTCGAGGCATACAAGCGACCACACAATGGCGAACCTTAAACAAGCCATGACAGCGATTTTCCTCTTCACTCTGGCGAAATGTCCCAAACTGGACAGGCGTCGTTTCTCCTAGCTCATCGTCAAACTGAGGAGTGACTTTAGTGATTGTCTTGCTTTGGCTGTGCTCTCGTGTGCCAGATCGGTTGTATCGCCAATGGAACTCGGCAGTACATTTCGCGCCGAGGTGTAGGGAACGGCATCCTTGTAATCGGGTTGACAACTCCAAACCCCGGCCCTATCGTGTGGATCAATCCTGAAAAAGTCGCTGACTGCCAGAATCACTCCTCCGTCAATGGATCGAAACGCAAGCCAAACCGCCGTCCTGGTAGTCGGAGCCGGCCCAACCGGACTGCTCCTCGCCGCCGAGCTCCAGCGCAGAGGAGTGCCCTGCCACGTGATCGAAGCCCAACCTGCGCCGCTCCACTGGGATCGAGCAACCGTCGTTCACCCCCGCTCCCTGCAGATCTTCGAATCCATGGGGCTGGTCGAACAATTCCTCACCGCCGGATGCAGGCAACGCGTGATCAAAATCCATTCCGGCGGCGAGCTTCTCGGGACCATCGACCTGACTGGTTGCGGCAGCATCTACGGTTTCAATGTCGGCCTCTCCGAGGAGGTAACAGAGTCCATCCTCACTAGCTATCTCCGTCAACAAGGTGGCCAGGTAAATCGATCCTCCCGCTTGGTCGGGATGACCGTCACCCCTGACAACCACGTCGTCGCGGACGTCGAACGCGACGGCGATCGCTATCAAATCCAGGCCCGCTGGGTCGTGGGCTGTGACGGCCTCCACAGTGCAACCCGCAACCTGGCTGGCATTGGTCTTGAGGGCCACGACATGTTGAAGCCCTGGGCCGTTTTCGATGCTTCCGTCGAGCCCTGGCCCCACACCTTCGAAGCCACCTTCGTCTATTTAGAAGCCCTTCCAGTCATCCTGACTGCGCTTCCCGGCCATCGCTGGCGCGTCTACCTCCTACCCGATTCAGAGGACTCGGACCTCGTTGCCGATGCCACGTCTACCCTGCGTGCCTACGAGCCCTCCGCCCATTTCGTTGATGTAGAGGACCCCGCGCGCTTCCGCTGCCACACCAAGATAGCGACGAAGTATCGCTCAGGCCCCATCTTTCTAGCCGGCGATGCAGCCCATCTCTGCTCCCCCGGCGAAGGGCACGGCATGAACTGCGGTCTGCAGGACGCCTTCAACCTGGCCTGGAAATTAGCTCTTGTCCATCAAGGCACAGCCCACGAAACCCTGCTCGACAGCTACGAAATCGAACGCCGGCCGGCTGCGGAACTCGTCATGAAATCCGGCGATGATACGGAAAAAACCCTGAACATGGCCGACCCAGCGCAACGCAAGACCCGTGACGATGCGATCAGAACCGGACTTGCCGATCCGGAGATTCAGCACCATGATAAGGTGGCCGAGACAGAACTGAACATCAACTACGCCCACTCCCCGATTGTCTTTGGGGATGCCAACGACTCCATCCCACCCGGCTATCGCTTACCCGACAATATTCCTGTACGCATGCCCCAACCCGGCCCGTCCAACCTGCACGCACTGGGCCATCGTGCAGGCAGCACTCTGATCCTTGTAGGCGGACCCACCGCAACTCCATCGACGTTATCGGCTCTCCACGCCGCCCTGCAGCAACATGTAAAACATTCGACCCTGTTTGAAGCCGCCGTGGCCCCCACTGCCGGCGCCAACATCTCAGACTCCATCGGACACCTCGAACCCGTCGCGGCATCCCAACTGGGGATGGAAGGAACCACACTCCTCGCCATCCGCCCCGACGGCTACATTGGATTGCGATCCGACCGCGACCACTTGGCTGCGCTGGAACGCTACGCCGCTTGCCTCACCGGCCGGGTCGGCTGCTCCGGATAGCTGGATCAGGATATGATTCGTAGCGTCATGGCAAAGCATTCGGAGATACCGAAGCACGCGCCTGCTCCGCTTGCCGTGGACCTCGTGCGCTTCGATGTGTTCGAGTTGGATCGGGCCACAGGCGAACTGCGGCGCCGGGGTAGAATTGTCCGCCTTGCACCCCAACCTACACGCATTCTGTCAATGTTGGTTTCTCGCAATAGCCATCTCGTTAGCCGCGAAGACATTATGGCGGAAGTTTGGGGCAAAGACGTCTTCGTCGACTTTGAGCACGGGCTCAATTTCTGCATTCGCCAAATCCGAAACGCGCTCGGCGACGACGCCGATAATCCGCGCTTCATAGAGACGGTTCCTCGTCGCGGCTATCGATTCATCGCCCCTCTTAAAGAAGAGAGCGACGCACCCATTGCAGGAGACCTGACGGCCCATAGCAAGCTAAAACTGGCTGTGCTGCCGTTCACCAACATGGGCAGTGATCCTGAGCAGGAATACTTTAGCGATGGATTGACCGAGGAATTAATTGTCGAACTCAGCCGTTTAGACCCTCATCGCATTGGCGTCATCGCTCGTATGTCGGTGATGAAATACCGCCATACGACTCCTACCGTCGACCGCGTCTTGCAGGAACTTGACGCCGATTACATCCTGGTGGGAAGCGTGCGGCGTAGCGGCAGCCGGGTGCGCATCACAACGCAGCTTATCGAGACGCGAGAAGGAACTCATCTGGGTGCCGAAATCTACGAACGCGAGTTGGCTGACATCTTCTCCGTACAGAGTGATGTGGCGCGGCATGTGTCCCGATGGCTCGCGCTCGAGTTGTTACCGCAGAAGAAGCGGCAGAACGTGGATCCGGCGGCTTACGAAGCTTACCTGAGGGGCCGATTCCATTGGAACAAGATGACGGAAGAGGGAGTCCGTAAGAGCATCGCTTATTATGAGCAGGCGCTTTCACTTGAGCCCGACTACGCACTCGCCCACGCGGGGCTCGCGGATGCTTACATCCAGCTGGGATCCAACCGTGTCGTGGTAATGACCCCCGCACACGCCATGCAGAAAGCGAGGGCCTGCGTAGATAAGGCGCTGGCTCTGGATTCGTCGCTGGCCGAGGCGCATTGCGCTTTAGCCATGGTCCACTTCTGGTACGACTGGGATTGGCCCGGAGCATTGCAGGAGTTTGAGCGGTCGATTTCGCTTAACCCGAACTATGCTACTGCGATCCAATGGTATGCGCTCGCGTTGAGTGCGCTGGGGCGCCACGATGAGGCCCTCCAACAGATCCATCGAGCGCGCGAGATCGACCCGCTTTCCGTGGTCGTGAATTCTTATGTCGGCGCGATCCATTTCAACGTCGGCCAGGGGGAGGCGTCTGTAAAGCATCTGCTGCAAACGTTAGAGATGGACGACTCTTTCCACCGCACGCATTTTTTCCTGGGGTTGGCGTACAGTTCGCTGGGCAGGTATTCCGAGGGCATCGAAGCTTTGCGAAAGGCGGAGAGGATGACTGGAATGAGTCCGGAGGCGAGTACATTCATCGGCTATGCCTACGGAATGGCCGGGCAACATGCGGAAGCCCACGCTGTATTGCGCCAACTAGAGAAAATCAGCCAGGAAAAATATGTGCAGCCGGCATTCTTTGGAATTGTGCACGTTGGACTCGGGGACCTGGAGAAGGCGTTTGCATATTTTAATAAGGCGGTGGCCGAGCGATCGAGTCAACTGGCTCTGGCTCGTGTACATCCGGCGTTCTGGTGCCTGGCGGGAGACAAGCGCTACGTAGACCTGCTTAACCGATTGGGCCTGCCCCCGCTCGCTCCAAAGCGTGCCCAGGGCGGATATTCTGATTAATCCGGAAGAAGTTATCCGGATCAAACTTTGTTTTTAGCGCTTTGAGCTTGGCGAAGTTATCCCCATAGGCCGAGCGAACCCGCTGATCCCCCTCGTCGCCAAGATAGTTCACATATAGGCTGCCGTCGCCGAAAGACTGCATTGCGGCACTGGTGTCCCGCACCCACGCAATGCAGCTTTCGTCCTGGTCCGCTGTCTCCCAGGACGCCATGATATTCAGACTCCAGTGGTCGCGGCGTATTCCATACGCAGTCTCGTCAGATGCGATCCGGCTCGCGGCACCGTGTACGTGCTCAAGAACAATGATCGTCTGAGGCGTGGGTTTGAGGGCCGCCCATCGCAAGAGAGTGGTCAAGGCTTCTTCTGTCCAGCGTTCGACGAAAAAGGCACGCCAATAGTATCTGAGGCCGGAGGGTGCGGTGAAATCAAGCATCTGCTGAAGGGTCGTGTACGGAATCGGATTCACCATGTCGGCAACGGGAGGGCCAAAAGATCGCAGCCTCCTCAAGTCCTGTTCTGCTTGAGAGATCGCACCGCAATGGCAAAGTGCGACGCCACACATGGCGCTCCCATCGTGCCCGGTCATCAGCGAGAAATAGGTGGTCAACTCATCCAATCCCCGAGCTGTGGTCGCCAGAAGCTGTTCAAACAACGCACGCGCGGATGAGAAGGGGTGAAGAATCATGCCTCCGGTAACGATAGAAACAGGATGAAGCTGGTAGCGAAGCGACGTCACCACTCCGAAGTTGCCGCCACCGCCCCGCAGGGCCCACAGCAGATCCGGATTTTCCTCCTCCGAGGCAACCAGGAAGCGGCCGTCGGCGGTAACCACGTCCGCTGAGGCCAGGTTATCGCAGGCCAGCCCGAACATACCCATGAGCCAGCCGATCCCGCCGCCCAGGGTGAGACCCGCTACTCCAGTCGAGGAAATGACTCCCCCGGTCGTGGCCAACCCAAAGCTTATGGTTTCGTGGTCAAACTCGCGCCAGGTAAGGCCGGCCTGCGCATCAACGCTGCGCCGCCCTTTATTGATCTTGATTCCTTTCATAGCGCTCAGATCGATCATCAGGCCACCGTCACACACACCGTAGCCAGCCACACTGTGACCGCCTGCACGAACGGCGACCGAGAGATCGTGGTCGCGTGCGAACAAAATGCAATGCTTGACGTCTGCCGCACCTGCGCAACGCACGATCACCGAGGGGCGCCGGTCAATCATGCCGTTCCAGACCTTTCGGTACTCATCGAAGGATTCGTCCCCGGGGCAGCTTATCTCCCCGCGGATCTTATCCCGGATCCCCGATACAAAGGTTGCTTCTTGCATGTCCGGAAGCTTATCCCAAATGACCGAGGGACAACAGAGTGGAGTGGTGAGTATTTGGTGAGTGAGGTCTCTCACCTAATTCTTATCGGATGCACCTTGCATGCCTCGCCTTTGGGTTGCAAAGTGAGGCACTACCGCACCTGCGGCCTGGAAGGGAATCAAAATGGAAATCGCTATCAATGGAATTTCACGGAGGGCAGTCGTAAGCCAGCGTACTTCGATAAACGAAAGACGCTCAAAGGTGAAGGCACGACAACGGTCAACGGGACTTCTTTCCGTCGCATTGCTGGCGGCGGCTGTTCTTCCCACTAGTGCGGTGGGACAAGCGTTGCCGGCGAATGCTTCGATCTATGCATCGGGCCTGCAGGCGCCGAGAGGACTTAGATTTGGACCCGACGGCTACCTCTATGTTGCAGAAGCGGGGACTGGCGGGTCGAACAGCACGGGCAAGGCATGCACGCAGGTTCCGGCGCCAGTGGGGCCCTATAAGGGCGGAAACAACGCGAGAATTTCAAAGATCAGTTCCAAGGGGACCCGAACGACGGTTGCGTCTGGCTTTCCTTCGACGCAGGATGCAATGGGCGACCTGATCGGGGTGGCGGATGTCGTATTCCTGGATGGCTCGCTGTATGCCGTAGTCGCGGGCGGCGGTTGTTCCCACGGCAATCCGAACAGCCCGAGCGGCATTGCCAGAGTGAACCAGAAGACCGGTCAGTGGGAACTCATCGCAGATATCGGCGCCTTTCTGAAAACCCATCCAACGAAGTACGAAAGTGCGGATGACTTCGAACCCGACGGCACTCTGTATAGCGCGATTGCAGTCGACGGTACGTTGTACACCGTCGAACCAAATCATGGAGAGGTGCTGTCGGTCAGCACCAACGGTGTGATCAAACAGGTCATCGATATCTCCGCATCTGAGGGCCATATCGTTCCCACTTCGATCGCCGAACTGAATGGATCTTTTTATGTGGGGAATCTCAATTTGTTTCCGATCGACCCACAGTGGGCGCGGATACTTACGATTTCGGGCGGAGGCTATGAGGACCATTTCGTGCCTGGCTTCGACACCGAGGGCTATCACATAGTGAACTCGAAGGCTGGTTTTACAACCGTAGTAGCTGTTGATATCGGACCGGATGGCCTGCTCTATGCCCTCGAACTCTCCGATGCAGCTGGTAATCCCGCTCCAGGAAATGGGAAAGTGGTTCGGGTCAAGAGGGACGGGGAAATTGAGGATGTGGTGACCGGCCTGGTTGTTCCCACCGGAATGACGTTCGGCCCTGACAAGGCACTGTATGTGTCGAACTTTGGCGCTGCCCCTGCTGGAGCCGGCCAAATACTTCGAATTCCTATTGCGCTTTGCTGGTAGACCGTTCGAGGAGATAAGACGATAGGTAGATGTAGCGGGTGGTGAGGGCTTACGGATCGGCTTCATAGCGATTTTCCGGATCGCTCCGTCGAAAATCAAACTGCAACCTCCAGACGTTGAGTGGGTGGCCCAGGTCTCAAAAGCGAGACCCGGGCCACCCACTCAATGGAGGCAGCCCTTGCAGGGGCTCTGTTGAAATCCGCCATGCGCCTTGGGTAGCAGGCGCAAAGATTGTAGTTGAGGCCTGCACTCTCACACGCAGTGAAGCAACCTGCGATATCAAATACTTCATGCCCTGGCTTTTCGACCGCCCGTATGAGAATCCGCATCGCTTGGCCGTTACTCGGTTCGTAGCGCCGCAATAGGGTCCACCCTGGACGCGTGCCACGCGGGTATGGCACAAGCAGCCCCGGCTACGAGAATCAGCAGAGCTATTCCCGCAAGCAGAATCAGAGGATTGCGGGAGTTGCCTTCGGCCCATTTCGTCAGGATCGAATGCATTGCAAAAGTCAGAGCGAGACCGGCCGCAATCCCGCCGCCTACACTCACCGCAGTGGAGGCAAAGAGCAGCCGCAACACATGTCCGCGAGGCGCCCCCAACGCCATGCGAATCCCGAATTCATTCGTCCGCTGCGCCACCGTATAAGAGACAACGCTGTAGAGTCCGACTGCAGCCAGCACCAGGGCAAGACTGGCGAATATGCCAAAAATCCAGGCCGTCAGATGTTCCTGCCCCCACTCGGGCTCCTGCGGTATCCAGGTTTCCATGTCGTCCACTTCCGCCGGTTGTGCATCGCTTACCGACTTCACCTGGTCACTCACGGCACGTTGCAGGGTGAGCGGCGGCACTTCCGTTCGTGCCAGGACCTCAGTGAAGTTAACCAGCCAAATTGTATACGGTATAAAAGCTGCCGGCCGCACAGGCTTGCGCAGGCCGCTATTCACGTTGTCTTCCACGATCCCGATGATCTGCAACCATGACTGCGCGGCATTCTCGACCGTAAAACTGGCAGGCGGCCGGTTCTCAATGGTCGGAAACTTGATAGAGTGGCCGATCGCATCTCCATTGGGAAAATACAACCTCGCCATGGTTCGGTTAATCACGGCAACGCGGGCGCCCTGCCGGTTCTCGGCCGCATCCCATATTCTCCCTTGCATCAACGGTATGCGCAGTGTGGCGAAGAATTCAGGGCTCACCAGCTCGATCAGAGCCAACTGCTCTTCAGCCGGAGGCTTGCCGAGAATCTCGAACCTCCCGTTCCAGACGTTTTGCGGCGGCGTGGCACTGGTGGAGATAGCAGCCATGCTAACCCCCGGAATCGCAGCTATCCTGGCGCGGAGCTGCTCGAAATATGCGCCACGCCCTGCCCACGATGTATACGTACCGTCGTGCAGGGGAAGCCCGACCCACAGGATATTATGCGGGTCGTATCCCAACGGCTTGTGCATTAGCTTCACGAAACCTTCCATTGCGAAGCCCGCGAGGGCCAGTAAAAGCAGAGTGAGACCAATCTGTCCGGCGACCAGCAAATCGTAAGCCCTGCGGCCGCCAACACTGCCTTTCACCACGCGGGTGTTCAACTGCATGGCATGTCCCGGTTGCGCGCGTGAGAGCCGCAACGCCGGCCACAGGCCGAAGAGAACTCCAGTTGCCAGCGCAACCGCCACGCTGAACAGCAGCACAGGAAGATTGATGCGAATCGACACCTCGGGAGCGAAAGCCCAGCGGGGCAGAAGAACCTTGAAGCCGGCCAGCATCAAAAAGGAGGTGAGCACGCCGAGCGCCGCACCGATCGAGGCCAGTAGGAGCGCCTCAGTAAGTAACTGCCGGACAATGCGAAGACGCTGCGCGCCGATGGCTGAGCGGACGGCCAGTTCATGCTGACGCGAGGTTCCCCGGGCCAACAGCAGGATTGAAACATTTCCGCAACCAATTGCCAGCAGCAGCGCCACAGCGCCAAAGAGCAGATAAAGGGTTCCACTAATGCTCTTGACCACCCAATCGTTCAACCCCTGGACACTAACTGTGAACTTCTCCGGAAAATGATTGGGCATGTCGCGGCCAAACTGTTCAAAATCCGGCTGGAGTGCAGCGTTTGCCATCTCGCGAGTAACGCCTCGCCTGAGCAGCAGGTCAGCCATATACATATGCGCCTGGCCCTGATCAATCTTCAGCGGCAGATAGACATCGCCGCTGTACCAGTTGAACCGCGGCCCGGCCACGCCAATGATGGCGTAACTCTTGTGATCCAGTTGCACCACTTTACCCAGCACATCGGACCTTTTAGAGAAGTACTCTTCCCAGGTCTTGTACGACAGCACGACGACCGGTTCTGGATCGTGACCATCGACTGAATCCGAAGGAAGAATTCCGCGGCCAAGGGCCGGAGCAACCCCCAGATCCTGGAACCCAGTTGAGATCAAACCGATGGCATGGATGGGTTGCTGGAAGCCCTGGGTTGACAAGGTCAGAGCCTGGAAGTCCATGGCAAGCACATCTTCGACGACGGTCTTCTCTCGCAGCTGCCGGATCTGAGGACCGGTCAGTTCAGCCATGTATTCTGGCGACGATTTGCTTGCCAGTACTGGGCGGACGATACGGTTGGCCGAAGGATAGGGATACGGGTTCAACAGAGCAGCATAGATCACGCTGAAAACTGCTGTGGTGGCGCCGATGCCAAGCGCAAGAGAAACCACTGCTGTCAGCGTGAAACCTGGGTTTCTAATAAGTTGCCGCGATGAATAGCGGAGATCCTGAAGCAAAGTCTGCATAACTCGCTCCCCAGGCCGCGAAATTTGAAGAGCCATGATCGCACGAACAAGACTGTTGTGGGAAGCGGCGTCCGCTTATCACGAAGCGCACAGGATGGCAGCGCGCCGGCTCGCGCTCAAGTAGAATCTTCGGGCAGACCGGCCCAGTAAATTCCATGATCAGGAGAAGCCTATGTTTAAAGGATTTCGCGACTTTGTCTTGCGCGGCAACGTAGTCGATCTTGCGGTCGCAGTTGTGATCGGTGCCGCATTCACAGCAATTGTGAACGCGTTAGTTGCTGATATCATCAACCCGCTCATCGCGGCTATTGTGCACAAACCGGATTTTTCGTTCCTGGTGTTCAATGTCCACGGCGGCATCATCAAGTACGGTGAGTTTCTCAACGTCCTGATCGCATTTGTCCTCATTGCCGCTACTCTTTACTTCCTGGTTGTGGTGCCGGTCAACACTCTGATGGCTAAGTTTCACCCCGCGCCCGTTGCCGCGCCCAAAACCAAGCTGTGCCCGGAGTGCCTTAGCGATATACCGTTGGCCGCGAAGCGCTGTTCTCATTGCGCTCAACTAGTGGCGTAGATTCGTTGCCTGGGGTATGTTGCACACAGCCGCAGCCTGCCCCGGGTGCCGCGACTCCGCAGCATGCCGAAGAAGAAACGTCGATTCGCTGCGGCAGCGGACTTCCCTGAACGAAATGGCATCTTCGCAGCAAAGGGGCACCGTCCCATGGTTCTTGGAAGGGCGGTGAGCGATCTGGAAACCTACCTCGCCGCTCGTCTTGCTCTCTGACGAAGGGCCCTCGCAGCATTAAACCGGAGTTTCTGAAACCCTCCGTTGCGCTCGGAAGTTACTACCTGAAAACGTCGGCCAAAACTGGACCTGCCTCCGCGTCTTCAATCACCATATAAGATTCGATGAGCAGCAGGTCGGACCAGAAGGCAAACTCTTTGTAGAGTGCAGCAAGATCATCGCTCTCCCACAAGGTGAACCCACCAGGGGAGCCCACCTTATGCCATCTGCCGAGCAGCTTGAGTCCGGCCGGCACAGTTTGCGTCGCGAAAAACCGCTGCACCGCCTCCGGAGCTTTCCCCGGTATAACCGCCCATGTAGCCATCACTTTCATTGCCCAACTCCTTCGCTTGGTCTTCCGAGGTTTCTTTGCCGCCCCTTGTCGGATGGCGGGATCATACACTAAACGGGTCGTCTTCATGGACGGGCTCTGGCGCGAAATCACTGTGCTAATTAGTCTCGCGAGCATGGTGCGCCGACGGATGTCCATAGGTGCACCTTCGTGAGAAACGTGTGCTCAGACATCGGCACCGCTTCACGACCTTCGCCGGGGTGCCATCCCCATAACACGAGTGGCGTGTGCATGTGCGCTTCAATCGCCTTCGCATCCCGTCCACCATTGCGTTTGGGATCAGTCAGCAACTCACATAGCTGCCGGACAGAGAGGCCTTCCCAGATCATTGGGTTGTCTGGCGGAGGAAGTTGCCAGTCAGGCGCACCGGGAGGCATATGCATGCCCACGAGGTTATGGTCCTGATGACACGTGCTGCAATGCACGGGCGCTGAACCCTCACCCGTCGGCCCTCGTCGCACATCCATGATGTGCTGATGCAGATCATTCCCCTGGCGCGGATAATCGCCTGCCGAGTGACAGACGAGGCAGCGGGGATGATGCAGCACGGGCATAATTGCCTGAAAGGCTGCGACCCCTGCGGTGCGGCTGCTGTCAGCTCCGGGAGATTGGGCGACTGCATAGAGGATCGCCGCGTAGCTCGCGATGAGTGCAGTGAAAACGCGCTTCACGCTGAGCTCGCGCCAGAGTGAATGTTATTAATCGCAGCAAGCACGCTCGCCGCAGTAAAAGGTACGTGACGCAGACGCACCCCAGTTGCGTCGAAGATCGCATTGCCAATGGCTGCCGGAGTTACAGTGATCGAAGTCTCTCCAGCACCGGTCGCGCTCACATTGTCCGGCACAACGAAGATGGTTTCGATAGCCGGGACTTCATAGTCGAGACGAAGGCTGGTATAGCCCTCCCAGTCCACCGAGGTGACTCGCTTTGTGTTCCAGGTGACCTCTTCAACCAAAGAACGGCTCATGCCTTGCAACAGTCCGCCTTCGACCTGGTTGCGCAGTCCATCGGGATTCGAGATCGGCCCGCAGTCAATGGCGATGGTAAATTTTATTGGCCTCACAACGCCGCTTTGCAGGTTTACAGCCACGTCTGCGATCAGGGCGGCATAACCGTTATCTCCTTCATAGGCGACACAGGCCAAGCCCCGTCCCGTCACTTCTTCACTCCTGGAAGCAGATTTTTGCTGAACTGATCGAGTACGCCAGTTCGCGGCCTTGGCCGCGGCCTGAAGAACCCCGCGGACTCGCTCATCATGGAGATGGCGCAGCCGATATTCCACAGGGTCCGCGCCGGCAGCAGCGGCGAGTTCGTCCATGAAGCATTCATTCGCAAATGTGTTTTGAATACGCAACGGAGAACGCAGAGGCCCTGTGTAAAACGGTGAGGCGACCGTATGCGTCAACACGCGCTCGCTCTTTACAGTGCCGCTTCCACTACATACTCCGCCGGCGCAGCCCACGACATATTCCGGAACCGTGTTGCTGCCGTTGCGTAGCTTCCTGGTCGGAGCTTTCGCGGGCGCAGCCCTGAGCGGCTCGGGATCATAGCCAAGCAGCATACCGCTGATGACGTTCCCCGGCTTGTCGTATCCGGGGCGGCTGCCACGATTGGCCACCCAGTTCTCCCGGTCCCACACAACGATCGAACCATCAACATCAAGACCCACGCGATGTTCTATGACACACGCGTTCCCGAAATTCTCCCACATCATCTCGTCCTGCCGCGTGTACTGAAGCCGTACCGGCTTTCCGACCGCTTGCGACAGCACGGCCGCATCGAATGACACAGCGTCTGCTCCGTTCAGCCCGTAACAGCCCGACCCGCGTACGAAGATGACGCGGACACTGTCGGGCGGCATATTGAGCAGCATCGCAATGCAGTTTCGTGTCGGATAGACCGACTGCGTGGGGGACCACACTTTCGCGTTGTCTGGCTTTACGTCGGCGACAGCGCAGGAAGAGCCGAGCGATCCATGCATTTGATACGGATATGTGTAGCGCGCACGAAGAACGCGATGTGCCTTTTCAAGGCCACCGGCAACATCGCCGGAGTCCACACTCAACTCGTCGTGCGAGGCCTGCTGCTGCATGTGATCGAAGAATTTCTCCTGCGGCGGCAGGGCTGGGCCCGGCTCCCACTTGCAGACCAGTCTGCGAGCCGCCTGTCCTGCGGCAAACTGAGTCTGCGCTACGACCCCAACAAAATCCTTGCGGACAACAACCGAGACCAGACCTGGGATATCGCTGACAGAAACCTTATCCACCGAGAGCAGCTTAGCCCCCATTTCGGGAGGCCGCACAACCCGGCCGTGGAGCATTCCGGGAACCCGGACATTCTGAACGAACTCGAAGCTCCCCGTCATCAGTGCAGCATGATCAAGTGCGGGAACAGGTTTACCTAGAATTGTCCATTCTTCCGGGGTGCGGCGCTTCGCCCGTTTGTTTACGGGCAGGCTGAACTTCTTTGCGCCGACGAGCCTGGCATACGTGATCTGTCTGCCGCTGGGAGATCTCACCGCTCCGTCGATCGCTGTAAGCCTGCTCGCGTCTTCTCCAAACTGCTGCGCAGCCATGCTTATGAGGGCTTCACGTGCCGTTGCGGCTGCCAACGCTAGGTCTTGCACATTGAAGTTGGTAGGCGTGGATTGGCTACCCGAAGTGCTGCCCTGATCGGGCGTGACATCCGTGTCGCATTGAACCAACTTCACTGCGTGTAAAGGCACGCACAGCTCTTCCGCGATCAGTTGCGTTTGCGCGGTGAAGATGCCCTGGCCGAGGTCGCATTTTCCCGTGAATGCCGTCACCGTTCCGTCGGAGTTCACGGCGATCCACGAATCCAGCTTGTCCGGATCGACATGCGACCGGTGGGTTCCAAACTGTCCCTCCTGCGCAAAGGCCTGCAAGTTCGAAGACAAGCCGACGATCAACGCCCCGGCCCCCTTGAGGAATTCGCGGCGCGAGGCTGTCATGCATGCCTCCCGTCTCTATAGCGGCGAATTGCGCGCAACATTCGAGTGTGTGCAAAGCAGCGGCACAACACACCACCCAGAGCCTCGCGAATTTCCTCATCTGTTGCTTCTGGTTTTGCGTCCAACAAAGCTTTTGCGGTCAGAATCACCCCGCTCAGGCAGTACCCGCACTGTGTGGCGCCTTCCTCGATAAAGGCCTGTTGAATCGGATGAGGCTTTTCCGGCGAACCCAGACCTTCGAGTGTCGTAATCGGCTCGCGGCCAACGCTGCCAACAGGTTTCACACAGGAACGAACAACCTGCGATCCGATCATCACTGTACAAGCGCCACACTGCGCCATGCCGCACCCGAAACGAGGCCCATTCAGGTGAAGCTCGTCGGCCAACACAAACAGCAATGGGGTCTCGGGGTCGATCTCGACTGTTTGGCTCTTACCATTCACCAAGAGGACCTGTTTCACAGAACGCCCGCCCTTCGTCTCCTTTCATTAGACCAAAAGCCTCAATTCATTGATGCCTTCTATTCATTGCGTAGCGCTTCCATTGGGTCGATAGTGGCTGCACGGCGGGCCGGAATCCAGGCTGCGATAAGAGTCGCGACGGCAAGAGTAGCGGAGACCCACGTGAGGACCGAGAGATCCCAGGAGCTGACGCCGAAGAGGAGACTCCTGAGGAGGCGGCCAATGAAAAAGGAGGCAGCGATGCCGAAGACCAGGCCGAAGAGAACGAGATACGCTGCTTCACCCAGGATGAGCCGGCCGATGGAAGAACGTTGCGCACCAAGGGCCATCCGGACGCCGATTTCGCGCGTGCGCTGACTGACAGAGTAGGCGATGACTCCGTAGAGACCAATGACACCGAGGAGGAGGGCACACGCGGCGAAGCCTCCCACAAACCATGCCGCTGAGCTGTGAAGATAAGAGGCTTGGCTATCGTGGATGTGCTCGATCATCGTGAACTCGTTGCGAACCCCGATACCGCGGTCGAGCCTGTGAATTGCCGCCACAAGTACTGGCAGAGCCGTCGTGGGGTCCTGCGCGGTGCGAACGACAAGGAAGAAACCGTTATCAGGATTCTGGTTAACGGGAAAATAAACAGCAGGGCCAAGGGGATCGTCGAGCGCACCCTCGCGGATGTCGTCGACCACTCCAATGACCTGATGGAGCGAGCTGGGAGAGAGATCCGCGTCGCCGATGGTTTGTCCGATTGAGTCTTCCCCGTGAAAGAACTGCTGCGCCATAGTCCGGTTGATGAGGACCACGGGTGGATGCGAGGTGTCGTCCGTTTCAGTAAAGAACCGCCCTTTGAGCAGGCGGGCCTGGAGGGTCGCGATGTAGTCGGAGCTTACGGTACTGGACCCCGCCACCTGCTGTGTGCCATTCCACGGGCGGCCCAGCACACGATAGGGAACTGCGCCGCAATCGCAATTGACGGGAAGGCCGCTGACGATTCCCGCAGATTGAACGCCGGGGACGGCGGAAACCGCTTCCATGACTCCGCGAGAGAGCGCGAGCTGGCGGGCCGGAGTGTCGTACCCGGTATTGGCGTCGATCTCAAGGGTGGCGAGGTGGGCAGGATTGAAGTTGAGATCGACGTGGAGAATACGGTAGAAGCTCTTGCCGAGGAGTCCGGCGGCGGCGAGGAGGACGATGGCAAGTGTCAGCTCGACAACAACAAGGTTCGAGCCGAAGCGTCTCCACATCCCTGAGGAACTGCGTGCTCCGTTGGCAAGACCGGCGCTCAGATCGGTAATGGAGAGGCGCGACATGGGCGCGGCCGTGCAGACAGCCAACGCGACAAGTGAGACAGCGGCAGCAAAGAGAAGCACACGGTGATCGACCCCGATTGTCTGGAAGAACGGCATGCCTCGAAGGACGCGTTCGGGGATGAGAGCGGCGAGGAGATCGACAGCACCCCAGGCGGCCGTCACGCCGAAGCAGACAGAGAGAGCAACAAGAAGAACCGCTTCGATGACCAACTGCCGTGTAAGACGCGCAAAGGATGCACCCAATGCGCCGCGGACCGCCATCTCGCGGCGGCGGATTTCCGCGCGTACCAGCAGCAGACTGGCGATGTTGACGCAGGCGATCAGCAAGAGAACGACTGAGCCTGCGAGCAGGATAAGAAGGATGGGTCGAATCTCGCCGGTAATCGAATCGCTTAAGGGCATGACGAGTGCGCCCTGCCCCTGGTTGGACCGCGGATACTGTTTTTGTAGCTGGAGTGCGATCGTGCTCGTGTTGGCAAGCGCGGCGGAAACGGTGACGCCGTCTTCGAGGCGGGCGAGACCGTCAAATGGGCGGCACGCGCGGTTTGTTTCGCAGACACCGAGGTCGTGGATCGTGACCCAGAGTTCGGCCGCACGCGGGGCAAACTGAAAGTCGCGGGGAAGCACGCCAATGACCGTGTAGGCGTTGTCGTCGAGCGTGATGGACTGACCAACGATGTCGGCTCGTCCCCCGAAGAGACGCTGCCAGGTGCCGTAGGGGAGCACGACAGCGCGCGCCGCGGCAGGCGTGTCGTCAGCAGCGGTGAAGAGGCGCCCAAGGATGGGGGTGACGCCGAGGGTCTGAAAGAATCCGCCGGAGACCCGCCCTGCGCGCAGAGATTCAACCCCGGCGACACTGCGCCAGAGATAGGCGTTGGGCTCCCAGATCTCGAACGAACGGAAAACGCTGTTGCTGCTCTTCCAATCTTGATAGTCCGGGTAGGAGAGGCTGCATTCAGGGCAGGTGTTGGTGTGCTCGAATACGGCAACCAGACGCGATGGGTCCTGGTAGGGCAGCGGTTTGAGCAAGGCGGCGTTGACAAAGGTGAAGATGGTAACGCTGGCGGCGATGCCGAGCGCAACGACGAGAATGGCGGTGATGGCGAATCCCGGAGCCTTGCGGAACTGGCGGAGACCGAAGCGCAGATCGGCGAGAATGGATTCGAGCGTGGGCCATTGCCAGACTTCCCGGCCGCGCTCTTCGATCAGGGTCACATTGCCGAACTCACGCCGCGCAGTCCGCTCCGCTTCCTCCCGAGGCATGCCGCGATCTATCAGGTCGGCAATCTTCTCATCGAGATGTTCTTGTATCGATTGGGACAGTTCGTCGTAGTGGCGACGACGCGCGAACAGTTGTTCTACCCAGCGCATAGGGACGCTCCTAGGATTGAGCTACGGCAAGAACCCGCGTGATTCCGGCAAACATCTTCTGAAAGCTCGATCGTTCGTCTACCAGATGTTTCCGGCCAGCCGGGGTCAATTTAAAGATCCGCACTGCGCGATTCCTCGCCGAGAGTCCCTTTTCCGATTTCAGCCAGCCAGTCTTTAGCATGCGCTGCAAGGCCGGATACAATGAACCTTCCTCGATCTGGAGAAGATCGTCCGATACGGCTTTGATGTGCTGTGCGAGCGCATATCCGTGCATCGGCTTTCGGTTCAGAGTTTCCAGGATCATCAATTCCAGAGCGCCGGGAAACAGGTCGCGATATTCGGATTTCTTTACCATGCCATCATGGTACATCGGAAATACTATTTCGAAATCAGTATTAAATAAGATATAACAGGGTCGATGCAACCCGCTATTGCGACTGATAAATCTTACCGACGATGGTTCAGAACTTACATGCTAGCGGTGATTGCTGGAACCATCGTCGGATTCGCGCTTACGCTGCTGACGACGGCTGTCTCCGCTACCCCGTTGGTGGTGGAGTTGACCGGAGGTATCAGCCGAAGGCCCTCAAGGTAGATCCGATAGCCTTGCCCCGGCAAATCGGCTGCATCCCGAACATGCACAGTCACAGGGCTGTGCAATCGGTGTGCTAAACCTTTCATATGAACTTACCCATTGAACCTACTCGACAGGCGACCCGGGCCATGGTCAAGTCAATTGTCTCGCGTGCCGTACTGCAGTGCGTTGAGCAGGGTGTGCGGTCTTCCTCGGCCGACGAGGATCCACTCGAGATCTTTCATTCCCCCGCCACTCAATTGATCAAAGAAGAAATCGTGCGCACAGGCCACAAATTGTGGCAGCGCCAGTATGTCGATGGAAATGGAGGAAACATCTCCGCGCGTATCTCAAAGGACTATGTGGTCTGTACACCCACCCTGCTGAGCAAGGGGGACCTGCACGTGGATGACCTCGCGTTGGTTGACCTCGAAAATCGCCGCCTCTGCGGCAACCGCCCTCATACCAGCGAGCTACTGTTGCACCTGGAGATCTATAAAACCGTGCCCCAGGCCAGGGCGGTCGTTCATTGCCACCCGCCATATGCCACAGCCCATGCGATTGCCGGCGTGGTCCCCCAGCCAAACTTGCTTCCGGAACAGGAGGTCTTTGTGGGTCCGGTGGCGATTTCGCCCTACGAGACGCCGGGCACGCATGAGTTTGCGCGCACGATTGTCCCCCTGGCCAAAAACCACAACACCATCCTGCTTGCGAATCATGGGTTGGTCTGCTGGGGAGATACAGTCACGCACGCGGAGTGGTATGTCGAAATCATCGAGACCTATTGCAAAACCGTTATGGTCGCGTCGCAGCTGCGCCAGCGGCTACCCGAGATCCCTCCTGAAAAAATACCCGACCTCCTCGCGCTCAAGCGCAGGCTCGGGCTGAGCCTGCCCGATACCCGGTTCCCGGCAACATCGGCGGAGGAAGCGGCCATCGATGAAGAGCCCAAGCGAACCCGCGGAAGCGCCGGTCCTGACTCCGCCGAGGTGGAGAAACTAGTCGGCCTTCTTACAGAACAGGTGATCGCGTTTCTCGAAAAGTACTGATGACGCAAACGGCCAATTTCGTTGCTGCCGACCTCGGGGCCTCCAGCGGACGGATCATGCTCGGTGCGTGGGATGGCCGGGCATTTGCAGTGCACGAATTGCATCGCTTCGCGAACAGTGGCGTGCATGCAGGCGGCGGCCTTTATTGGGATATTCTCGGCATCTGGTCACAAATCCGGATCGGACTCACAAAATATCGTTCTCGCTATCCGGAGCCGCCGAACGGCATTGGCATTGACGCATGGGGAGTCGATTTCGGCCTGTTGGACCCCGCAGGGCGCCTGATTGGCAACCCCCGCCACTATCGCGATCCCAGGACCGCCGGCATCCCGCCCATTGTGTATAAGGCGATTCCGGAAGATAAGTGGTTTGCCGAAACCGGAGTCCAGACCATGGCTATCAATACGCTCTTTCAGCTTTACTCGATGGTCCGTGCGAAAGACCCGGCGCTCGCTTCGGCGGAAACGCTGCTGATGATTCCCGATTTGTGCACGTACTTCCTGTGTGGCGAAAAGACTGTGGAGCGGACCGAAGCAACGACCACGCAGATGTACTCCCTGCAGCAGAAGGACTGGGCACGCGCGCTGCTGCACGCCGTCGATATTCCGATCGGCATCCTGCCCCCGGTCACCCCGCCTGGCACTCTGCTGTCGCCTGTGCGCTCCGATGTTATTAAGGAGTGCGGCCTCCTGCACTCGTTTCCAGCAATTGCTGTCGGTTCGCACGATACGGCGAGCGCGGTAGCCGCCATCCCCAATATGAGTGAGAACAGCGTATTCCTGGCCAGCGGCACCTGGAGTCTGATGGGGGTTGAGACCTCTGAGGCAAATACTTCAGAGGAAGCGCTGCGTCTTGGATTTACCAACGAAGGGGGCGTCGACGGTTCGGTTTTGCTGGTGAAAAACATCACCGGTTTGTGGATCGTGCAGGAGTGCCTGCGGCAGTGGATTCGTGAAGGCCACAACTACACCTGGAGCGAGATGATGTCCGCTGCCGGCGATGCGACGCCCTTCCACTACTTCATCGATCCGGATGCACCCCGGTTCAGCGCCGAATGCGACATGCCCCGAGCAATTCACGACTACTGCGTTGCCACTGGGCAGCAGGTGCCGCAGACCATTGGCGCGATCGTGCGCGGTGCATTCGAGAGTTTGAGCTTGAAATACTGTTCGGTGCTTGAGTCTCTGCGGGGTCTGACCCATCGCCCTCTGTCCACGATCCGGGTTGTCGGCGGTGGTGGCTTGAATACTTTGCTATGCCAGATGACGGCCGACGCCTGCGGCTGCCCGGTCGTGAGTGGTCCTGTCGAGGCGTCAACTTTTGGCAACGTAATGCTGCAAGCTGTCGCGACCGGGCACGTGTCGAACGTGCGCTCAGGCCGCACTGCTATCTCCGAGTCGGTCGAATGTGCAACCTTTACTCCTCATCGATCGGATCGGTGGGAGGAGGCGTACGCGCACTTCCGTGCGTTGCCCTGCCGTTGATTTTGCAAGCCCGGACTC
>CAZSUK010000486.1:0-8215 GCA_964609355.1 uncultured Acidobacteriaceae bacterium | reverse complement strand
CGGAGGTAAGGGAGCGGGAGCCGTCTCACCGGCGCTCAATTGGCTCATCGCTGGAGTGCCTTCAGTAGGCGGTTAATCGGATTATTCTCTTCGCGCGAACGTCTGACTACTGTCACTTATGACAGGGGTGCCGGAGAGTTGCTCCTACGTTTCCATGGTTTTCAGCAGGCGGTTCCAAACGGTTGCCAATCTTGTGCTTTAGCGGTCAGGCTAGAGCGTCATCTACAACCACCCGGCTCCGCCTACCTTCCTACGGGCAGATCCACCGGCTGTTCTAGGCGGAACTCGAGCAGCGATTCGCTGGGAATCGAGAGCTGCTGTCCTTTCTTGGTAGCGGAAATCGCCGTTCCGGCGCCGGCACCGGCGAGCACTCCAATGCCGGCTCCCTTTCCTCCCCCTGCTAACCCACCGATCAGAGCGCCCAGTCCCGCGCCGCCGATGACCTTTTTCGCTGTATTCGACCCTTCTCCTTTTCCTTCGATCTCGTACGTGCTCGTCATCAGCGGATAGGAGGTGCCATTGATCACGATATCGGTCAGCTCCAGGCCGAGTTCGGAACTGCCTTTCATTTTTCCAGCTGATGATGCCGTCGCAAGAACGCCATAGACGGGGGTGCCTCTTCGCGCTACCACTACATTGTCAGCTTGCAGATTCGTCTCCAGGCTGGCAGTGAATCTATATCCCGCCTTCTGTTTGCTGGAATCTATCGAATCAGCCGTTCGTATCAGGATCCGCGTTCCTGCCGGCACAGTAATCCTTCTTGAAGTGTTTTGTCCATCGGCGGTCATGGCTGTCATTGCAGTTGCCAACCCCACCAGCAGCGTCGCGGCTCGAATCATTCCCTTTAGCATGTCCTGTCCTCTCTTTCCTGCAACTTACGAGCTTTGCCCAACTACCGGTAAGGAAGAATCGATTTGCAGGTCGATAATCAGGAGTAACTGATCCTCCACCTGGACAAATCGGGCTGCCGTAATTCCACCCAAGGCCTGTTTCACCTGCTCATAGTACTTTGCCAGCAGCTCAGCTCGCTGTTTGCGGTAAGACATTGCCTTATGAATCAGCTCGTCTGCCTTGTCATCTGTCATCTGGTCGTAGGTGCTCGAGTACTCTTGAATATTGGCCACTCTTTGGTCATTCAGTTTGGCCAATTCTTCGTCGTACTGTTCGTAAATAGGCCAGAACTTAGCGGCGTCGGCGGCGCTCAGCCCCATCACCGCCCCCATCATCTCGGCTTTCTGCTGCCGGACATCCGAGCGCAGGAGAGCAATGTATGCCTGGATATTTTGCGAATCTGAGCCCGGCGATGTGCCGCCTTGCTGGCCGGTTTGGGCCAAGGCGCCAGCGGCACAAACCAGCAACACCACAACCGTGATCCAAGCTGCCCTTTGTTTCTTCATCCCTCGTCCTCCATAGAAAAATGTGGGCCAGCCGCCGTCACGAATCCTAATTGGGTTCGCTCGAAGTCTGAGCTGACCGCGGTTAGCCCGAGTGTGAGTGCTCTCAGCTATCCCCACAGCATAACGTCTGTTGGCTGGAGGGAATACTGTCTATTGTGACAGTGTCTTCCCATGTGGATCGCCCTCCCGCCCGTTAACCCAACACAGCAGCTAATGATCTAACAGCCGGCGACCAATGGCAAATGCTGGACCATTGGTAAAGAGTTACCTCGCCACTTGGATCCGGAGTTGTCAACTGGTAGGCGATCGAGCAGTCCGACCCCCGATATTTTCCCCCGGTTCACTGATATTAATGCTAGGTGCCGAGTTTAGATCGGTGGATTACGCTTGCAAGTGCATCAGGAGCTTTCCCGGGCAACGATGACCGGCCCGGCGGTCGGGTTTCCCATCGAGTGGCTTATGCGAGAGAAAGGGGCCGTAGTCCCGGGCGCCAGTCAATACTGCGACCTGCCAGGCGTGAAGTGTTTGGTGACGCGCTGTTCCTTGATGTTTTGTGTTTTCGTCCTGTCCTCCTGCGCCCATCTTTCCTTCGCTGCCGAGATGTCCACCCCCAGGAATGTCCTGGTGTTGAATAGCTTTACTGACCGCCAGGCTCAGGATGATTTAGAGATGCTGAAGTCGACAACCCGATCTCGTGTAGGCGCGCCTGTGGACTTTCACGTGGAATATCTAGGATCGGCGCGTTTCGACGCTCCCGGGTACGAAAAGGCGGTGACCGATTCGCTGGCTAGCGTATATGGCGGCAAGAAGATCGATCTTGTCATTGCCGTCTTCTATCCGGCCCTCCGATTCGCCGTGGATCATCGCCAGCAATTATTTCCTGGCACGCCCATAGCCTTCTCGTCTGTGCCTCCCAAAAGACTTGAAGGCCAGAAGCTGTGGCCGGGGGTGACCGGAGTCACCATGGATGTCGACCTTCAGGGCACGGTCGATTTGGCAGTTCGCCTTCAGCCTGATGCCAGGAATGCGGCCGTTGTCGTTGGAAGCGCGGAAACGGATCGGTACTGGGGCGCAGCCATCAATCAAGAACTGCGGCAGCACCAACCCGGACTAAACGTGATCGATCTACCGGGACTGGCGCCGGATCAACTGCTAAAGCGCATCTCGTCGCTTCCTCCACGCACCATTGTCTTCTTCCAGTCCATACCGGACGAAGAGGCGCAGCCCGTGATCGGTTCCCATGAAATCATCTCGACGATCTCTCAGCAGTTCCCGACTTATTGCTTCGTCAACCGCTGCATGAGCCATGGGGTCATTGGCGGATCGTACCCCGACTCCGTGGAACAGCAAACCGACGCAGGCGAGTTGGCGGCGCGGATCCTATCGGGAGAAATTCCAGATAATATTGCCGTCGCGCACGGTCCGCCGGCTCTCGTTCACGTGGACTGGCGCCAGCTTCAACGCTGGAACATGCCGGAATCTGCGCTCCCGCTGGGGGCGATTATCTCCAATCGGCCGCCAACAACCTGGGAACGTTACGGCAAATATATCGGTGTTGTGCTCTTGCTGGTGCTCATTCAGGCGATGTTGATCATTGCCTTGCTGTGGCAACGAGCCCGGAACCGCAAGGCCGATCTTCGTCTGCGTGAAAGCGAAAAGCGATTTCGGCTGGTGGCGGATACCACACCTGCTCTGATCTGGATGTGCGACAAGGACGGCACGGTTACCTATCTGAATGACCGCCGGGTTGATTTCACCGGCCGCGACTTGGCAACCGGACTTGGAGACGTTTGGTCGGCATTTATTCACCCTGATGACACACAGAGCGTTAAAGCGGCAAACAAACGTGCGCTTGAACGGCAGCAAGGGTATTCCAAGGAATACCGGCTACGGCGGCACGATGGGGTGTACCGATGGATGCTGGATATCGCGGCGCCTCGGGTTAACGAGGACGGCTCGTTTGCCGGCTTTGTTGGTTCGGCGGCTGACATCACAGACCAGAAGCTGGCACACGAAGCACTGGAGAAAATCGGTGGCAAACTGATCGAAGCTCAAGAAGAAGAACGCAGCCGGATAGCCAGAGAACTGCACGACGACATCTGCCAAAGACTGGCACTTCTCTCCATGGAACTGGAACAAGCGAATCGGGGGTCGAATTCAGGTCACTCGCCGAAGCTTGACGAAATCCGGCGCCACTGTGCCGAAATCGCGGTTGACGTTCAGGCGTTGTCCCACAAACTCCACTCCTCGAAGCTGGAGTATCTTGGTTTGGCGCCGGCTATCAGGAGTTACTGTCGCGAATTCTCTCAGCAGTATGATGTGAGCGTTCAGTTCGCCGATGAGAACGTCCCGAACTTTTTGCCCCGCGATGTATCCCTTTCTCTTTTTCGGGTCGCCCAGGAAGCATTGCAGAACGCCCTAAAACATAGCGGTGTAAGCCAATTTTCTGTGGTCTTGCGGAGCTCGCAAAATGAGATCCAGCTTGAGGTCAGCGACCGCGGGGCGGGCTTCGACGTAGAGCGAGCAAAGCTGGACAGGGGATTGGGACTTGTCAGTATGCAGGAGCGGGCCCATCTGGTTCACGGTACTTTCACCATTGAGTCGGCAGAGAATGGTGGAACAAGAATCCTGGTCCGTGTGCCTCTGGCCGACGCACAAATCAAGGCTTCATCAACGGTTTCCGAAAGCGCCTGAGCTTTCCTGGAGGATGAGATGGGACGAACACGTATCTTGCTGGCCGATGATCACACGATGATCTGCGCGGGACTCGCGAAATTGCTGGAACCCCATTACGAAGTAGTAGGCTGTGTTGAAGATGGCCGTGCACTGCTGAAAGCCGCCGATCAGCTCAAGCCGGACGTCGTGGTCCTGGACATTGGCATGCCCTTGCTGAATGGCCTGGACGCGGCGAGAGAGTTGAAGAAAAGAACGCCATGCATAAAGCTGATTTTCCTGACGATGGAAACTGATTCCTATATTGCAGCCGAAGCCTTTCGCGCCGGCGCCGCCTCCTACCTGCTCAAAACCTCACGGCCCGCTGAGTTATTGCAAGCCGTTCACGACGCAGTGAGAGGAGTTTCCTACGTGACTCCGCAGATTGCCCGGGCGATCGAAAACATGTTCATCCGGGATCCCAGGGCCGAGGCGCCGAAGCAACTCACCGGTCGCCAGCGCGAAGTCCTGCAAATGCTTGCCGAGGGCCGTTCCATGAAGGAGATTGCCTATGTTTTGGAGATCGCCCATCGTACCGTACGATTTCACAAGTACCAGATCATGGAGGAATTGGGCATCACGACCAATTCAGACCTGGTCAAGTACGCCATGAGGCATGGAATGATTTCGGCCTGAGAGGGTACCCTCGACAGTCGTAAACGGGTACTGTCGCAGGTGACAGTAGGCAAGTATTCACTGGGAAGAAATAATTTGGGTAAATGTTAGCTGCGCTAACCACCGAAGGGATCACAGTGGATAAGATTCGAGTGGTGCTTGCCGATGATCATCGGGAGGTGATCGCAAAAATTCGCGTCGTACTCGGTGATGAGTTCGACATCATTGAGGCGGCGGAGAATGGCAATCAAGCGGTGAGTGCCGTTTTAGCGTTAAACCCTGACGTTTTTGTGACCGATATTTCGATGCCTATCCTTAACGGGCTCCAGGCGGCAAGACGTATCCAGAAGACGAATTCCCGAGTCAAGATCATCTTCTTAACCATTCATGAAGACCGGGACTTTATTGCCGCGGCATTCTCGGCCGGCGCTACAGGTTACGTCACTAAGCGCCGTCTGTCGACAGACCTGGTCTTTGCGATCCAAGAGGCGCTGAAGGGCCACACCTTTGTGTCCAATTCGATACGGAGTTAGAGGCGAGCCTCACGTGCCGGCGACCCAGGATGGCAAGGCGGAGTTCGCATTCCCTGCAGTGCAGACGCGGATAGCGGCAACCCTAAAAACCCGCAGTACTCGATGATGCTGCCGGTAGCACCTATCCTCGAATCGGTCTCATGTTCTCGGCCGAAGGCGCAAAGGCATTTCATGAGACTGCTCCTGGCCTTCATCCTCTGGTGTTCGATGGCGGTCGCAATATCCTCGCCGAAGCCCGCTTTGGCACAGGACCTCTCTCCCCGGGCCTACGTCATCACGCCACTGCATTCCAATGCGATCATCACGACATACTCTTTTTTTAGTGGCAGTGTTCTCTTTGATGGCGCGGCTCCGATAACGGGTGCAACCGGAACCTACAGCGTGCCGATTCTTTCTTACTATCATTCCTTCGGCTTCCTGGGCCGCTCGGCCAACATGAATGCCTCCTTACCCTACGCGGTAGGCAACTTTCAGGGCAACGTAGCCGGCCAACCGCACCAGATCTACCGCTCTGGTCTTCTGGACTCTACGTATCGAGTATCCGTGAACCTCAAAGGCGGCCCATCCATGCCGGCACAGGAGTTCAGGAAATGGAGGCAAAGGACGTTGCTGGGCGTCAGCCTGAAGGTGTTGGCTCCCACGGGCCAATATGACCCGACCAAGCTGGTGAATTGGGGCGCCAACCGATGGGCCTTCAAACCGGAATTTGGCGTCACCAAACGTTGGAATAATTGGTTTCTCGATTCGTATGCTGGAGTGTGGTTCTATACGACCAATCCGCGGTACTATTCACCCCCGGTGCCTAAGCCGCAAAGCGAGCAGCCCATCGGCTCTTTTGAAGGCCACTTGAGCTACGATGTCAAACCACGACTCTGGTTTTCTCTGGACGGAAATTTCTGGTTCGGGGGCGTTACCAGCTTGGGTGGCATCGCGAACCCTGTTACGCACCAAACCAGCTCCCGCATCGGCGCCACAGCTTCGATCCCGTTGGGCCCGCACCAGGCGGTAAAGGTCAGTTACAACAACGGCGCCTACATCCGATTCGGAGGAAACTACCAGAGTGTTGCCGTCGGCTGGCAGTATTCCTGGATCGGCTGGCCTCGATAACTACTTTGGAGGTGCACAGCCTGCGTTGTGCAAACCTTGGCGCAAGTACTACCGTTGGGGTGTGGGGAGTTACCGAAAAGCTGACTTTCGAGGCACGACGGAGGATCACGTGCGGGCTGCCCCGAACGTCCCTTTACCACACGGCATGAATTTCTGACTGCAAACAACACGAGACCCTATATTTGTGCCAACGCGGAAGTGCGAAATGGTCTGGTTGTCCTGGAAGTTCCTCCGGCATCTGACAAGGAGTCCTTTATGACCAGGTTGTCCCGCGAGCATGCTCCACCCAGCCGCGCGCTGGCCGGCTACGGAGGCGTCACCGGAGCACCTGGCGCGGGTTTCGGAATGCGGAAGGTATACACGAACCCAAACACAATGGTGGTGCCCTTCGGGTGGGCGTTAGCCTCGTATTCCTTTTCGTATTTGAAGAACACATTCCAATCGTGCTTAAGATCGATATAGTTGGCCTGCAGGCCACCGGCATGCACGTAATAGAAGGGAACCAGCCGTTGAAAGGAATCCACGATTGTGTTGGGGCTGGTATTGCGCGAGAGTTGCGCCTGATCGTACCCGATCAGCCCAATCTGGGCCACCTTGGTTATGTTCTTTGTCTTTAGAAACGGCCTATCCAATGGAATTGCTTGACCGAAGCCCCACTCATCGGTGAAGGCTGCCCCCGGGGTTGTCTGGACGTTGATAGGTAACGTGCCGAACATCGTGCTTATGTCCCCGCTCCGGGTCGTTTTCGATCCGTGGACCTCCCAATCTCCGAAAATGTTAAAGGTGGTCCCCTGGTCTTTGGTCAAGTAAAAAGTGCCGCCACTGTTGAGGTGGTTGCCCCAGTAACCAGAACCGACATTATTCGTAGCGCCCGGAGTGTAGCGGCCGGTCGGCGCCATGAAAGCATCTCCCACGAAAATGTCGGCGCGCGGCAAATGCCAGCCAAGATTGAGCGGTTGAAACCACGTATCCGCCAAAGCAAGTGCACCCGTTCCGGCAGTGACCCCGTTCCCCAGGAACGGTAACGTAAGAGAGCCCGTGGCTAATGTGGGAAAGGCAATATACGGTGCGAACTTCGCCCCGAGAACCTTGAATTTAGGAACATAAAAAAGAATATTCTCCCACGCCCACACGTTATAGGAGCCCTTAATCCTAGTCGGAGTGCCGTTGGCGAAATTCAGCTGGCCGGCACTGTAGTTAATATTGTAGTCCGCGTAGGTGATTCCAGGATCGGGCAGGACGCCGGCGTTCAAGCCATATTGGCCAGGCTGGTATTGGCCCTTCTGTTGCGCCATCAGCGACGAGCCGATAAATAGTGCGGTACAAATAAGAACAGCGGGCTTCCACCTGCCATGAATGATCTTCGTCATTAAGCCGTTTCTCCAGTTCACGAAGGGTCGGTAACTCAATGCGAGCTCGTAGACCTCTGAGGTAGTTGGCTCCATCATGAGGGAGAGAAGCTTTAGCAGGAACTGGCAAAAGTATCAGTCGCGGGCAAAATAGAATGCAGCGGTATGAGATCTGTAGAAATCACGAGCACGGATAGCGTCTACATTGGCCCTGGGGATTTGTTACTGGTTACCTGAGGAAATTACTAGCTGACTCCTTGAGCGTCTCACGCCTAGACTCGCCTGACAACGCATTCATCCAAAAGCATCGGAACGCAGAGAGGTTATGGAATCAATCCTGGTAAGCTCGACGGTCTTCCTGGTGGTGTTCGGTGGAGCGGTCGCCGGCATGAGACTGCGGCTCGTTTTGCCCCAGAATCAGCTCGGGCCGGAAGTAAAGGACGTTATTAGACTAGTGACTGGCCTCCTCGTCACTATGACCGCGTTGGTTCTCGGAATGCTC
>CAZSUK010000485.1:0-2555 GCA_964609355.1 uncultured Acidobacteriaceae bacterium | reverse complement strand
GGTCATCCGGAGTATGAATCCGATACCCTGCTGCGCGAATATCGCCGCGATGTCGGACGCTACATCAAAGGCGAGGCACCCCGATACCCGTTGATGCCTGAAAGCTATTTTGATGAGACTACGACCCGGGAATTGGCGGCGTTCGAGGAGAAAGTAATCTCTCGAAGGAGTGAGGCGTTACTACCGGAGCTCAACGGTATCTTGGGAAATAAGGTGATCACAAATACATGGCAAGCCAGTGCCGCCGGCATCTATAGAAATTGGCTGGGCCATATTTGTGCCCAGAAAGAAACCGTGTTGGTGTCACAACGGCTGAAAGCGATGGCAAACGACCAAGAGGTATTAGGCGCCACACACCAGCCAACGTTTCTGTGGGGGGATGTGGGTTAAGAGCCGGAGGAGCAATGATCTCTACCTTGCCTATGCCAACGGAGTCGCACACGGGTCCGACGGCTACCAAGCTTTTGATTAACAATCGCTGGGTTCCGAGCGAATCCGGCAGAACTTTCGCGACAATCAATCCCTCTACCGGCGAGGAAATCTGCCAGGTCGCCGAAGCCGACGCGGCGGATGTTGATAAAGCGGTTGCGGCCGCGCGGGCGGCGTTCGATCTAGGGCCATGGAAGAAGATGCGCGCCTCGGAGCGGGGACGCATGCTCGATCGCCTTGCCGACCTGATCGAGCAAAATGCCGACGAACTTGCTCGCCTGGAAACGCTCGATAACGGTAAGCCCCTGTCCATCGCCAAGGCGGTGGATGTCACCAAGACGATCGCCTGCTATCGTTACTTCGCCGGCTGGGCAGATAAGGTTCAGGGCAAGACGATCCCGATCGACGGCGACTTCTTCTGCTACACCCGCCACGAACCTATCGGTGTCATCGGCCAGATCATTCCCTGGAACTACCCTCTGCTCATGCAAGCCTGGAAGCTGGCTCCGGCGCTGGTAACGGGCAATACCATAGTGATGAAGCCGGCAGAGCAAACGCCTTTATCAGCGCTTCGGCTAGGAGAGCTGGTTCTGGAAGCGGGCTTCCCTGAGGGTGTGGTGAATCTGCTGCCAGGCCTTGGTTCGACCGCAGGGGCAGCCATTGCCCGCCATATGGACGTGGATAAGATAGCGTTCACCGGCTCTACTGAGGTGGGCCGCCTGATCATGGAGGCTGCGGCAAAATCGAATCTGAAGCGAATCTCTTTAGAGCTCGGCGGCAAAAGCCCAAACATTATCTTTGCGGATAGTGACCTCGATGACGCGGTCGAAGGCGCACACCTGGGCCTGTTCGTTAACCAGGGACAATCCTGTTGTGCCGGATCCAGAGTGTTTGTGGAAGAGAAAATCTACGACGAATTTGTGGAGAAGAGCATTGCCCGGGCTCGCAAACGCAGGGTGGGCGATCCGCTTGATCCGCGCACGGACCAGGGCCCGCAGGTAAGTGAGTCACAGTTTGACCGAGTCATGGGCTACATCGAATCTGGAAGGCGTGAAGGGGCAACACTTGCTTGCGGCGGGGAACGCGTTGGCGACCGTGGCTACTTCATCCAACCGACCGTGTTCTCCGACGTTCAGGATGAAATGAAAATTGCTCGGGAAGAGATTTTTGGTCCGGTGATGAGCATCATTCCATTCAAGGATATGGACGATGTTATCAGTCGTGCTAACCGTACCACCTATGGACTGGCAGCGGGCGTATGGACATGTGATATCAAGAAGGCGCAGGCAGTTGCGAACGGTGTGCGGGCGGGGACGGTATGGGTGAATTGCTATCACGTGCTGGATACCAGGGCCCCGTTCGGCGGATTCAAGCAATCGGGAATGGGACGAGAGTTGGGCGAATACGGACTGCAGCAATACGTGGAAGTGAAGACGGTTACCCTTAAGCTGTGATCGGTTAAGTGCCACCGCTTTGTTGGCATCCGTACAGCAGACAGGCACGGTTTCAATTCTGCAGGATACCGGGTATCACGCCTTATCGATGTACGAAAGAGTAAGCTGCTTAGTCTGAAGACTGACATAAGTAGCCACAGCACAACCCTATTTGAATGGCAGAAAACGCGGTCTTCCCCGGCCCGAGCCCGATCGTTACGCCCACGCTACCTTCCCCTGTAGGTGCCACCGCGGTGTCTATATCAGCGCTGTTTCTGATGCAGTTACCATTTTACTTAAGCCGGAGTTACGATCGTCTTAATCAGTTAAGATTGTCACTTCCATTCGATTCGAAATGAGCTACTATCGGTACACCTTTTAGTGCTACAGACGCCCTTCCCCAGGGCGATGGCACTTATAAGGCGGCAAAGTTCGACATACCTTCGTTGCGATCGACTGTTTTTGAATGGAAGGGCTGGCGTGGCTGTTGTTATCGGCAACACACCCTGCCCGTCACCTGGCGTTCACACCGCCGGAGGATAACGATGACTACTTCAATCGTCGCCCCCGAAATTCATGACCTCTCGTCCATTAAGCGACGGATTGATAGCGAAATTGACAGCCTGGTGGCTGCGCTGCCTGATCATAAAGACCTCACTCCCGAACAACGGCGCGGGATCATCGCGCGATACA
>CAZSUK010000484.1:0-6747 GCA_964609355.1 uncultured Acidobacteriaceae bacterium | reverse complement strand
CTGCGAGCGGAAGAGCGGCACGAGGAAGCCACGCAGTTGGCCGAATCGATCTTCGCCATCCTTTTCTTCATTACTTCACTGCTGACACTCGTTGGAGTGTTTGCGACTCCCTGGTTGATTGACGCCATTGCACCGGGCTTTCATGGGGAGAAGCGCCAGCTCACTATGCGCCTGGTGCAGATCCTCTTTCCCGGAGCAGCGCTGCTGGTTATTTCGGCATGGTGCCTCGGCATCCTGAACAGCCACCGCAAGTTCTTCCTTTCCTACGCTGCACCGGTGATCTGGAACGTTGCCCAAATTACGGCTCTGCTCTGGGACGGTAGACACGTGAGCGAGCCTCGATTGGCGATCGTTCTCGCGGTTGGATGCGTCATCGGCAGTGGCTTGCAATTTGCGGTGCAATTGCCAACGGTGATGGGATTCCTCCGTCCGCTGCAAGGAAAGCTCACGCTGCGCTCAGAGCAGGTGAAAACCGTCACCCGGAACTTCCTCCCCGTATTTCTAAGCCGGGGAGTGGTGCAGATAAGCGCGTATGTCGACTCCCTGCTGGCGAGCTTTCTGCCGACGGGCGCGGTCTCCGCTTTGGGATATGCGCAAACCTTGAATTCACTGCCTGTTAGCCTGTTCGGCATGGCGATATCTGCGGCTGAGCTGCCCGCCATGTCGAGCGCATTGGGAACGCACGAGGAAATTGGATTGGTGCTGAGGCAGCGGCTGGAGAATGGGCTGAAAAATATTTCCTTTTTCGTGATTCCTTCTGCCGTGGCGTTTTTGGTTCTGGGCGATGTCGTCGTTGCCACCATATACCGGTCGGGACACTTCGGGGCAAGCGATGTGACTTGGGTATGGAGTGTTCTGGCAGGTTCCAGTGTGGGCCTTCTGGCTACGACATCGGGAAGGCTCTATTCCTCTGCCTTCTATGCGCTGCGGGATACGCGTACGCCCCTGAACTTTGCGCTCATTCGCGTGGTGCTGACGGTGGCCCTGGGCTACCTGTTTGCTCTGCCACTTCCCAGGCTATTGGGCATTGATCACCGCTGGGGTGTGGCCGGGCTCACGCTTTCAGCCGGAATGGCCGGGTGGGTGGAGTTTGCACTTTTGCGGCGCGCACTCCAGGCACGGATTGGAACTGTGGTCGCCTCGGTCGCACGTATCGCACGGCTGTGGGTGGGTGCCCTGATCGCCGCCGCAGGCGCCTACGGAGTCAAGCGTGTGCTGCCTTTTCACCGCCCTGAGTTGGTTGGCGTGTGCGTGCTCTCGGTATTCGGATTGGCTTATCTCGTTTGCACCAGGCTACTTGGGGTAGCTGCCCCAGGCAGCCTGACTCGCTTGCTGCGCAGACGAGCTTAAGGCGTATCAACGCAATTCCCCATCAACTCACTCCCAGTTTGTGCATGTAGTCGGCGTCGATTTTCAGACCTTCCATGGGCGGTACGTTATAGCCTTCCTGTTCGACGAAGCAATGCTTAACCACTCCTGATTTAGCGGCCTGTGCAAAGATCGGACGGTAATCGATGGAGCCCTGCCCCAACTCAACGATTGTGGGCACATTTTCGATGGATGAGTTTGCGGTGATATCTTTGAAATCCTTCACGTGCAGCATGGTGATGCGGTTCGAATACTTGCGCAGATACTCGACCGGGTTTCCTCCCCCGACAACGACCCATCCGCAGTCCATCTCCATCGTTACGTCGGCGGGATCGGTCAGGCGCAACAATTCATCGTAGGGCACCACTCCGTCCGTTTTGCGGAACTCCATACTGTGATTGTGGTAGCCGAACTTCAAGCCTGCAGCGTTTACCTTTTTCCCAATCGCGTTGAACTGCTCCGCATTCCAGCGCCAGTCTTCCAGTGTGAAGGCGTTGATGATCTCCTTAGGGGGGATGTTTTTGACCCGCGACGGATCTTTGAAGCCAGGGAAGGAACAGATAAGGTAACTGACACCGACCTCTTTATTGAATGCGATGATCTCGTCGAGCTTCTTATGCAAATCATCTGAACCGTAATGCGCGCTCACCAGGTGCAAACCGGCATTGCTCATGGCTTGTTTCACCTGCGCCGCGCTGTGGTTGGAGTAGCCCGCGGCTTCGACCTCACGGAAGCCTATGGCCCCCAGCTGTTTGAGCGTGCCTTCATAGTCCTTTGGCAGTTGTTCACGCACCGAATAGAGCTGGAGCCCGAGCGGCACCTTCAACGTCTGTGCGTTCAAGCGGTTATGGATTGAGCCATAGAGGAGCGAGGCCGAACCGGCTTTAACAAAATCTCTGCGTGATTGCTTCAAAGTGACCACCCCTTTTGCTTGGAGAAGGGTAATTGTCTTCGAGGTCGAATGCAACGCGGTTGCGTGGCCTTGTCAGGACGTCATGACAAATGTCAGCTATTTTCCTGACAAAACACACTGTTGCCAACCGTCCGGCGCACACATACTTCTCTCATGAAACTGAGGGAGGGGTTATGGCCGCAAGCGTCCTAGTAGAGCCTCAACGCAATGCGATAAAACTGGATGGTGCCCCGGTCGCCTCGCTGCGCGAGGTCACCAAGAAATTTGGCGGGCAGGTCGCCCTCGATCGCTTCTCTCTCCAACTGCACGCGGGAGAAGTCGTGGCTTTGCTGGGACCCAATGGCGCAGGCAAAACGACAGCCGTGCGCTTGCTGTTGGGGTTGAGCCAAGCCACATCGGGCGAGGTGAAAATCTTCGGCGGCAACCCGAGGGACCGGGCCAGCCGCCTGCGCCTGGGCGCGATGCTGCAGGTGGGCCGCATGCCGGAAACGCTGCGGGTTCGTGAACATCTGCAACTCTTCAGCAGTTACTACGCCCAGCCGCGACCGCTGAATGAGCTGCTGGCCATCGCCGGGCTAGAGGGTTTGGAGGAAAGGTTGTTCGGCACTCTCTCCGGCGGGCAAAAGCAGCGCGTACTCTTCGCCCTCGCGCTGTGCGGCAACGCCGACCTCATTTGTCTCGACGAACCAACGCTGGGCATGGATGTGGAAGCGCGGCGGTCGATGTGGGAGCAGGTGCGCAAGCTGGCGGCAAGGGGCAAGACCATTCTGCTGACTACCCATTACCTCGAAGAAGCCGATGCCCTGGCGAGCAGAATCGTGGTCATTCAGAAGGGCAAGGCGATTGCCGAGGGCACGCCGGAGGAACTGAAGACCGCCGATGGCTCGCGGGCTATCCGCTGCATCACCTCGCTCCGGCCGTCGCTTGTTTCGGCCATACCTGGAGTTTCGAGCGTGGAACAGGATGGCCACGCGATGCTGGTGCGGACGCAAACACCCGAAGCTGTGCTGCGCATCATGCTGCAGCAGGACGAGACACTGAGCGGGTTGGAAGTGCGCGCGACAGCGTTGGAAGACGCTTTCCTTGCTCTCACCAACCAGACCACATCCCCGACAAACTAGGAGGCACCATGGCCACGATGCCGGTTATCTACTTCAACGAAGCGCGCTTTGAGTTGCTCAAGTTGTCGCGCAATCGTAGTTACCTGTTCTCCATGATCGGCTTCCCGGTCGTGTTCTACCTCCTATTCGGAGTCACCAACAAGGATGCCGTCTTCCATGGACACACCATTGCCCGTTACCTTCTGGCTGGGTATTCGTGCTTCGGCGCCATGGGTTCTTCACTGTTTGGTATCGGGGCCGGGCTCGCCTTTGAGCGCGGCCATGGATGGCTGGAGATGAAGCGGGCGAGCCCCATGCCTGCGGCCGCCTATCTTCTGGCGAAATTGTGCGTCAGCATTACCTTTGGTGTCGGAATTACGATCCTGCTGATGATCCTGGGGACTGCGCTCGCCGGTGTCCACATCACCACCATGGAAGGTCTGCGCCTGTTGTTGGTCATCGCTGCGGGCGTCTTGCCGTTTGCCAGCCTGGGACTGGTGATTGGCCTGTTGATGCCGTCGAACGCTGCCCCTGGAGTGATCAACCTGGTCTACCTGCCGCTCTCGTTTTGCGGCGGGCTGTGGATGCCGATCGAAACCTTGCCGCACTGGCTACAGGTTGTGGCGCACGGCTTACCGTCGTTCTGGTTTTCCCGCCTGGCGCTTCGGACGATAGGGTATGTCGATGGTTCTGCAGTGGTCGCCTGGGCGTTGCTCGCCTCTTATACGGTAGTATTTTTGCTAGCAGCCGCGTTCATCTTTCGCAGGCAAGAGGCACAAGCCTAATACATGATCCCCGCTGGTGGTGTACCCAGAAGCGATTGCGATGAAGTTCTGGAACGTCTTCCCCTTCTGAACTGGCGACGTTGGATCGCCTACGACCACACCATATGGCTGGTCTTCTTAGCATTCTGGTTTGTCGCGCCCGTGGCCGATCACCAAGCCCTTGGAAAGTGGCTCTGGTTGTGCCTGGCTCTCGCTCTCTTCCTTCCTTCGTATCTCATAGCGCAGCGCGCACCCCGGAGGGTCCGCTGGGTTGGGGTGCTGGCCATGTTCATCTTGGCGCTAGTCTATGTGCCAATCAACCCGGGCGCCTGGGGAATTTATATCTATATCGCAGTCTGTATCCCGGAGGTGGCTGACTCCACCAACACGGTCATCGGCCTGCTGATAGTGCAATGCGGGGCGATCGTAGCAGAAAGCTGGATTTTCCACATGTCCCCCTGGGTGTGGGCGACGGGCGTGGGAAGCACGCTGCTGTGGGGAATGAACCGGCTGCGGATGAAGCAGAAGGATCGCGTCGACGCCAAGCTGCGCATGGCCCATGAGGAGATTGAACGATTGGCGAAGACAGCTGAACGGGAGCGTATCGCCCGGGACATGCATGATGTGCTGGGTCACTCTCTTTCTTTGATTGTGCTCAAGAGTGAATTGGCCGGGCGGCTGCTCGACAACCAACCTGCACGGGCTGCGCTTGAGATCGCAGAGATTGAAACCGCCGCGAGGCGCGCTCTGGCTGAGGTGCGCAAAACAATCAGCGGGTATCGCAGCGAAGGTTTCGCCTCCGAGTTGACACGCGCGGCCGAGGTTCTTGAGACGGCCGGGGTACGGCTTCACAAGCCGGCCAAGGCGCCGTATCTTACGCCTCGGCATGAGGCGACTCTTTCTTTGGTGCTCCGTGAGGCGGTCACCAACATCGTGCGCCACGCCGGCGCGAGTGAATGTTCCATCGAATTGTCGACGGCTGAAGACAAAACGCAATTGGTGATCGCGGATGATGGGCGCGGTGACATCCGGCAGGAAGGGAATGGCTTGCGCGGCATGCGTGAGCGAATTCAGGAACTCGGGGGCAGCCTATCGCTGGAGTCTCATCGCGGCACTCGTTTGCAGATCGAATTGCCGCAGGTGGTTGAACCGTGACCAAACAAATTCGCGTGGTGCTGGCAGAAGACCAGGCAATGGTGCTGGGTGCCCTGGCTGCTCTGCTGGAAATCGAGAAGGATATCGCTGTGGTCGCGCGGGCGCGTAATGGTCGAGAGGCCATGACACTGGTTGCTGAGCACGGGCCCGATGTGCTGATAACGGATATTGAGATGCCGGAGATGAGCGGGCTCACGTTGGCCGCAGAGGTTCATGGTAATTATCCGCGAGTACATATTGTGATTCTCACGACCTTCGCCCGCGCCGGTTATTTTCGCCGTGCGATGGATGCCGGCGCCCAGGGATACATGCTGAAGGATCGGCCTGCGGCAGAATTGGCGGACTGTGTGCGGCGCGTCTGCTGCGGCTTGCGAGTGGTCGACCCTGAACTTGCGGCGGAGGCCTGGACGCAGGAGCCTGACCCGTTGAGCGAGCGGGAACGGCAGATTCTTTGGCGAGCCGGTGAAGGAAAATCCGGTGCAGAGATCGCGGTAGATCTCCGTTTGTCCGAGGGCACGGTGCGTAACTATTTGTCGGAAGCGATCAATAAGCTCGGTGCCGCCAACCGGATTGAGGCGGCGCGTCTGGCTCGCAGCAAAGGCTGGCTGTAAGTAGACAGCACTTCCCTTTACCAGGTTCCCTTGGGGAAAATGCTCGGGTGCCCCATCCTTCGCGCACTTGCGAAAGGTGGGATACCACTGCTCTGCCCCGGGGCCCTTCCTCGCGCATTCTGCTTATCCCACCCTTCGCAAAGAACGCGAAGGATGGGGCACCCGAGCACTGGTTTCAATCGACGAAGAGGAAAGACTTTTGATCGGGTAGAGCGGATTTGCCCATGACATCTGTCATCAGATTACGATGACAACCTGCACTGTTTTGTTCTTGCGTCAGCTGCGATTCTCAGCTTGTAAGTCGAGGCTGACATATGAATCGATGGACTGGCATCTTCCTTTGCGCAGCGTTGAGCATCGGCGGAAACCTGCGAGCACAAACCTGCGGAGCCCAATCCAAGAACCTTAGCGGCACCGTACTCGATCCTACCGGAGCAGCAGTCGTAGGAGGCGACGTCCACTTACAGTCGGCCACGCCGGAGCAAACTACCACCAATCAACAAGGCGCTTTCCTTTTCCATTGCGTCGGAAATAGCGCCTATCAGATTACCGTCCACGCCGACGGATTCGCCGATAGCCAGGTAAACGGCCGCGCCGGGGCAAACATCACCGTTCATCTACGCATCGCTGATGTGCACACCACGGTCGAAGTGGGAAAAGAAAGTGAAGTTTCGGTCGATGCCGACCACGGCGCCGGCACACACACGCTCAATGCTCAGGATCTTCAGGGCATGGCGGATGATCCAGATGACTTCAAACGCCAACTGCAAGTGCTGGCCGCCGCCAGCGGTGGCGCTCCCGGCCAGGCCATCATTACCGTGGATGGATTCCAGAAC
>CAZSUK010000483.1:0-21692 GCA_964609355.1 uncultured Acidobacteriaceae bacterium | reverse complement strand
GATCGGAAGAGCGCCGAGTAGGGCAAGGGTGTTCGACGTTGTGTAGATCGGGGCGCCCGTGCCGGGTATACATATAAGACGAGTCCCGGAGGGACGGCACAATCCCTACCGGGAAAAATTCTGCACGTAAGTGTCGGCGGGCAGACCCTCGCGTTGCGCCTTATCGCGCATCTTCACTGCCGCATCGTGATCCATCGCCCCGCCCAAGGTGACCAGGTAAACCCCGCCTCTTCCTGGAGGATTGAAAACTTCCGCATCCAGGTCCGAGTGTTTGTCACTGATCTTGGCCACCATGTCGGAGGCTTTGGTCTGTCCCCGGTAGGTATAAGCAACCACCCTCCAGACAGTCCGCCCGTCTGCGGGAACGGCGGCGGTAGCGGACCGCGCCACCATAGCAGGAGCAGACGGACTAGGTTTGCCGGCCTGCGGTTTGGCGGCGGAAACCGCGGGCGGTGTCGGGGCTGGCGGGGCCGCTGGCGCGGCCGCCGCCGGAGGAGCCGCTTGGGTGGGCGGGTTGGGTGCTTCCGCAGGAGCTGGCGCCGAGTGAGGCCGCAACAGAAGCCATCCGATAATAGCCAGCAACACCACACCCAGAGCGCCATACATAAGCAAAGGTTTCCGTTGGACGGGCGCCTCGTCCTCGTCGTTGGTGAGCGCTTTCCTTGACGGAACCGGTGGCGCGACCGGGCGATACGCCGGCGGCGGTGGGCTCACGGGACCCTTGGCTACAGGCGGCGGTGGGCTCATGGGGGCCTTGGCTACTGGCGGTGCAGGCTGAGGGGTGGTCGCTGCGGGAGGAGGAGTCGACGGCGGTGCAACAGGGGCTGCAGGCTGCGGTATCACGCTGGCGGCCGGCAGAACCGGTTTCAAGGCATTGCTGATTTGCGCCAACGTCCAGCGGCGGGCAAAGGAGTTGCGAATAATCTCGCCAAACGGCGCCGGGATACGATTGATTTGCGCATCGGTAGCGGTGAGCGCCTTGCGCTGCGTGAACGCGTGAAACAGGGTAGGGCCGATCGCAGCTACGTCGTCAGCCTGGCCGGCTGATGTAGTGTGCAGGCAATCACTGCGCAGCTTGACCGTTTCCTCGGTCGCCAGCACGCTGGCTGCTTCCACCCGGCCATGCGACATTCCTTGCTGATGAATGGCAGTGAGCGAACTCACCAGGGCCTCGGCTACTTCCCGGCCTTCCTCCGGTGAGAGGGCCTGGATTTGCAGCACATCCGACAGGCTCTGCTCAATGTGCTCCATGACCGCATAGATCACCAGCGTGGTGTCCACACGCACCTGTCCCACTTTGGTAATGGTCACCAGGTTGGGGTGCTTGAGCTGTTGGGCGGCCTTCAGGCGTTCGAGGACTTCATCTGCATCCGTCGCCGCCTCGGTTAGGCTGATGGTCGCGGGCCCGGCTTGTGGCTCCGCCGTCTCCGTCTCGAACCACGCGTGGCGCCCTTCGGATCGCACCAGGCGCCGCAGCGGATAAACCCCATCGATTGTTCGTCCTTCCAGCTCATTCCAAAACTGCATAATGTCCTTGCTTCCCGAAAAGTGAGGGTGTGAGGGGTTTCAAGAAGGAGTCCGCCCGGGGCCAGAGCGCGCTCTTGCCCTCAAAGGCTAATAAATTCTGTTCAACCGCGCACGCTTAAAGGCAGCCCGGTACCGGACTGCCTTTGCATGTCTTACGAACTTAAAAACGTGACTGCGACTGCATGCCACCAGCTTACGCGATTTTCTCAACATTTGATTTTGCGCCATTGCTGGTCCGGGCCAGCATGGCCATGCCTTCACGAGCCATCTCACGAGCCATCTTACGCAATTCTTCGGGTCGCTCGTTGTGGATTGCCGTGAGTTGTTCCAGGGCGGCGGCGGCGCGCAGCTTGGCCACTCCCTGGAAAGCCTGCTCGCCTGAGTTGCCGCACGTATGAACAATGCTGTCGGAGGTTATTCTGAAAATGTCTTCGCCCTGGATGACGAAAGCCACGAAATATTTTTCGGGCGGGGGAATCGGAGCATGGGTTGCCATTAGCACTTCCTTTTGGTTGAACGCACTACAGTTTCCTTACTAGAAGCACATGGATCGATGCAAGCGGATTGAGCATTCGGAACCGCGGAGGTAACCGACCTTCTCATTATCGGTCCCGTTTTTTCCGCGTCCACGCTGTGAACACCGGGGCACCCCACGTTCCGATCGCCAGCAGGCTCCCAAACAGTACTACCGCGTCGATGCTTTCCCGCCCCTGCGGCGACCAGTAGACATTGGCAAGATTCAGCCAGAGGGCAAACTCGTCCAGCGTCAGCGCGGCGCCCACACCATAAAGGATCGAGAGCAGCCGGCTCCAGAAGATAGACGCCGGGCTAGCGCCGGATCCAAGCTCATTCAGGTAAGCGTAGCCCACGCCTAGCAGGATCAGGATCCCCCAAACCAGGTGGTGGATGTGGCGGCCACCCATGGTGACATATTGGAACGGCCCGATATGGTGTTGGATGGAAGCAACCAGCAGCCGGACGGCCAGGAAAGTGATAAAAAAGCTGATCGACGCCAGCAACATCCTGCGGTGAGGACGATCTGGAATCGTTTGGTGGAGGATGAGCCCCAGCTTGGTCAGATGGAGCAGCAACAGCATGATTGCCGTAACCGCAAAGATGAAGAGTAGTAGGATCCACTCACCCGACAAATGCATACGGCATTAAATCACAGCACTGCGCAGACCCGTGGTGTAGCCCCGGACTTATAAATTGAGGGCTTTAGAGCCTGCGTGAGAGCCCGATTTTGTCTCAGGGGACAACTTTGCGGGCTGCGGAAAAGCTCTGTTTTAGCCCTGGTGGCTGCGTCCCATGCGGTTCCAGACCTATTTCCCGCACCTCAGGAAAACAAAAACTCCTTGGTCCGCAATTCTTTAATGCTATCCCGCAGTTTGGCCGCCTTCTCAAACTCAAACTTCTTGGCCGCCTCACGCATATCCGATTCCATCCGGCCGATATAGGCGTCCAAATCCTGCTGCGTATTGAATTCCGGAATCTCCTCGTCCTGGCTGGTCAAATCCGCGTACTCCGCTTTCAGAATATGAACCAGCGACATATCGAGTGAGCGCATGATCGAAGTGGGCGTAATCCCATGCTCTTCGTTGTGCGCCTGCTGCACTGTGCGGCGCCGATCCGTCTCATCCAGGGCGCGGCGGATCGAATCCGTCATCACATCCGCGTACAGGATCGCTCGCCCGCTCAGGTGCCGCGCAGCCCGTCCAATCGTCTGGATCAGCGACCCTGACGACCGCAGAAAACCTTCCTTATCCGCATCGAGAATCGCCACCAGCGAGACCTCAGGCAAATCCAGCCCTTCCCGCAACAGGTTGATCCCAATCAAAACGTCATATTCGCCCCGCCGCAGATCCCGCAGCAGCCGGACCCGCTCCAGGGTTTCGATCTCCGAGTGCATATACCGGCATTTCACCCCAACTTCGGAGTAGTAGCCGGCTAAATCCTCGGCCATTCGTTTGGTAAGCACCGTCACCAGAACGCGTTCATTCCGTTCTACCCGGGTGCGGATCTCCGCTAGCAGATCATCAATCTGCCCCCGTATCGGCCGAATCTCGACTTCCGGATCCACCAGCCCCGTGGGCCGGATGATCTGCTCCACCACCACTCCTGCGGATTTGGTCAGCTCATAGGGCCCGGGAGTCGCCGAGACATAAATCGTCTGGTGCGTGCGCGTCTCAAACTCCTCGAACCTGAGTGGGCGATTGTCCATCGCCGAGGGCAGACGAAAGCCATAGTCCACCAGGTTCTGCTTGCGCGAGCGATCGCCGTGCCACATGCCGTGCAGTTGGGGAACAGTCACGTGCGACTCGTCAATAAAAACCAGGTAGTCGCGTGGAAAGTAATCCAGCAATGTGGGTGGCGGTTCGCCCGGCAGCCGGCCGGAGAAGTGCCGCGAGTAGTTTTCGATCCCATGGCAGTAGCCCATGGACTTGATCATCTCCAGGTCGAAGCGCGTGCGCTGATGAATACGCTGCGATTCCACCAGCCGGCCCTCCGATTCCAGCTGCTTCTCCCACACCCCAAGCTCCTCCAGGATGGAGTCGATCGCCGTCTTCTTGCGCTCGGGCTGAACCACGTAGTGCGATTTGGGATAAATCGGCAGCCGGGCATATTTCTGCCGCACCGTCCCAAACAGCGGATCGATCTGCGACAGGGCCTCGATTTCGTTGCCGAACAGCTCGATGCGATAGGCCATTTCATCGTAGGTGGGATACACCTCGATCACGTCCCCCCGTACACGAAACGTTCCCCGGCGAAAGTCGCCATCGTTGCGCTCGTAGAGAATCTCCACCAGCCGCCGGGTAATGTCTTCGCGCCGTATCTTCTGTCCCTTTTCCAACAGCAGCAGCATGCCGTAGTAGGCCTCCGGTGACCCCAGGCCGTAGATGCAGCTCACCGAGGACACGATAATCGCGTCCCGCCGCTCAAACAGCGACCTCGTGGCCGAAAGCCGGAGCTTATCCAGCTCCTCGTTGATGGTGGCTTCCTTCTCGATGTACAAGTCGCCCGAAGGGATGTAGGCCTCCGGCTGATAGTAGTCGTAGTAGGAGACGAAATACTCCACCGCATTGCCTGGGAAGAACTGCTTGAACTCGTGAAACAGCTGCGCCGCAAGGGTCTTGTTGTGAGCCAGGATCAACGCCGGGCGATTAGACTGCTCGATGATCTTGGCCATGGTAAAGGTCTTGCCCGAGCCGGTGACGCCGAGCAGGGTCTGGTGCTGCTCGCCGGCAGTCAACCCGGAGATGAGTTCTTGAATTGCGCGGCCCTGGTCGCCGCGAGGACGGTAATCGCTGACTAACTGAAAATCCATGTGTGCCTGAAGTGAGGGATGCGCTGGAGGGCGCTGGGGCTTCTCTAATTATAGCCGGGGCAGGGGAGGGAAGAGGATCGGGCCGCGCACCATGCGCCGGGCGATTACGATCAACCCGCCGATAATGATGCAGATGATCAGGATCACGGGCAGAAAGATGATCGGTGGAAGCACTGTATGTGGCTGATCGCCGACGCTGGGGTCCTGATGCAGGTGTCCACCGAAAATAAATACCTGGCCGCCAATGTGGGCGCTGCTGGTGAGGGTGACGTTGCCGCCGAAGACCAGCACATTACCGCCCACGGAGCCGTTAAGAAAAACGTTCCCCGCGAACACCCGCACGTTGCTCTCGGTATGTCCGTTCACTTCGGCGGAACAAAGGAAGCAACCGGCGCTCTTTACCGTCTCCCCCGCGGCGACCAGAATGTTCCGGCCAAAATGGCGAACTTCCGGTGGCGACTGGCCAAGTGCGGCCAGCGATGGCACCAGGATCAAAGTGCAAAGTACCAAGCACCGCATGCGCGCCTTTCCAAGGGACTGCTTCCATTCGATCATCCGCTTGGGTTAAGGAGAAGTGACAAAGCAGTTTCCGGTAAGGTGTAAACCATGCTGAAACGCTGTCTAGGTCTCCTTTGGTTGGCTGCTTGTTTGATCAATGTGGCCGCGGCCGCCCCCATTCTGGGCTACAAAGTAGTCGCGCGCTACCCGCACTCGACCGAGAGCTACACCGAAGGATTTCTGTACCTCGATGGATTGTTTTACGAAGGAACGGGCATCGCCGGCCAGTCAGCCCTGCTTGCCATCCAGCCGGAAACCGGCAAACCGGTGCAGAAGCGTGCGCTCGCGCCTGAGTACTTTGGTGAGGGCATCGTCGATTGGGGACCGAACATCTACCAGTGGACCTGGAAGTCACAAATCTGCTTTGTTTACGACCGTTTCAGCCTGCGCCCTGTCAAGCAGCTCGGCTACACCGGTGAAGGCTGGGGCATGACCCGCACGGCGAAGGAGCTCATCACCAGCGACGGCACAGCGACTCTTCGCTTCCGCGATCCCAGCACTTTCAAAGAGACCCATCACATTGTGGTCAAAGACGGTGGTAGGACGATTGACGAGCTCAACGAACTTGAATTCATCAAGGGAGAAATCTACGCCAACGTCTGGCACTCCGACCGGATTGCCCGGATTAGTCCTCGCGACGGACACGTAATCGCCTGGATCGACCTGACCGGTCTGTTGCCGGACGATCAGAAAATCAACGAAGAATCCGTTTTGAACGGCATTGCCTACGACGCAAAGCGAGACCGCCTCTTCGTCACCGGAAAGCAATGGCCCACAATCTTCGAAATCAAAGTTGTCCCCCGCTAACGCTGCGAACGCGAAGGGAGGAATCAACGGGCTTGGCCCTATCTCCACCCCATCGGCGGGAAATCAGACTACTATCCCGCCTGATATCCACCCATCCCAATTGCAGTTTTCCAGGTGCCACTACTCTCTCCTTGTCATCCCGACCGGAGCTCCGTAGGAGCGTAGTGGAGGGATCTGCAGTCCTTTCCTCGCCAACCGATCTTCAGGAAGAGCACCGCTCTACCCTTTGCTTCTATGCGCGGTAGGCAATTGCGATCGAATGGGGCTATCGAGTAAAGAGCGTATTGTGCGTGTTGAGGCATTTCTCAATCGCCTCCTGCCATTCCGGACCGCTCTCCCGATCCCGGGTTCCCATGGCCTCGACCTCATCGTTGACTGCCACATCGAGCGCCGTGCGAGCATACGTAACCTCAACACTCGTGTGTGCCGCATCAATCGAAGTCAATCGCACATCGACCGTAAACACCAGTGTGTCCGGGATGAACGACACATATTGCATGCGCCCTCCCGCTATATCGAATACAGTGTTGACCCAAACCGCCCGTTGAGGACCATGCTGCACCGTGAAGACCGCGCCCTGCACATCCTTGCCCGGCTGGGGATACACAAACTCAGGATTCCAATGCGGACCAGCCCAGCAGCGCTCATCCTCCGGGCCAAAAAGAGTAGCCGCGCGGCTCAAGGGTGCACCAACCACCAGATGAAACGTATTGCTCACGTGTGCCGGTTGCGCAGCTGACAAAATAATCCCCAAAACAATACCCCCTCTCACTTGCGCTCCTTTAACTTGTGGCTATCGGAGGCGCGAAGCGTCAAGCCGTAGATATTCCTAAGCTGTTCGATCTCCTTCAAAGTCTGTGGAGAGAAAGGAGCCTTGCCCTCAAACGCATGCAGCACGATCCCCTCCAGCAGGTCGCCCAGGCTCATATCCTTCAACTCCGCCAGCCCCTTCAGAACTTTGAGCAGCCGCTTCTCCATGCGGACACCGGTTTGAATTCGTTCCACTTCAATCATGTGTACCAATGTACCACGGTAACAATTCCACTGTGCCATGATCGAAAGAGAAAAGGAGAGCAAACCGGATGAGTTATGTACCAAACGCAAAGCGGTATGACGGAGCGCAATTTCGGAGGTGTGGGCGATCGGGGATTGATTTGCCGCCCGTCTCCCTGGGCTTGTGGCAGAATTTCGGCGGAGCCGACGTCTTTGAAACCGGCCGTGCCGTCGTGCGCCGGGCATTCGATCGCGCCGTCACCCACTTCGACCTAGCCAACAATTACGGGCCGCCCTATGGATCTGCCGAAGAGAACTTCGGTGAGATCCTACGCAAAGACTTCCGCGACCATCGCCATGAGCTGTTGATCTCCAGCAAGGCGGGCTGGGACATGTGGCCCGGACCCTACGGTATAGGCGGTTCGCGCAAGTACCTGTTGACCTCGCTCGAGGAAAGCCTGCGCCGTATGGGGCTTGACTACGTCGACATTTTCTACTCCCACCGGCCCTCTCCAGACACGCCGCTAGAAGAAACCATGGGAGCGCTGGCCCACGCCGTTCGCCAGGGAAAGGCACTCTACGTGGGCATCTCGTCCTACAGTCCGGAGAGCACGCGTCAGGCAGCACAAATCCTCAAGAGCGAAGGAGCGCCGCTACTGATTCATCAGCCCTCCTACTCCATGCTGAACCGCTGGGTAGAGAAGGAACTACTGGGCACTCTGGATGAACTGGGCGTAGGTTGCATCGGTTTCTCTCCCTTGGCCCAGGGACTGCTGACCAGCAAGTACCTCAAAGGCGTGCCCCAGAACTCGCGCGCCAAAGCGGAAGGCAGTTCTCTTCTCAAGGACTTCCTCAGCGAGCAGAACCTCAACCGTGTGCGAGCCCTGAACGAAATAGCAACCCGCCGCGCACAGACACTGGCGCAGATGGCCATCGCCTGGGTGTTGCGCGACAAACGAGTGACCTCGGCACTCATTGGAGCGCGCGACGTGAAACAACTCGACGACTCCCTCGATGCGATCAAGAACCTCCACTTCACTGATGAGGAGCTAAAAGAAATAGATCAACACGCACAAGAGGGAGAGATCGATCTCTGGAAGGGAGCTCGCGAAGGAGCAGCCTAGTTTGCCGTCTCAAGGGACTACTTTAACCGGAGCCTGCCAGAAGGCAGCCTTTTTCCCGGTGGGGTCCAACACGGAAATCTGGCACTCATACTCACCCGGCGGAAGCTGATTGAGAGAGATGCTAAAACTGAACGGCATAGTCTGTAGCCGGTTGTTCAAACCCTGTGTCATCTCCATTGGTGGCGTCTCCAGCGCTTTCGTTTGTTCCTGGTAAAAGCTCACGAACGCCACCAACGGCTGAAATCCCGGTGCGCCCTGCTCGTACGCCTGCAAATAGACATACATGTTCTGGCCCTGGCGAAAAACACGAGTTACGCTGGGAATAAGCTTCTGCCCATTCTGCACCAGCGGGTTCACCTCCTGCTCTTTTGCTCGGTCCTTGTTCTTCTCCGCGTTATAGAGAGCATCTTTCAGATCGACCCGCTGGCTGCTAAGCACCACCGAGCTGATCGGAATGTGGGCAGCCTCTTTATTCAGGTTCGGAATCACGAAGGTCGTTTGATACGTGCCGATTCTCCCCGTTTCATCATCCCTCGCCAGGAACTTGATCATGTACTTGCCCGGCAGCAAAGTGAAACCAGTGTCATATTCGATAGGCCGACGCGCGAGCTCGGCGGCAGTCGCGTCGCTGAGTTTGATGTTGACGTTATCGCGGACATTGCTCACCGTCGTCCCCCCGACAAGGTCTTTGATCTCGCCGACAAAATCGATCAAGGTATGTTCCGCCCCTCCTCGCTTGGCCAGCGCAAGCTCGCGGCCGGGGATCTTAACGACGATAGGAACAAAATATTCCGCACGGTTGAGCTGGAAGTGATCGATCTCCATGGCAATAGAAAGTTCCGTAACCGGATCCTCCAGCATCAGTGCGTCTTCGAGCTGTCGTTCTTTGTCGACCGCGGTAAATTTGTTGAATTCTTTATCAGCGTAGTAGCCCTGGCGGTAGTCGAGTTTGGCGGTAGCATCCTGGTTGAGCGAGATCTTCACTCGCCGGAAGTGGCCGTTCCTGGCTGTATTGCTGGTGTAGTAGCCAACCACGTAGTAATCGGAAATAGCCTGCTGCGCCTGTACGATCCCGTGCGTCAGATCGTTAGTGTCGAAGAGAGCTTTCCCCCCGGTATCGCCGGCCAACGCATAAAGCGTGTCCTGCGATTGCTGAAAATTGTTGGTGTTGGCCAGCGCCGCTGTGCCGGAATACATACCGGAATTCCCGGGTGAGCCCTGGGAAGCATCTCCCAGCGGTGCCTGTGCCACCAACCCCCGCGCATCAATCGGCCAGAAAGAGACGCCGGCGCGGATAGCCGCGTCTACCGTCGCATGCAGCTGAGCCTGGTTATCAATCCCGTTTAACCGCAAGCCGCTGGCGAAGTAGATAAGTGACTTCTTCTCCTGCAGCTGGCTCAACATTTTCGACGCTGTCTGCAGTGCAGAGAGCTGGCGATCTGTATTGAAGACGTTAAACTCCGTGTCGTCCTGGCCAAACGCGGCGCCCGTGTCGGCGCTGCTTGCGTCGTCCACCGTCTCGACCGAACCCTGACCTTCGCCGACGATCATCGTTTCCAGGATGCTGAGCAGCTTGTTGCGATCGGCGGTGAAGTCCTGCAAGATGTCGACCGAGCCGCCCTGGTAGCGGAGGATGGCAACCAGATCAACTGTCGTCATTTCCGCACGCAGAAACTTCTCAGCGGCCGAAAGCGCGCGCAGCTGGTCGGGCGGGCGCATCGCGGACATATCGAAGTAGAGCGCGAGCAAGCGCCGGTTCTTATAGCGGCTATTTTCGGGTGCCTCCGGTGCCAGCTGAGTACGGCTAAGTCTCTTATAGATTTTGATGTCTTCTGTGCCGCGCGCTGCCGTCGGCACTGGCGCCTCTTCAGCAGCCAGATCCTGGTGCTCGCAGAACCGGATTGTCTGCGGCGTACCGTCCTCAGTAACGGTAAAGTCTTTTGCACTCAATCCAGGAATAAACTTACCCTCTTTATCTTTCACCACAACCGTCTCGACCACCAATTGCGATTTGGCAGTGAGGGTATAAGTACCCGCTGTGCTCGACGACGTGTTCTGGCCGATCTGCTGTGCATGAACCGAAGCCGCGGTCAGAGCCAAGAGAAATAACAAACCATACATCGAGGCCCCACAACTCCACACGTGTCGTAACAAACCAAACCTCCCAGCCCCACCGCTCCAGAGGGGTGCCCCACGTTCGCCCCAGTGTACGTGGGCCGAAAAAGATGGGCGAAGCCCAACGACAGCTTTCATCCTCATCTCAAAACCTCAGACGCAGCGAAGTTTCCAGGCTGCGCATCGCGTTCGGGGCCAGCGGCAATCCAAATTGCGTGCTGTTCACCGTCGTATTCCAACCAGTAAACACAGGATGATTCAGCAAGTTAGTCGCCGCCACTTTGGCATCAAGAAAAAAGCGCCCGCTGGGTCGGAAAGTCCGGGCAAGGGAACTATCAAGACTAATCTGGTTGGGGCCGGTAATCGAGTTTCTGCCCGCGGTTCCCCATTGGCCGATTAACGGCGCGCCAAAAGCAGCAGGGTTGAGGTGCTGCCTTCCTTGCGACAAGGTAATGGGTGCGCCTGTAGGATCCGGTCGAACAGTGCCGGTGACCCCTGTTCCGGGCACGGCCGCCAGGTAGACCGGTGTCTCCGGAAGGCCGCTGCCGATGACCGACGTGGCCACGACAGTCCACTCCTTGAGCAGCCTGCCGCGCCAGCCTCCCAGCAGCGTTCCCCCGCCGAGCCCTTCCCCGCTGGTGTACTGGGCCTGCAGGCTGAGCAGGTGCCGTTGATCGAAGCTGGAAAGCGAGCGCTCCGCATGCAGGTTAAGCCAGTTCTGCGCGATGGCCGGCGTCGGCGACGCGCTCTGCGTGGTAGTAGCTGTAGTCCCTGTCGAACTCCCACCCGAGCCCTGTCCGGTCGGACCCGGTCCACCGGAAGGTGCCGCAGTCTGGTTACTGCTGGAGACGTGGCCCTGGCCGCCCAGGAACGCGTCATCGTCGATCGATTTTGAAAACGTATAAAGCAGCGACGCAGTGAACCCGCTCCGCAGTCTGCGCCGCAACTGCAATTGCGCCGACTCCCGTGTGGAATCCCCGCCGGACGCTTGATAGACAAAACCCGCTGGACAGCTGGGACAAGGATTGACTGCTCCGATGGGATAAGTATTGGGCAGGAACTGCTGCACTCCTCGCGTCCCTTTGACGCCCAGGTAGGTTGCGGTCATCTGCAACGCAGCTGGTAGATCGCGCTGTATCGCCAAATTCCAGGTCTGCGCATACCCGATCCTGAAGTTGGGGTCAACGGCGAACGTATTCTCAGTAATCGAGGGACAGGGCTCAAACCCGTTGGCCAGGGTCAGCCGGCACGCGGGGCTATTCTCGACGCTCAAACTCTTCGAGAGGGGCGCCTGCTGGGCCAGGTAAAGCGCGGATGTCTGATACACAGACGTGTCGTCATAAATGCCATACCCGGCGCGCACCACAATGGTGGACGCAGGAATAGGCCGCCAGGAAATCCCCACCCGCGGCTCGAAACCGAGCTTGTCCGGGCGGATCAGCGACGTAGGGTAGTGGCTGCCGGTCAGCGGGCCAATAGGATCGCTCCCCAGCACTGGAGCAACGTCGCTAAACCCGGGAGCAACATCAAGATTCACCAGCCGCCCATAGATTTCCGTGATCGGCTCGCCATAATCCCAGCGAAGCCCGGCGTTGATGGTCAGGTTTGTCAGGACGCGCCAGTCATCCATGACGTATGCGTCGTAGACGGTTTGGCGTAAATATTTATCCGCGTTTCCGAACGCGATGGAGCTGGTATCCGGAACGCCAATGAGGAAGTCCGCCAGGTCAGAGCCGCTGGCCGTAACGCTGTTGGATGTTCCCTGGGTCGCGGCTCCGGTAAAGGTGAAGGTGCCTCGCGGATCCTGCTGAAAAAAATCGTTGTATTGCTGCTTGCGCAGATCGCCGCCTACCGTAATGTTGTGCCGGCCGCGATAGACGCCAACCGATCCGGAAAAGCTATCGGTGCGGTTACGATTGAACGAGCTTTGTTCATCCATGAGCGGCGTAATGCCGCTCGAGAAGGTAAGCGAAGGCGGGCCCCAGTTCGCCGGGTCTTGATTATTGCCCGAGATACCGGCCTCCCCGGAAATGTTTTGCCGGTTTTCAAAATACGGCACGATGTGCGTTCTCAGCCGGCTGAACCGGTAACTGCTGTTGCCGAAAATGTGATGGTTGAAACGATGTGACCAGTTAATGTTGGCGTTGATCCCCAGAGTATCGGTGGTGTCGACGAATTGGAAAAGATTGGTGTTGCCCGCCCGAATGCTCTGGAAGTTGAAGCTCCCGTAAAGCTCGTCTCGGTGGCCGAGCGTCTTATCCAGACGCGAAAGAAGAGCATCCTGATGCTGGCTGTTGAGAACCGGCACCTGGTAATTGTAGAGCGGGTTACCGCTTATGTTGGGCAACGGATAGAGTTGTAACAGTGACTGTGCTTGTGAGCTGACCGGGACCATATTGCCGGGAAAGGGCAGCCCGGTGGCGGGATCATAAACGACGAGCGGCTGGCCAAGTGGGTTGACCAGGCCCGAAAGATCGCCGGTACGCTCTGCCTCAGTCGGCACCAGGCCGGGGTCGGTCGCGGCGGTATGGTCCCGCGTCCACTCATAGGCGACAAAGAAGGTCGGCCCGCGCGGCAGCAGATGTGGAATCCTGAGCGGCCCGCCCAGGGTGACGATGGCCGTGACCCGATTGTAGGAAGGCTTGGGTGTATCAAGTCCGCTCAGCGAGTACGGCCGGGCATCCAGCGCGGAGTTATCTACAATGGCAGCAAAGCCGCCGTTGTAGAGCGCTCGACTGTTAGACCTGCGGTTACCAAATGCCTGATCGAGCGAATAACGTGACGTCGCTGCGTTATTTACGCTCCCGTTGACCAGAAAGCCATCCGAAGACTGTTGGTTTGCTTCCTCAGCCGGCTTCGGCAGTTCCGGGGCATTCTCATTTGCGGCAGCAGACGAGGTAGGTGCTTTAGGCTTGGCGCTGAGTGAGGGTACGGGAGCAGGCGGAAGCTTGGTGAGTTTCGTGATCTGGTCAAGTGGAAGCAGTGTCAGCTCCCACTTGCCGGGGACAGTGGCCGGGGAAATAGTAACATCTGCGGTGGCAGTGGAGAAACACAGCATTTCGACTTCGATCTTCGCTGGCCCGTCGGACAGGTCAGGAAAAGTGTAGAGACCTCCCTGGTCCGTGACAGCGATCGCCTTCTTCGTCCCTTGTGTAACCGTCACGGTAGCGCCAGGAAGAGGCAACCCGCCAAACGTAACCTGGCCGCGATACTCCGAGGCCGCGGCTATGCAGGGGAATGCTATCGCGGCAAACAGCCAAACCAGGTAGAACACTCTTCGCGCTTGCCGCCAGGCCATATGCGGTTTCCGAGGGGGTGTCAGTTTTCCGAAGGCTTCTCGACATGATCGATGACGATCACGTCATCCGGAAACTTTCCGGGTGCCATTCTTAAGCCGATTTGCTCCTGCATCGCCGTGTACAGGTTGGGTGGGGCTTTCGGGTCGTCGGGCGGCGGCGGAACGACTGCTCCGGTGCCTCGGAATTGTCCGAACTGCGATTCATCCGGAGTCCATTTCAGCTGGAAGTCGTATCTGCCCTTGAGCTCGGTTTCATCGACCACCGGTTTGTCCATCACTCCGGATTGCATCCAGGTGGCAAAATCGGTCATGGTCTGGTTCCTCACCGTGAGATCGCCCAGCGCCCGGAAGAAAAAGGCGGAGGGATCGTTCTCGGCAGAGGTGCTCTTTTCCATTTTGGGTCCACCGCTCGCCACCCTGATGACGTAAACCGAAAGCTCCCTCTTATCGTGGTGAAACTTCAATTGGAAGCGATCTGTCAGCAGCTTTTGCACCATAGCCTGCATTTGTTTTTGATTGGGACGGCCCGGAGCGTCGGGCTTGGCCTCAATGTCAAAGAGATCGGTGCCGGACCAGGCGGGTGCATCGACCAGCTGTTTGGCATGCAGTCCATAAGCAAAGGCAACCAGATCGTTCAGATTAGTGTTGCGGGTGACGAAATGACCCGCCCGAAATCCAAACCCCTTGCCGCGCTGATCGGGAGCGCTCGGCTTGATGGTAGCCACCTCAAAGCTGGGGTTGGCGTTCGCGTCCATCGGCAGAACGGGCGGTTCCGGCGGCGGGATCGTCCATTCCGTCTCCGGCGTGGCGCGGGTCAGCGTAAGAGGCAGCGGTGCTCCCTGGGTCCAGGTGCCGGTGATCGTCTTGCCGTCTCCACTTAGTTTGCCCTCGTACGTACCGCCAATCGCCTTGACCGAAAAATTTACCGTGCTGCCATCAAGGGTGACTTTATCTACAGGAATGCCGTTGCCGCCCTGGTCGATGCTGTATGTAACCGCCTTATACCCGCCGTCATCCGCCTTCGTGATCTTGAAGACCACGCGCAGGTCTTTACCGGCATGCAACGTGCCCTGCCAGGTATCGGCAATGGTCTGGGTTTTATTGTCAGTAGGGGACTGAGCCCGGCTTTGTGCCGCATCTACCAGGACGAATAAGGCTACCGCGCCAACGGTCAACCATCCGGCCACACTCAGCAAGAGCTCAATAGTGAAATGCAGTCTGCGCACACGGTTAGTCATGATCCGGGAATCCTCGCTTGAGATCGGCCCCTGGCAACTCCGGACTGTCAGTTAACGCATGTAAGGCAAAAGCTGCATATAAGACGTTTCGAATCGTCAAATCTGCTCAGCGGCAGAATTATATTTGTTGCTACGCTAGTCTGTCGTTAAAGTTCCCTCACCATAGGTTTTGACAGCGCGGATTAGTCGTTTCCTTTCGCGCTGCTAATTTTCCGAAGGTGTCTCGACGTGATCAATGACCAGGACCTCCACGGGGCCCTTTTGTGATTCCAGTTTCAGCCCAAGCTGTTCCTGAATCGCCGAGAAAATGGAAGGTCCGGAAGCATCTGTCGAGCCCCCTGAGCCAGGCCCTTGCAGGCCAGGCTCAGGTGCTCCAGGCATTGCGGAACCATTTCTATCTGGCGTCCACTGCAAAGTGAGGTCGTATTTGCCCGTGAGGCCAGTCTTGTCTTGAACCGTGCTCCCCAATTGTTGGGTTAGGACCCGCGCTAAAGACGACAAAGGAAGCCCTTGACCCGTAAGCTGACCAGGTCGCATAAGCATCATGCCCGGCCCTCCGCCCTGGCCGTTGAAGTCCTTGAGTCCGTTCGGGTACGTGTCTCCGGGCTTTGCTTCATGCAGTTTCGGGCCACCCTTCGCGATAACCAGCGTTAATACCGGAAGGTCTCTTACTTCAGTGTGGACTTTTAATTGAAAGCGGTCCGCGAGAAGGGGTTGAAGCATGAGCCTACGCTGATCAGAACTAAGATTGTGCAACGCATCGGTATCCGAGCTGCTCACTTTCGCCTCTATATCGTATCGCGCAGAACCGAGCCAGCTGGGTGCTCCTACGATCTGATTGTCTTCGATTCCATAAGCCTGTTGAATAAGCACCTTCAACGCGATATTGCTTGCACTGAACCCCACAGGCGTGGTGCGAAGCATGGTCATATCTGTGCCAGACTTGTCTGGTTTGATCGAGGCCACCTCGAACGCAGGGATCTTGGAAGCAGGGCCTACAACCGGCGACCCAGCCTGGATTTGCGGTTCTTGTATCATGCCAAATACGACCGGCCCGGCTGCCGCCATTGCTCCAGCGGCGATGAGCAAGAGCTTCTTGCCCCGGTCCAGTTTGAGCGCAACCGGCTTATGCATGATATCCACGATCCGCTTCTTGAGATCAGCACCGGTAACTCCGGAGATACAAGCCAGCGGTGATCCCACACTGAACTCGCAGGTCTTCAGAATACTCTCGGCGTAGACATGCGGTGGATTGCCTAACTGCAACACCTTTTCGTCGCAAGCCCGTTCGCGCTCCTCCATGAGCCGCGCTCCCAACCACCAAACCAGGGGGTGAAACCAGAAGATGGCCTCCACCACCATATGCATCGCCGCAGCAAGATTGTCGCGACGGCGCACGTGGCATACCTCATGAGCGATAATCGCCTCGAGATGCGCATCCGTAAGGTGTTCGGAGATTCCCGCCGGCCATACCAGAGCCGGCCGAACGATGCCGAAGATCCCCGGCTCCAGTGAATCCCGTGAGAGCAAGAACAGGATCGGCGTTCGCACTCCTGCGATCTGCTCCAGGCGTCGCAGTGCATCCACTTCCGGCCCTTGTGATACGGCCACTGCACCCCGCATCACCGCAGCAGAGACTCGCCACCAGCGCCAACCCCACACGCTGAGGGTCGCGATAAAACCGCACAACCACACGGCGGTGAGAAGTCCTTGTAGCCAGGGGAGGAGATGGGCAGGACTCGACGCGTCTGCACCCGGTACGACGGGAGCCACGGTCTGGGTAAAGGGCTGGCCGAAGTCTTCCACCACGGAATAAAGACCGCTCTGGGTGCTCTCCGAAACGCGCGGTTTGGCCAGATGGCCGCCGAGGCTGATCAACAGCGAAAAAGGTATGAGAAACTTTACCGACGCTGCCAGCCACAGGCGATAGCGAACCCGCGCATGATTTTTTCGTAAAGACAACGTCAGAAATGCGGCCACCACCGCGAACAGCGTCGACTGCCAGAGGTGATTGGCCATTGCTGGCACGATCGCGGTCCACACTGCAGACGAGGAATCTGGGATCATGGCTTTTCCTTCCTCTCCAGCTTGCGTAGCATTTTTTCCGCTTCCTTTACATCCTCCAGGGTGAGCTTTCCCGATTCAACCAGGTGCGCCATCACCGGTTGTGAGCGTCCGCCAAAAAGCGCCAATAAGTCGTCGATAAGTTTACGTTGGGCAGCACTCCGGGAAACTGCGGCGCCGAAGATATGGAAGTTCCCCAGCTTCTTCACCCGGCGAACAACACCTTTCACTTCCATTCGGTAAATGGTGGTTTGAATGGTGGTGTACGCCGGCCTGCCCTTGGCCGGAAACGCCTCTTGCACCTCGCGGATGGAGAGGTCGCCTTGCGTCCAAAGCGCCTCCATGATCTGAAACTCTAGCTTTGACAATTTGGGTTCGGCCAATGGCACCCTCCTACGCTCGTAGTATTTTCTACTACAAGTGTATGTTTCTGTCAAAACAGAAATCGCACCCGGGACCCTAGCTCAACGAAAGCGCAACAAACAGCTGAATGTAAGACGTCGATAGGACGGTTTTATTGAACAGCAAGCATTAAATTTGTTGAAAAAGTCCAGACGGATGGGCAGCCTGGTTGCAGCTTCATCTAACCTCTGCCGGCCCGCTCTTTTCCGTGCAATGAACCCCAAACTCGAAGCCGCTGGCCGCGACTAGCCCTAAAACGATTATCTATTCCCCGTCCGTGAGGCGCTCCTTAGGCTGGATGGAAAAGATGGAATTCGAAAGTGAATTTACGCTTACAGGGATTTCCCGCTTACAGCCAGAAGAAAATTCCGGTCCTGTGCACCGCAGCTGCCCTCCACGTTTCCGGATTTTCAGTTGAGTCACGAGCCTCCTCTTGTCATCCTGACCTTAGTGGAGGGACCGGCGGTTGTTGACCCGCCACAATCAGTCCGACGGTACTCGCGTCCCTAGTTAGTTGGTGCCTTTTCTTCAGGTAAAGATGGCTCCTCGGACCTCCGCGCGTCTTCCTCGGCCTTGCGCTTCATCTCGTCGATCCGCTGCTTGAATTCAGGGCTCTCAAAAACTTCGGCTGCCTTTGCCATTTGCCGCTGCGCATCTTCCATCTTTCTCTTGAATTCAGGGTCGCCGAAGATGGCTTTGGACTGCTCCATCTGCCGCTGGGCGTTCTCTATCTGCTGCTTAAACTCGGGACTATCAAAGACAGCAGTCGCCTTTTCCATCTGCCGCTGCGCATCTTCCATTCGCTGCTTGAACTCAGGACTATCGAACACCGCCGTAGCCTTCACCATCTGTCGCTGTGCATCCTCCATCCGTTGCTCGAACTCCGGGTCATCGAGGATCACTCTCCCTTCCGCGAACTTCTTCTGCTCGGCTCTGCTGGGATGTGTAGCATGTCTGGCCGGAGCCGGTTTACTGGAAGGTGCAGGAGACTCAGGCGTCGATACCTCAGGCTGAGCTTGCCCGGTCGCCGAATCGATCGCTGGTGGCGGGGCGCCGTTGGTTTGTTCTGCCATCGTAGGGTTTACGTGAAATATCGCTGCCAGCGAGCCTGTCGCGATCATCACCGCCGCACCGGTCGCCGCCCGGGCAACTCTTGCCCGCATACTCATTTTTGTCGTTTCCATCAGCCGCATGATCCGCTCCTCCAGTGTGTTCTCGTTGAACAGCCCCAAAAACTCCGCCCGACCCGCAATGTCCCGTTCCCCCAGCATGCTGTGCGCCAGCGCCAGCAGGCACTTCGCATACCCAATATCCGATTCCATCTCCTGCGCCGCGATGGCATCGCACACCATCTCTCGTGTCATGCGGATACGTTGTTGTACCGCGTGCACCACCGGATGCCAGACCAGCGGAGAAGCTGCCACTTGGCAGACCAGGTTCATCAGGTAATCCTGCCGCTTCACGTGGGCCAATTCATGGCACAAGGCCGCCCTCACTTCATCTTCCGTAAACCGGGCAAAACCCTCGGGCAACAAAACAATAGGAGCTGTCACACCCACGACCATGGGACTCGACACTTCTTCTGACTCCCGTAGTTGCGGCAACTTGACCCGGAATCGGCTGCTCAAGTCGGCCAACTCTGCCCGGTGCTGAAAAGTCTCCCGCGAATGCCCCACCAAGCTGTGAGCGGCATGCCATGCCCGCGCAATACGAAACAACGCCAGCACCACCGTAGCCAGGTAGATTCTCACCAGCCAGCGCGATACGGTTGCGTTCAGGCTCAAGTCATGTGTTCGAGGAAACAAGGAAGGCGGTTCTTCCCCCGTCGCCACACTCTTTTGTGTAACCATCGCAGTGGCTTGCACTGGTTCGGCCTTTCGCAGGCCGCGCCCCGGCAGCAGCACGGCTAGCCCCAGAACCGCGAGCCATATCCCATGCTGCACGCGGGGGCTCGGCCGGGCCAAACGGACGAACAACCATGCGCCTGCGGCAAGTACGGGAAGTTGCCACAGGGCGTTGACCACATACTCAGCCAGCGCTCGCTCCATCACTCCTCCTTGGGTGGCTGGCTTTCAGCAGCCGCCAACTTTCGCGCAATCCGTGCCAATTCCTCTGCGCTGATCTGCTGTGTATCCACCATCGCCATAAGCAACGCCTCACTCGACCCGCCGAACATACGGGTCACCAGGTCGCTCAACGCGTTGCCGGTTGCCCGTTCCCGGCTAACCACTGGCCGGTAACGATACGCCCGGCCCTCTTGCACCCGCTTTACCTTTTTCTTGCGCAACAGCACGTTCAGCATGGTTTGCACTGTTGTGTATGCCAGTTGCGCCTGCAGCTTCGGCTGCACCTCGGCCACGGTGCACGGCCCCGATTGCCAAAGCACCTGCATAATTTCCAGTTCCAGGGGAGTCAGCGTCTGATTCTTGCTGGGCAAATCCAATCTCCTAATCCGTTAGTAGATTGATACGCGGAAAGGCGTCAGGTTGTCAACTAAATGTTTAGGAGCAGACCAGCTCTTCGCCCTCGCCCGCCAGGGCCAGCGGCCAGTCAGCAGGTGAGTCGACCAGGCAATCCGGAGGAACCGTGGCCAGCGTGTGGGGCGAAAGGCCATAGGAGCAGCCGATGCTCCAGACTCCGGCATTGCGTGCGGTTAGGATGTCCACATCGGAGTCTCCAATCATCAACGTCTCTAGCGCCGTCACCCCTGCCTCTTGCATCAGCGCGCGCAGCCCTTCGGGATCCGGTTTCTTGGTCGGAAAGCTGTTGCCGCCGTAAATACGAAAAAAGTAAGGACTCAGTCCAAGGGCTTCACAAATCGCCATCGTGGGGCCGATCGGCTTATTGGTAAGCACGGCCATCGCCCGCAGTACCCCTGCCCGCTGTGTTCCCACCGGCTCCGGGCGCAGGCTATCGAGCGAGGCAAAAACACCCGGGTATACGTAAGTGTGGTCAAGTTTGTGTTCGCGATAGTAGTCGAGGAAGTAGGTGAGAGCAGAGTCGAGAAAGGCAGGGTCGTCCGGTTCACCGAGCGAGCGGCTGACCAGCCGCGCAGCGCCGTCGCCAATGTAAGTAGAGATCACATCCTGGGGCAACTCGGGCCGTCCGAAATTGCGCAGCATCGCGTTCACTGAGGCGCATAGGTCAGCTCCAGAATCAATCAGGGTGCCATCGAGGTCAAACACCAACAGCCGCAGCGAGCCCGCAGGAATGGGGCGATAAATCTTCAGCATCCTTCTAATTTAGTCGATGCGTATTGGGAGCTCATTCTAGGGAAGAAGACGGCGGATCTCTCCCCTTTGTCATCTCGACCGATGCGTACCCGGATTTCCTACTTCGCGCTGCTAGCGACGGCCACGTATGCGGCTCTCCGCAGAGAGAGCCGCAGGCAGATCATCAAAGCCACGGGTCTCAAACAGGAAATCCGGGGGAGCGCAGTGGAGAGATCTGCGGTTTCTCTTTCCCCTCCACCAGCCTCAGCAATTCCTACTCCGGCACGCGCCATCCGTTCTGTGTAAGCACCACCGTGGTTTGACCCTGTGCATCTGGCGAAGTAGCCTTGGCAAAATCAGGGAAGGACTTGCGCATCTGATCGGAATCCGCCCAACCGGGAATATCCATCATCTTGTAGTGATAGTTCACCTGCATAGCCTTCATCCCATCGACCGCGGCCGCCGGAGTAAACCCATCGATGCTGGTCACCACGCGGTGTCCGTAGCAGAAGCGCGGCGGAACGCGCTGGCCATACGTCGTGAGCTGATATCGCTTGACGTGAATGTCCCGGTCTTCCAGCGACTTCAGTAATCCTGCGGCCTCCAGGGCATCCAGGCTCTTGATCTTGGAATCCTTTTCGTTACTTGCAGTGCTTGCTTCGTAAGGAAAGCGAAGCGAACTCTGGAACAGGCAATCGTCGTGGTTACCGTAATAGGTATTCAGCGCGCCCGTGAAATTCTTCGGGGAGACATCCTTAAAGCCAGTGCATCCTGCCAGCACTATCCCCACCGCAATCCCGGTACTGATGTGGTAAATCCATTTCTGACGTGCCATGGTGTGTCCTCGTGGAATGAAAAGCTTAATGCTTTTGCGCCCCGAGCGGAAGGGCGCTGCAAGCTTGTTCGATGCGCAAGTGATACTTTTTAGTTCGATATGGCAAAAGAAAATCAGCGGGTTGTCCTGGTCACCGGCGCTTCTTCTGGCATCGGACTGGCTTGTGCCACGCATCTGGCGGCGCAGGGCTTTCG
>CAZSUK010000482.1:0-2843 GCA_964609355.1 uncultured Acidobacteriaceae bacterium | reverse complement strand
TCATCGGCCCCTCGCACGTATGCCAGGTCGCGAAGGGCGTTGGCCTGTCCGAGCCGGTCGCCGAGGTCGCGGTAGATGGCCAGGGCCTGCTCCAGCGCCTGGGCCGCGGCCGGGAACTCACCCGCCAGTCCCCGGACGTCCCCGAGGTCGTCGAGGGCGTTCGCCTCGCCGAGCCGGTCACCGAGAGACCGCGCGGCCTGGACCGCGGCTGTGTGCCGGGTGATGGCCTCGGCCCACGGGCCATCGAGCCGCAGGAGCCCGGCCAGGCCGGCGGCAAGAGTGATGACCCGGGCGTGCTGGCCGGTACTGGTGGCATGGTCCAGGCAGGCGAGCAGGCTGGCGCGCTCGGCCCGGGCCCAGGCCAGCGCCTGCTCACGGTCGGCCAGGGTGTGAACCGCGGCCGGGACTGTGCCATCCGCGGCGGCCGGGGCGGGGCGGGCCCGGCGGGCGATATGGGCGCCGGCGCGGGCGGCGGTGTGCTGGTAGTAATCCAGCAGCCGGGCCACGGCACCATCCCGGTCATCGTCCGGGTCAACGCGGTCGGCCAGGGCGCGGGCGTGCTCGCGGATCAGGTCGTGCAGCCGGTACCGGCCCTTGACCGGCTCGGTCAGCAGGTACTGGTCATACAGGGCCTCGAGCTTGCGGCGGGTGGCCGCCAGGCCGGTGCCGTCCAGCGCGGCGGCGGCGTAGGCATCAGCATCGGCGCCGGGGTGCAGTCCGAGCCGCCGGAACAGCCGCTGCTGATCGCCGGTGAGGTCCTCGTAGGACAGGTTGAATGCAGCGGCCACCGAAAGGTTCTCGGTGACCATCAGCTCCAGCCGGTCTGCCGCGGCGCCCAGCTCGGCTGCCCGGCCACCCACCGACCAGGCGGGGTGGTGATGCAACTGCCGGGCCACCATCCCGATCGCCAGCGGCAAGTAGCCGCACCTTCCGGTGATCTGGCCCACCGCCGGGTCGTCCGGGCTAAGCCCGGCCCGGCCCGCTAGCCCGACCAGCAGCGCGGCGGCCTGATCGGGCGGCAGCGTGTCCAGACTGATTGCGGTAGCGTCCTCCAGCGCGGACAGGTGCCGCCGGCTGGTGACCAGCACCAAGCTCTCGGCCGTGCCCGGCAGCAGCGGCCGGACCTGCTCGCTGTTGGCCGCGTCATCGAGCACTAGCAGCAGCTGCTTACCGGCCAGCCGGTCCCGCCACAGCGCGGTCCGCGCCTCCAGCACGGGCGGGATCTGGGCGGCGGCAACCCCCGCCGTCAGCAGCAGGCTGGCCAGCGCGTCAGCCGGATCTACTGGCCGCTGTCCCGGAGTGTGCCCATGCAGCGGCAAGAAGATCTGCCCGTCGGGAAACTGCGGCGCCAGCCGGTGGGCGGCGTGCACCGCAAACGCGGTCTTGCCGATCCCCGCCATCCCCCCAATCGCATGGATCGCTACAACCCCGCCGGAGTCGGGAGCGCCCGCCATGACGCCCACGAGCTGCGCCAATTCGGGCTCCCGGCCGGTGAACGAGGAGATATCACGCGGCAGCGTCCGCGTCGCAGCCGCCACTCCATCAACCCTGATCCCCAGAGCCTGGGACCCCCCGGCCACCGCACGTCCCCGGGCGATCGCCTCAAACGAGGCCCGGGTCGCACCCATCAAGCCCAGGGCATCCGCCAGCAACCGGGCTGTTTCCTTACGGGCAGTCAGCGCTACCCCCCGCTCCAGGTCACTGACAGTGCGTGCGCCAACGCCTGCCGCTTCTGCCAGTTCCTCCTGCGACAGACCGGCCTCAATCCGCAACTGGCGCAGCATCGCGGCAAACGTCACCATCGGCGGCTCAACCACAGCCATCCCCCTAGCCGCCATCAGCCGAAGACCCGGGTTTACTGCCCGACGCGGCCGTCGATCCGCTCGCGGAGCAGGTCGGCGTGGCCGAGGTGGCGGGCGTACTCCTCGACCATGTGGAGTATTACCTCGCGCAGCGCGATGGTGGTGCCGTCTTGCATGGGGCTGCGGATGCCGAGGTCGGGCGAGTCGGCGACGAACTGCCCCGCGAAGGCGACCTCCTCACGCCAGGCCCGCCAGGCGTCGGCCACCACCGCCGGATCAGCCACCGCCGCCGCCCAGTCAGCGTCCTCGGCATCATCAGACCAGTACAGCGGCGGCGCGTCAGCCCGGGCCATCACCCGCCGGAACCAGTTGCGCTCCACGTCGGCCATGTGGCGGACCAGGCCGAGCAGGGACATGGTGGAGGGCGGCACCGAACGCCGGGCCATCTGCTCTGCGTCGAGGCCGGCGCACTTCATTTCCAGAGCCAGCCGGTAGGCGCGCAGGTAGTCCAGCAGCGTCACCCGCTCGCCTTCCAGCTCTGCGCCTTCCGCGAACCTCGGGTCCTGCGCCGGATCCATCCACATGTTGGACGTCGGGCCAACCGCATTCCAGCGTTCGGGTACCGCGTCCCCGGTGCTCTGCTCCGTCACGGCGACCAGCATGTCATCCCGTGCCCAAAGCGGCCAGCAGAATAACCGCGCAATACGAACCCTGGTTCTGCCGCAGGCCTCGTGCTTGACGTCAACTGCAGTTGAGGTTCTACCCTCGCCCTGGTGGGCACAGATGCGGCCAGAGCCCCAGCGACGTCGGCCTCCCCGGCAGGCGGGATATGGGCGCCAGCGCGCCGCCCGCTGACGGTCGGTCTCGTGCTCGCGGTCACCTTCGTCGCGTTCGAGGCGCTCGCCGTCGCTACCGTCTTGCCGGTGGTCGGCCGTCACCTGGGAGATCTCCGTCTCTACGGATGGGTGTTCAGCGCATTCCTGCTGGCAAGCCTGATTGGCATCGTGCTGGCCGGGACGCTGGCCGACCGTGTGCCGCTTG
>CAZSUK010000481.1:0-2677 GCA_964609355.1 uncultured Acidobacteriaceae bacterium | reverse complement strand
TTCGGGAATGCCGAGCTGGTTCCTGGCCAGCGACGCTAGGCCGTAGGGGTTTTCGACGACTACTTCTTGTAATTCAGGCGCGGGCGATGCTGGCGCGAAATTAGCCGCAGGCGGCGCAGTAATCTTGGCTACTTCCATCGGCATGCGAGCGCTACCCACCGACGCAGAGAGCGGCTGCAACTCTTCGGAACCACGATTCCAACCCTGATCTGCCAGTTGAGGATAGAAAGCAAATCGGATCTGCTCAGCCGCGAAGGGGACCATCTGCACCAAGAGCAGCGCCAAAGCGGCATAGTTCAGCCAGCGGGTCAGCCTCTTTAAGCGTCCTTCGGGCATCTGGCGGAACAGAATGAGTGTCACCAAGGCAAACAACACGAGCCATACGAGTAATTCGTTCTCCTGGTGAGTCAGGGCAATACCGAAGAACGCGACCGCGGCGTACGCGCGGCCAAACAACCGAAACGCCACAGCACTCGCGAGAAGCACCAGAAAGATATCCATCAAGTTCCATTGTTCGATCCAGGCGCCCGGGGCCTGATCCGCGCCCAATGCGGCCAACAGCCGGTGGCCCGGCGGCAACGTCAAGGTTCCACTGACTTGATCGAAGCGCTGTTGCCAGCCGGTTGCGGGCAACTTGCCGCCGGATTCGGCAATGCGCGCCACCGTGGACAATTTGACGGTGGGACTGCGAATCTCCACGCCGGTCAACTCGGTGCCGGCACCCTGCGTGACTAAAAGGTCATCGGATCCCAATGAGGCGTGCGCGAGCGTGAATGGTTGCCGCATATCGAGCCGCCAGCCGGTCCGCATCTGTCCGTCGATGGTGTCGACCACCGTAAATCCGTTGTGCGAGAAATCCAAATACATCTCTCGAATGAGATTTAGGTGATTGGCTTCCTGCGAAAGAGCGCCACGACTATGCTCCACAATCCGCAAACTGCCGCCGGCGGCGACTCGATAGCTCGGCAGCGCGCGCCAGTCTTGCGGCACGTTCGCCTGGGAAGGATCAATGCCTTCCGCGCCCTCGATCACGGCCACACGCAGTCGATCGTTGCTGCGATAGGTCCAGATTTCTTGCTTCGGCCACGAGCCTTGGGCAGCCGCGAGCGTAAATTTGCCAAGGTTTTCGGCAGCCCGCGCGGCCATCTCCACCGTCCAATTACCGGCGCGCACCTGAAGTCGCAGGCTGCCATCCGGACCCAGTCGTGCCGGCAAGGGACTGCGAATCGCCGCGGTTTCGAAGCCGCCGGGCAGCACCCCCAGTAGTACTTCCTCGCGCGGATCCCCAGTGACTCTCAGCACCATCCGCGTGTCGAGCTTCAACGGAATGCCGTCGGTCAGCAGCCGATAGACCTGCACATCCATCTGTTTCGCCACTTCGGCATCGCGATGCTTGCCCAACCAGAGCGCATCATCGGCGCGATCGAGTTGCTCGATTTTTTGACCGTCCAACGTGAGCGAGATCAAGCCTGCCTGATCCGGGATGACTAGAGACTCCGGACGATGGGCCCAGTGAAATTGACCGACGACGTTGAGGGTTCCAGCGGCGGCGTAAAGTTGAGGAATGCCCTCGCGGGATACAACCGCACCCGGCGCCCCATTCACCGACACCTCGGCGGGCCAGTTGTCGAGGTTGCCGGGTAGCGGGACCCAGCCTTCCGAAAAAGTCAGCCAACTTTGAGCGAAGCGGCCGCCAGTTTCCGTCAGTTCCAGGGTGAGCCGCCCGGGCAGCGCGCACACACGATTTTGCTTCAGCGTGCCGTCCGTGTTAGCAAAGAACGGGCAGCGCAAAAAAGACCGGTCCTGCAGCACCCAGGATTGCCAGCCCTCGAGATCCTTGGGAATGAATGACTGCGGAAGAGCGCTTAAGGGTAACAACCATAAGAGCAACGATGCAGAAATCTCTCTCAGTCTCCGCATAGCACCTCCCTGTTCTAGGCTCATCATTCGCTCCCACGGTATGCGGGCGCCGTGACACCGCGCAAGTCGCAAGCTGCATTCCCGACCGTTGTAGACCGGCCGGATTCAGCCCCCGAAGCGATCCGAGTCGCCGACGGATTTGTCGCGACGGGAATTCGCCCCCCAACCGATATCACCTTCCAGGTAGAAAGGTCATCTCAATCGGCACGGAGTTCAATACTTGATTCGATAAATTCGGTTCTGCAGCCAATCCGCGCGTGGCGGAGAGCGTCGTGACCAATCCGCAGAAAAGCGTGACATGAAGACCCAAGATCAAGAAGAGTGTTCCGGAGCGAAGCGAGAAGTAGGCGAAGTTTCGATCGGCAAGGGTGATGCATCCCTTCGCCGCCACCACAGGGCTCGCGGCCGGAACTTGGACTCGCGAGTACTCTTTAACAATCACCACGGTCGTCCAACAGCAACCCAACGCCAGGCCCAGTCTTGATAGTGCCGTAGATCGACACTCCAAATCCGCAAGCCACTCCTCTTCCAACCTCGAGGATAGGCATTCTGGCGCTCGGCGGGCTGCGTGGTGAATCAACCAGTGAGACACGCCGTCTATCTCCCATTGCATCGATCGCTCGTTACGCTGGCTCATGCGAGGACTCCTCGATTAAAGCTTGCGAACACTTCACTGGCACGTCTCAAACCCGTTGAAGTCAGCCGATACAGCCGACGGCGCGGCCGTCCGGCGCTCGAGGGATCAATGGATTCCCAC
>CAZSUK010000480.1:0-16307 GCA_964609355.1 uncultured Acidobacteriaceae bacterium | reverse complement strand
TTAACACCCAGATCACGAATCCGGCAGGCCAGTATTCCGTGGATAATTCTCCTCGCTTTACCGGCATCAATAACATTCCACCGTTACAAGGGGTCAACATCCCGTCAGTTATCCCGTATCCCTACACCCCACCCAATACGGTCAATAACGGGCTCGCCATCACCTGGGGCATTGATAACCACCTGAAGACGCCTTACACCATCGCAGCCGACTTCTCGATACAGCGCGAATTGTCGCACGGCTTTTCTGTTGAGGCCGACTATGTCGGGACCTTCGGGCGGCATTTGCTGCAACAGCTCGATCTTGCCGAGCCGCTTGATCTGGTCGATCCAAAATCGGGAATGGACTACTTCGCTGCCGGCACACTGCTTGCAAAAGCAACGTACGCCGGTCAGACGACCGTCCCGGCTATCCCCTACTGGGAGGATATGTTTCCCTACCTTGCCAGCCCGACCATGAGCGCGACGCAAAATATTTACACCAACGTCTACCAGCAACAGGCGCTCTCCGGCAACGACTCCTTCGCCCTCGCCGTGCTGGATGCATTTTGTCTCCCCAGCGAAGGTGGTCTGGGTTGCGGCCCCAATGTCGACGCCAATGGGAACGTCACAACAAGGTTCTATCAACGGCAGTTCTCGTCGTTGTTTGCCTGGTCGTCGATCGGCATGAGCAGTTACAACGCCCTCCAGCTTATCCTGCGTCGGGTTACGAATGTCGGGCTGGGCCTTAACTTCAGCTATACCTACGGCAATTCCATTGACATGGGCTCCGACACGGAGCGCGCCAGTGAGTTTACAACCAATAGTTTCAGCTTCATCACCAACAGCTTTAACCCCAGCCTGAACCGCGCGGTATCGGATTTTGATACTCGTCATCTGCTAACCGGCGACTTTATTGATCAACTTCCGTTTGGCCGGGGCAAGCGGTTTGCCACCAATGCCAACCGCCTGACGGATGCGTTCATCGGCGGATGGACGCTGTCTGGTATCACACGCTGGTCGAGTGGACTGCCCTTCAGCGTGATGCCACCCTACGCTTATTCGACCAATTACCAGAACCAGAGTCTTGCCGTGATTACGGGGCCCATCAAAATACACCGGCACATCAACGCCCAAGGATTGCCGGAGGTCTTCGCCGATCCCGATGCTCTGAACAACGGCATAGCCACCGGGTCCCCGATGAGGTATCCATATCCTGGCGAAAACGGTCAACGAAATCCCTTCCGCGGCGATGGTTACTTTGAGCAGGATGGAAGCCTGGCGAAGATCTTGAAAACGCGTGAAGGACAGACCTTACGGTTTTCCTGGGAGGTCTTCAATGTGTCCAATTCTGCCCGCTTCGACACCAGCGTCATCAGTGCTCTGGGGGGCCTGAATAATGTAGTCACCAGCGGTGAGGGGTTTGGGGTTTACAGCCATCAGCTCGTTCAATCGCGTAAGCAGCAGTTCTCCTTGCGCTATGACTTTTAGCGTCCCCTTTTTTGGCTTACACTGCATTCGATGAAACCGATGTACTTTTGCGTCGGCGTCCTCTTGGGCGCAACCGGAATTCTGGCTGTCTCGGCTCAAGCGGCCACCGCCGAACCCGCCGCGTTTATGCAGTCCACGCAGATGATCGTGGTCACCACACCGGACTGGAACGCGGTCGAAGGAACGCTGCAGCGATACGACCGGGCCAATCCTCAGGAGGCCTGGCGTCCTGTCGGCGAGCCGATCGCCATCGTAGTCGGCAAGAATGGTATGGGATGGGGCATCGGCATCGTTGCCACCGACGATCCCAAAGTGCGCCTCGCTTCCGACCCGGTCAAGAAAGAAGGGGATGGCAAGTCTCCCGCCGGCGTCTTCTCCCTGGGCACAGCATTCGGGGATTCATCTCAGCCCTTGCCGGGATTGAAGACACCTTACCTGCAGTTGACCCCCTCTATCGAATGCGTGGATGACAGTAACTCGAAGTACTATAACCGCGTGGTCGATCGTTCCGCCGTTGTTGCTGATTGGAACAGCTCAGAGCACATGCGTAATATTGGCGAAGCCTACCGTTGGGGGATCGTTGTCGGTCACAATGGAGGTGACATGAAGAGCGATACTAATCCGCCGGTCCCGGGAAGCGGGTCGTGCGTCTTTCTCCACATTTGGGGGAGTGGGACCCAAGGTACGGCCGGATGCACGGCTATGCCGCAAAACCAATTGGAAACCCTGCTCACCTGGCTCGACCCAACGCGTAAGCCGTTGCTGGTGCAACTGCCGGAGTTGGCGTATGCGCGGTTGGCCCATCGCTGGGGGTTGCCTGCAGCCGTCAGCGATGCTCAGCACTAAGTCGTGGCCAACTTATCCTTCACCATCGTCGTCGCTTGGCTTGGACAGTTTACCTATCTCTTGACGACACTCAGGGTAATGCTGGAAGGAAATCGCGCCGAATGGTGGAGTTCATTGTGGGCAACAATTCCCTTTAGCTCGTTGTAGTTTTCTCCCGCCACGTTTAGGTTGCGATCGAACAGAGGAAAATTGCTACTGCTGATCTCTACTCGCAACTGGTCTCCCGCGGCAAAGTAGTTGCTGGTTTGCATCGGTTGGAACGTGACTTTGTAGACCTTGTCTGTTTCCATCCAAACCGGCGGCTTTTCGTAGCCCTCGCGGTAGCGCATGCGTTGGATATTGTCCTCGATGTTGTACGCCGTGCCGTCGGGCAGCACATCGACAAGTTTGACGGTGAAGTCAGTGTCCTTCGCGTCGCTTGAGACGTACAGCGTGACCTCAATCGGACCGCTAACCTCGACCCCTTCCTTAAGCGGACCGGTGCTGTAGACGAGCACGTCGTTGCGCGCTTCGAGCGCACGCTGGTCGAACTCCCCACCTTTGTGGTCCGAGCCGAAGAGCCCCCCTCCCGGAGTCGGCACAGGATTCATGGGGTCGTAGACAAACTTGTCGGCGTTGTCGCTTTGCTCCGGTGATGGCCGCAAAACGCCGTCTCCGTAAAGTGAGTTCGAGTGACCCGCGCTCCCAAAGAAATACGTAAGCGGCTTGGCGCCTTCCGGCGGCCAGGTATCGGACGAATGCCACTTGTTACTGCCCATGGTGTAATACCGGACTTTGGGTGTCTTTGCCAGCAGACCGTTGTCTTCGCCCTTGAGAAAGTGGTCGAACCATCCATAGGTAAGGGCGTCGTAATCGAGTCGTGCATCGCCCAGGTCTCGCTCCCCGACGAGCGTGTGTTCTAAGGCGCGCTTGTAACCACAGTGGGTGACCGGCGCGATGATGGCGTATTGCTGGTCGGCGATGGCCGGGCTGGCGGTCTTGCGAACATAGTTATAGGCTGCCAGGTTGGGCGCGACGCTATTGTCATACCAGGTCATGAGCCACAAACCGGGAATGTCAATCCGCATGCTGTCGTTCCAAAGCCCGCCCTGGTACCAGGCTGGGTTGTTGGGCGAGCGTTCGATCATGGCCGGCTTGCCCGACGGTGTGGGGCTGTCGAAGATGCTTCGCGGACTCCCCGCGGCGGCGAGGATGTCCTTCTCCGGCAAATGCCGGTAAGCCTTGTTCCAATCAATGGCCGGAGGGTGTGCGGAGAGATCGTAAGATTTTGCTGCCGCAGCCAGCTCTTCCTGCGACATTGACCCAGGAAAGCCGGGTCGACCGTCTTTGGTCGCAAGTCCGTATTCATATAGCCAGCGGGAAAAGCGCATCTGAACTGCGCCCCCGCGAAACCAGTTGCCCTGCTCATAATAAGGGCCCACCCGGCCAATCCCATCGCCAAAGCTCTCCGGGATGAAAGTAGTGAGCGCCTTGTTGCCCCGCGACGCGACAGATAACTGCCACTCGGCCGTCGAGGAGCAGCCGATGAGACCGACCTTCCCCGCTGACCAGGACTGCGCACCTATCCAGTCGAGCGCATCATCGGAGTCGGCCAGGGGCGTGCCGAGAATATCGTAGTCGCCTTCCGAGAAGTAGCGCCCGCGGTCGTTCATCTCAACATAGGCGTATCCGTGCTTGACCGCCTCAAGCTCAGTCGACATGTTGCGGGGCGCACCTAACTCCACATCCCAGTAGTTAAAGTTGTAGGGTGTGCGTACGAAGATGACCGGGTACTTCTTCGATGAGTCCTTGGGCCGATAGATGTCTGCCTGCATGCGCTTGCCATCTCGCATCGGCACCATCACCTTGTGCTCAATCACTGCAATGGACTCGAGCTCGGTTTCGACTGCATTGCGGCGCTCGACTAGTTCTGCGTCTTGCGGTCTTGCCTGCGCCCCTGCGGCTAAGAGGATGGCGCCGATAGCGCTGAGACAGAACAATCCCTGAAACACCAGGTTCAACCTTAGCCTCATAGCTTCCTTCGTTTGCGTCTTTTAAGGATCTGCACTTGTGGGATCACTATAAATGCAATCGCGTCCGGCGTTGCTGCTCCCTTTGCTATGCTTACGGCTAACATGACAGATCAGACCATCACCCGCGCCTGGCTGTACCAGCCTTCGCACTGGAACGAGACCGGGGACACCCTGACGGAAACGGTGCCCCCCGGCACAGACTACTGGCAGGTGACTCATTATGGCTTCATTCGCGACAACGGTCCGTTTCGATACCAGGAACAGACTGGGAACTTTGAAGCCAGGGTTCGGATCTCGGGCAAATATCACGAGCTATATCATCAGGCCGGCCTGATGATACGCATCGATGAGAAAAACTGGATCAAGGCGGGAATTGAGTTTGTGAACGGCAAGCAAAACGTGAGTGTCGTCGTCACCCGGGAGTTTTCAGATTGGTCTGTCCTTTCTCGTTCTGACAGCCCCGCGTTCATCTGGTTGCGCCTACAGCGTTATCACGACACCGTTCAGCTTTCCTACTCAACAGATAACCAGGAATGGTCAATGATCCGTCTTGCGTTCTTCCCGCCGGCGGTACCGGTCAAAATTGGCATGTTCGCCGCTGCGCCAGGTAAAGCGCCTTTAGAAGTCAGCTTCGATCACTTTTCGATCGGCGCTCTCGATTCACCCCCCAAAGAAGACTGACAATAGACCGCCTGCCGAGATCAATTCCCTCTTGACAAGCGCGCCGTGAACTGGGATAGTTTTCCCATTGGCTAATTAGCCATTAGGTGAAATACGTGCCAGACCATCTCAGCACAACATTTGCTGCACTCTCGGACCCTACTCGTCGGGCCATCCTGGCACGCCTCTCGCAAGGGGAACTTTCGGTCAAGGAACTCTCTGAGCCGTTTTTAATCACTGCGCCTTCGATCACAAAACACCTCAAGGTTCTGGAACGCGCGGGTCTGATCACTCGTAGCCGCGAAGCCCAAAAGAGACCATGTCGTCTTGACAGTGCTCCTTTGCGCGAAGTGGATAAGTGGCTCGATCGATATCGCCGCTCGTGGGAGCACAGCATGAACCGGCTCGACGACTATCTGGGAAAATTAGAAGCAGGAGGAGAAACGAAGCATGCTCGTAGGAAAAAACGTTGAGGTCACAGTCAGTCTACCCACAGAATGGGAGATCGCGTCCACCTGCCGTTTTCAACGAAGTGCCCGGCTGTTATTTGAAGCCTGGACTAGGCCAGAGCACCTCAGGCAATGGTGGGGATGCGAAGGATCAACCATTACGCATTGTGCTATCGATCTCCGTGTCGGTGGGGCCTGGAGCCTCGTCATGCGGATGCCCGATGGAGCCGACCACCCCTTTCATGGCATCTATCGCGAGATTCTGCGGCCGCACCGGCTTGTGTACACCGAGTGTTACGAAATGCCTCAGTACGGAAGCCCTGAGTGGCTCACCACAGTTACGTTCGAAGAGCTTCAGGCGGAGACGCTGGTGACCCATACCATCCGGCACAAGTCACGCGAGGTTCGCGACGGTCATCTCCAGGCAGGAATGCAGGAAGGCATGACTCAGACTCTGAATCGATTGAATGAACACACTGCCGCGATGCAACAACCAACATAACCGAAATCACCTCGAACGGAGCTGACATGAAACTCTTCACACATCTGAATTTTCCTGGGAACTGTGCGCAAGCCTTTCACTATTACGAGCAGAACCTGGGGGGCAAAATACTCATGCTTATGAAGCAAAGCCAGGCGCCTGGCGCCGGTCCGAATACGGGTGGGGAAGATCCGGTTCTGCACGCCCGCCTACAAATTGGCGAGGCCGTTCTGATCGGCAACGATGTACCACCGGATCATTTTGCGCCGACGCACAGTGCATATCTCTACCTGAGTGTGGATTCTGCGCAAGAAGCTGAGCGCATTTACGCCCTGCTCATGAAGGGAGGCGAAGCCTACATGCAATTGAACGAGACCTTTTTCGCATCCCGCTTCAGTCAGCTGCGCGATCAGTTCGGCACTCTTTGGACCTTGATCCACGAACGGCCAATGCCCAGACCGTCTGCGTGAAAACACGGCCGCCGATCTAGGATAGGGGTGGACCTACCAGGCGACGAACACCGCCATGATCCGTGGAGGAAACAGGCCGAATGCCGGAAGGCAATGAGATCTACCGCTATGCCCAGCTGCATAGGGAGACGTTTGTAGGCAAGACCATTTGCGTGGAGACACCGAACGGCCGCTTCCCGGATGCGGCATTGCTGACCGGACGCAAGCTAAAATCGGTGCTGGCGCATGGCAAGCACCTGGGCTACGATTTTGGCCGCGACCGCAAGCTCCATGTGCACCTTGGGCGCTTCGGCGACTTCACCGAGGGCAAAATGCCCTTCCCTGAAGCAAAGGGCGCGCTGCGAATGCGCTGGTCGACCAAGACAGACTGGCTGGAGCTGCGCGGAGCAATCGACTGTACCGTCTACACCGACCAGCAATGGCAAGCACTGGAGGACCGGTTAGGAGCCGACCCGCTGGCGCTTAACGCCGACCCTTCGCCAGCCTTCGCTTTCATGAATAAGGCAAAGCCGGCGATCGCTGTGCTCCTCATGGACCAAACAGTCTTCGCCGGCATCGGAAACATCTATCGGGCCGAGTTGCTCTACCGCGCAAAACAGAATCCCTTCACAGCAGGCAAGGACATTTCGGGCAAGACACTGAAAGCGATCTGGAAGGATGCGGTAAAGCTCATGCGGGACGGCATGGTGGACCGGCGCATTGTGACCACCCGCGCCAAAGACCGCCCGCACCCAACCGGAAAAGCCATGCGCGAAGAGACTCACTACGTCTACCGCCGCCACGGCAGGCCCTGTTTCGTTTGCGGATCGACGATTCGCCGAATAGAAATGGCCGGCAGGACCCTTTACTGGTGCCCAACATGCCAGCCGGATGAGACCGGAGCCGAGCGTGCGTTTCTCGCCAGGTCGAAGCCTACGCGTGCTGAAGGCCCGCCTAAAATCCTTTCCTGAGCCGCCCGTCACACCCGGCTGTCAGACTTGCTTTCTTCTCAATGAACAGCCTTGTAGATCGGCGGCAGCGAAGTCCAGAGCGCTGTACTCAACGCATCCGCATCACCCACAACAAACCCGTGAACGAAATACAAGCGAGTTGCGGGAAAAACCCGCGTCTCCTAAAGAATGAATACAATTGCGGAGGCTTTCGGGGCGGCCCGAAGCCGCCCACAGTGCTGGTTAGATGGGGGACATCTTCCAAGGGGAAAGACTCATGGGTCATTGGACGCGTAGAGGATTTATTAACTCGCTCTCGGCAGCAGCGGCTGCGACCGCATTTGCCGCGCAGCCGGCCACAGAAAGACGTGCTGGGCAGGTGCCCATCAAGATCACCGATCTTCGCTGCGCGATCATCGGGCGAAACCCCACTGTGCGCATCGTCACCGACCAGGGCGTCTCAGGGTACGGGCAAGCCGAATCCTACAAGCCATATCTCAAGCCGATGGTGCTTTTCTATCGCGACTATCTTCTCGGCGAAGATCCGACGGACGTGGCCCGCGTGATGCTGAAAATCCGCCGCCTCGGTGCATTCAAACCCTGGGGTGCGGCCGTCAGCGCGATCGAGATAGCACTGTGGGATATTGCCGGCCAGGTGGCCGGAGTACCGGTTTACAAACTGCTCGGGGGGAAGATCCGGGACCGGGTCCGTATCTATAACGGAGGTGTCCGCTTCCCCATGACTGGCCACATGCCACAGGATTACGCCGAGAACATGGCGAAGATGAAAGACGCCAAAGAGGGTTTTACGTTGATCAAGCAAGCGGTCGGCTTTCACGATCCGGCGATGCTACCCGCCGTGCCCAATGCGTGGTACGACGAACCGGCAAGAAAAGGCGCCTCCCACCCCGATCGTGGCATGATGACCGAGCGCGGCATGGACCATGTCATCGCTTGCGTAGAAGCGATGAAAAAAGTGCTCGGCAGTGAGATCGGGCTGGCCCTGGACTGTGGACCCGGCTGGACGGTTAAGGATGCAATCACGTTTGCCCGGGCGATGGAACCGCTGCACATCGCATGGCTCGAAGACCTGATCACTGGCGACTACACGCCGTATCCGAATGCCGAGCTTTTTCGCGAAGTGACCGTGAGTACTTCGGTCCCGATTCATACCGGAGAGGAGATATACCTCAGGGAGAACTTCAAAGACCTGATCGAAAAGCAGGCGGTAAATATTGTGGGCCCTGACCCGGAGGACGTAGGGGGGATTGCGGAAATGAAGTGGATCGCGGAATACGCTGATCTTCACGGGATACAGATTGCTCCCCACGGGATCTTCGACGGGCTCATTGGGCTGGCGGCCCACGTTCAGGTGGCGGCGGCACTGCCGCAGAATTACATCGCGTTTGAGTATCCGCTGGGACAGCCGGACTGGTGGTATGAGATTGTCGACGGACTCCCTAACCCAATCGTTGAAGCAGGGTTCATCACGGTTTGGGACCGGCCGGGGATTGGGGTAAGCTTCCGTGTGCAGGCAGCCAAAGCGCATCTGGCAGATGAGGATCGTCAGTTTTTTGACTGAGGCAAGTTGGATCTCAACCAAGGTGGGCGAACCATGATTGTTCATATTTTCCGGGGGCCAGGACGGATGCGCACGCGCGCATTCCGACAACCTGCTTTAACCACAAAACGTGGCGGCAGGGCAGGAGAGACCGGCTTATCTGGCTACTGAGGTGACCGTCACCGCGTCCTGGCCGAAGAACCTCATGTTGATCAACGTCTCTCGTTCTGACTGAGTCGCCGAGGCTTCGTAGGGATTGTAGTGCCAACGGCGGACTGCGCGGATTCCCGCCTCTGCCAATTTCGGGTCGCCGCTTACTACGGTTACGTCTGCGACCGATCCATCTGCGGCAATCAATGCTTTCAGACGCAACTCACCTACCTCGTTCGGATCAGCCACGACGGGTGCAGCGAAGTGACCCTGCGGAAGTTCCGCGACGAACGGGCGTTGGTCGGGTGCGGACGGGGCGAAGGAGCGCGATTTCGTGAACCCAGCTCCCGAAGTGTGCTTGGCAAAAGATGGCTCCGGCGAAATCGTCGTCGGTTCCGCATGCAGGGCAACGGTTGTTGCGGCCGGGAGCGGAGGCGCCGGCTGGTACCTTGGCTTTACGATAGCCGGCGGCTTTATGATAGCCGGCGGCGGCGCGGCTTGCGGTAAAGCCCGCATCGCATGTTCGGTGACCGGCGCCGGAGCGACCGGTTTCGTCATTTGAGCGGACTTTTCAGGCGGAGAAGCAACGAAAAACTTTGCCACGATCACCAGAAGACAGACGGCAGCGAGCGACCCCACAGCTCCCCATTGCCGGAACGGAGCCCCGGTCTCGCGCTCCTTCCGGCTCGTGACAGCAGGCTCCACATGCTTCGCGCCAGGCTTGTCGAAGAAGAGCCTTTGGTGAAGACCGGGGCTGGGCAAGCCCGGAATCAGAGGGCTCACCGGCGGTGTTGGCGCATTTCGTTCCGCCCGCATGGTGACCACACGAGGTGCGGATCCCGTCGGTTTGATGCGCGGCTTTTCGACCACTCCCAGGATGGCGGTTCTTGGTACCGGCTGTGCTGGTGTGATCACCGCGGACCGGGATAGTTTCTCGATCAGATGCAGGTCGCGGCGGCTCAAAACCTCTCGTGGAAGAACATGAAAATGACGGAACGTCCAGAGCAGGCGAAGCCGTTGCCACTTTGACGGGCAAATATAGAGGGTCCCCGACTCGGTGCGCAGTTCCAGGAGTTGGGGGCGATTTTCGTCAGTTCCTGCGAGACAGCTGCTGATGGTAGAAGAAGTGGATTGCTCTTCTGGGAATTGGACCAGGGGATGAGTGTTCATGAGCGCCTCGCATGGAGCAACGACAGGGGCCCATCTGCACTTCTTTGACGAAATTGTGGGAAGGCAGAATTGTTACAGGTAACAGGTCTTTCTTAAGACCTATATTATGCCTGCATCGAATTGGATGCCAACTCCCGGCGCCCGGACTCCCCTTTCGCGGGGGAGGCGGCCAGGTTTTCAGCCGCCCGGTGCGAAGAGAGTGGCCAGCGGCAGAGCAGGCTGCGAAAAACTCTGTTTTGTATCAGGGCACGACTTTAGTCGGGCCGTAAATGCTTGAGAAAACGTGGACTTTAGCCCTTGGGGTACGTACTTTTCTGCCCAACTCGGCTTTTTCGCAGCCTGCGAGGACGGCGGTGCCCTCAGCGCTAGCCTGCCGGGGTCAATCATAGGAGAGAGGTGTTTTGACGAGTAGATTGTGGCAATTAAGCGCCGTCGACGTGGCTGCGGGTATCCGCGACCGGCAATTCTTGTGTTCCGAGGTCATGACTTCTGTCGTCGAGCGCATTCGGAGGCTCAACCCGAAGCTGAACGCGATCGTGGTTGACCTCACCAGCGAAGCACTAGCCGAGGCGGCCGCTGCCGACCGTAAGCTGCAGACGCTTGCCCAGCCTGGACCACTTTTCGGGGTGCCCGTCACCATCAAGGTGAATGTCGACCAGCAAGGTCAGGCGACGACGAACGGCCTCCCCGCACTGGCCAATGTCATAGCACCGGAGGACGCCCCCCTGGTCCGTAACCTTCGCAATGCCGGCGCCATCATCGTTGGCCGTACCAATACGCCGGAACTTTCCATGCGGCTCACGACTGTCAATCCATTGCACGGCCGCACCTGGAACCCGTGGCATCCGGATGCGTCTCCGGGAGGATCTTCCGGAGGCGCCGGGGTTGCTGCCGCGGCCGGGTTCGGCGCGATCCATCACGGCAACGACATCGCCGGCTCGCTGCGGTTCCCTGCCTTCGCCAATGGTGTGGTGACGCTCAAGCCGACACAGGGTCGCATCCCGGCCTTCAACCCGTCCGCGACCGTCGAGCGCAGTCTGCACTGGCAGCTCACCTCGGTTCAGGGTGCGATCGCCCGCTCCGTCGCGGATGTGCGTCTTGCTACACGTGTGATGGCCGGCGGTGATGTCCGCGATCCCTGGTGGGTACCTGCGCCGTTTGATGGCGAGCCTCTGTCCCAGCCTGTTCGCGTCGCGGTCACACGCAACAGTCACGGATACCCGATACATCCGGGCATTCTAGAGTTGATTAACCGGTCTGCAGATTATCTGCGCGATGCGGGCTATGAGGTCATCGAAGCCGAGCCGCCATCCATTATGGATCCGGCGCGCGGCTGGCTGGGTGTGCTGCTCACAGAGATCAAAGCAACCTTGGGTCCGACGGTAGATCAGCACGGAAGCGACGACTTGCGCCGGATCTTCGCCTGGTACTACGAGATGGGAAAAATTCTCGATTACGAGGGTGTTCGCACCGGTCTCGCGGAAAAGACGAGAATGGCGCGTTCCTGGAACGTGTTTCTGGATTCTTATCCGTTGGTGCTGACCCCGTTCCTCATGCGCCCGGGCTATTCGTGGAATTACGACGCGCTGGGATACGCGCAAACGAAAGACCTGTGGGACTCTGCGGTCTACAGTTACGGCATCAACTATCTTGGGCTCCCGGCCGGGTTCGTGCCCGTCGACCTGGTGGAGAATTTGCCTGCCGGGGTTCAGATTGTCGGGCGGCGCTTTCGTGAAGACGTGGTCCTGGACGCCATGGCTGCCATCGAGCAGCGCGCCGGCCGCCTGGTTGATCGGCTCTGGGCATCCGCCAATCTTGCATGAATCCAACTCGCCGGTCTAATGCAAGCCGTATTTCTGCGCCAGATAGTTCTCGACCGCGGCTGCGTCCTCTTCACAAAGCACCCGGTTGTAGACCAGAATTTCGCTGATCTCACCGTTGAAGAATGTTTGATTAATTCCTTCGCCAATGGTCCCGGCGCCTGTGACGCCGCCGAGCACCGGCCATTTACCGCCCTGCCGGAACACACGCAATCCGTTGACGTAGAGTGAGTCGGCCTCATGGTCGTGTACCGCGCGAGTGGAGGTGAAATCCTGTCCGACGCCGCCGCCCGGACGGGCATAAAAGAGATTGTTCCCCGGCCGAGTGGTACCGAACCGCGCAGACACATGCGTCTGATATGGGCTGACGAAGGTATTGCCCCAGTATTCGTTCTCTGTCCAAAGAATGGCGCTGTTCTGCGAGTAAAGGTTGGCAGAGGGTCCGTCCGTGGTCGCCTTCGCTACCAGAAATACCGTCATCTCACTCCAGCCGGCAATGGGAAGATTGAAGCTAAAATACGCGTTATTACTGAACGACCAGGCGGCCTGGCAGTTACGCCCATCCGCGGTGAAAGCGGGAGCCGTGGTGCCTGGGTAGGCATCATGGCCTTTGCCAGACTGATCCTTCCAAACGCCGCCGAAGATACTCCCTGTATCCGCGCGAAGCCATTGCTCCAATCCCTTGGTGGGAACTGCCTTCGACGGATCGGGTGCCGATGCTGAGCGCACGCGGACATTGGAGAGGGCTATCCTGGTAAACTCGGCCCCTGTAAATTGAACGGATGCGGTCTGAAACGGAGTCTGCAAACCAACCATCTGCAGGCTCTGCGCTTGCGGGCTCTCGTAATCCAGCGTGTACCCGGCAGCGGTGGTTGAAAAGGGGCTCGGTGCAGGAGTCGGCGTGCCCACCTGCAGCGTATAGCTGTAGTCAAACCTTCCGCTGGTCTCAGTATTGAGACCGATACCATAGATCGATTGGTTGAATTCCAGGCTGAGGACGGTAGGAGGTTCCGACGAGCCTTGAGCCGGCAGAGCGTTTAATTGCAGAGTTCCCCCGCTGACCGTGTAGATAGGACCGGCATTTTGCGCGGTCAAAGCGGGGATGGTCACCGTGACCGTCAATCCCGGCACACCCTGAACCGGCAACGTCGCAGTGACCGGGGCCGTAGGCTGGCCGGGCGCTCCCGTCGGCGCCGCCGGCAGCTGCGTGAAATCGATATAACCGTCGGGAATCAAACCGGCCGTGCAGTACAGGCCGTTGCTTGAAAAGGATTGTCCGAATGACATTCCGGAGGCGAAGAGAAAGGTCAAAAACGAGCACACAACAACGGAGAACCAACGCATATTGCGACTCCAGGGCCCACAAATCAGGTTACGAAAGCGTTAGTCGAGCTTCTGCTGAAACAATGCAACGAGCGTGCGAATCGTAACATCCAAAGCGTCGCAGCGATACCGTTTTGCGCGCTTTGGTCCTCTTATCGTGCAACAATCTACTTTGACGGTTTGTCTCTCGTCAAGAACTTTGTGTCAATAATCTGCGACAGGTAATACTCTACCGGGGCTCGAGAAAAGCAAATCCCACAACTGATGCATCTGAGGAGCATGGACCTTACTCTTTTGCCTGGCCGCCCCTACCCTCTCGGCGCCACCAGTTCCAGCAAGGGCACCAACTTTGCGGTCTTTTCAGAAGGCGCCACCCGGGTTGATCTTTGCCTGTTTGACGCGGATGGCAAACAGACCGGCAGCGTGACGCTTCGCGAGCGAACAGCCCATGTGTGGCACGGCCTGCTCTGCTCCATTAAGCCTGGCCAACTCTATGGATATCGCGTCTATGGTCCGTGGGAGCCGGAAAAGGGGCGCCGGTTCAATCCCGCGAAACTCCTGATCGATCCTTACGCGAAAGCGATCTCGGGCAAGGTCGACTGGAAGGCGCCCATCTTCGGTCATGATGCGGCTTCCGGGAACGATCTCAAAATAGACACTCAGGATTCGGCGGCCGGTGTTCCAAAGTGCGTCGTGACCGAAAGCAAATTTGACTGGGAAGGCGATTGCCGGCTCGACATACCGTTCGCAGATTCAGTCGTCTACGAGGTTCATGTTCGGGGCTTCAGTATTCGCAATCCGGAAATCCCTGAAAACCTGCGAGGGACCTATGCCGGGCTTGGCCACGAAGTGAGCATCAATTACTTCAAAAAGCTCGGCATTACGGCTGTGGAACTTCTTCCCATCCACCACTTTATCGACGAAGGCCACCTGGTCAATAAAGGACTCACCGACTATTGGGGTTACAACACGTTGGGTTACTTCGCCCCCATGTCCCGGTATAGCTCCACCGGCGACACCGGTGGACAGGTAAACGAGTTTAGGCAGATGGTCAAAGCCTTTCATGCTGCGAGGATCGAAGTGATCCTCGATGTGGTCTACAACCACACATGTGAAGGCAATCAGTTGGGACCGACACTCAGCTGGCGAGGGCTCTGCAATTCGACCTACTACCGGTTGATGGACAATCCGCGCTATTACATGGACTACACAGGCACCGGGAACACGCTCAATGTACGCGATCCGCAAGTGCTTAAGATGATTATGGATTCGCTGCGTTACTGGGTGACCGAGATGCATGTCGATGGCTTTCGTTTCGATCTTGCGTCCACGCTTGCTCGTGAGCTCCACGATGTCAGCAAACTGTCGCCGTTCTTCGAAACCATCCATCAAGACCCGACGCTGGCGGATGTGAAGCTGATCGCGGAACCGTGGGATGTTGGCGAAGGCGGCTACCAGGTCGGTCAGTTCCCTGTTCTCTGGGCGGAGTGGAATGGGAAATACCGCGACACGGTGCGGCGGTTTTGGCGCGGTGATCCGAGCCAGTTATCGGATTTCGCCTACCGTCTGACTGGATCGAGCGATCTTTATCAGGACGACGGCCGCAAACCGTATGCAAGCATCAACTTCGTGACCGCGCATGACGGCTTCACGCTATGCGATCTGGTCAGCTACAACCAGAAGCACAATGAGTCCAACCAGGACAATAACAGGGACGGCACAGACAACAACGATTCATGGAATATGGGCGTCGAAGGGCCGACCGATGATCAGGCGATCAACGCGCTCCGCGAACGCCAGATGCGTAATTTTCTAGCGACGCTGATGCTGTCGCAAGGCGTGCCAATGCTTGCAGGAGGCGATGAGGTAGCTCGTTCGCAGCGAGGGAACAACAACGCCTATTGCCAGGACAATGAGCTGGCGTGGTACGACTGGAATTTGGATGAGCCACGGAAACGCCTTCTCGAATTTACTGTGCGGCTCATTCACATTCGTTCGTCTCACCCGAATTTTCACCGCCGGAAATTTTTTCAGGACCGCCCGATCCGCAAAGAAGGCGAGGATATCGTGGAGATGGATATCGCATGGTTCAATACGGATGGAAAGCAGGTTTCCGATGAAACCTGGCACACGGATTGGAATCGTGCTGTTTGCGTTCTCTTGAATGGCCAAACGCTGGAGGTCACCGACGAGGATGGCAAGCCCGTCATTGATAACAGTTTCCTGTTGATCATCAACGCGGCCCAGGAAGGAGTGGAATTCACCCTTCCACAGTGCCGAACTGGTGGGCAATGGTGTCAGCTCATGAGCACAGAGGATATCGAAGACCCGTTTCGAGGCAAGGAGCCCGCCAGCAAAGTCATTGCAGGAGGGCGATCGCTGCTGCTCTTTATCGATAAGTAGCACAGGTAGATCCTTGACATTCCTGATCGTCTTTTTGTAGTCTCTTCCCAAGTTGTCTAGGTGTGAGGCAATCCTTTGTCGCTGACTCGCCGCGTTTTAAACCTCTTCTCACGCTCGCGGATGCAGCGCGAGATCGATGCTGAGGTTAAGTCGCATCTCGAGATGCGCATTGCGGACAACATAGCCGCCGGGATGGCTGCCAAAGAGGCACGGCGCGATGCGCTGCTGAAGTTTGGCAATCCTTCGGTGATCGGGGAGAGAGTAGCCGGCGCGGACAGCGCCTTACACCTCGAGAACTTATGGCGAGACGTCGGTTATGCATTCCGGCAGCTACGCAAATCGCCGGGATTTGCTGTCACCGTGATTGCAACTCTAGCCCTTGGCATCGGGGCGAATACAGCCATTTTCAGTATAGTCAGCGCGGTGCTGTTGCGACCCTTACCCTATAAAAACGCAAGCCGGCTGGTCGTGGTATGGCAGACCGATGCGGCGCACCGCGGAACCGGCGCCTGGTTTGATACCTACCGTGAGTTTGAAGAGTGGCAACGCGGCAGCCAGAGTTTT
>CAZSUK010000479.1:0-11499 GCA_964609355.1 uncultured Acidobacteriaceae bacterium | reverse complement strand
CCGCGGGATCGCGCAGTTGCGGGAGTTTGGCCTGACCTACGATTTGCTGCTGTTCCCTAAACACCTTCCAGTTGCCGCCCAGCTGGTGGAGGAATTTCCGCAGCAGCCGTTTGTCCTCGATCACATCGCCAAGCCTGGGATTGCCGCAGGAACGATTTCTCCCTGGCAACAGGACTTACGCCGGCTGGCGAAGTCTCCCAACGTATTCTGCAAGCTCTCGGGCATGGTAACCGAAGCACGATGGAAGCAGTGGCAGCCGCGCGACTTTCAACGTTATTTGGACGTGGTCGTCGAGGCATTTGCAACCGACCGTTTGATGATCGGTTCCGACTGGCCGGTTTGCACACTCTCCGGAGAGTACGCAGCCGTGATGAATATCGTGATCGACTATGCGAAGCAATTTCCGCCAGACACACAAGCAGGCATCCTGGGTGACAACTGCGCCGCCTTCTACGGGATAGGGGACTGAGGATGAAAGCTGCCGTACTCCATGGTGCACGAGACATCCGCATCGAGTCCTATCATCAGCCCGAGCTGCATCCGGGCATGGTGCTGTTGCGTAGCCGTCGTGTTGGTATTTGCGGCACTGACCTGCACTACTACGAGCACGGATACAACGCTACGTTTGTCCCCGATCGCCCGTTCATCCTTGGCCACGAACTCACCGGGGAAGTCATTGCGGTTCCCCCCGATGTCCAGGTGGTGAAAGCAGGGCAGCGGGTCGCGGTCAATCCCGCGCGCTCATGCGGCTTTTGCGACTATTGCAAGGGGGGTCAGATCAACCTGTGCCGAAAGACGATTATGCTCGGCAGCGCCAGCACCAAACCGCCTACAGATGGCGCCCTTGCCGAGTTCCTGGTCGTTCGCGCAGATCAGTGTCATCTTCTGCCGGACGATATGGACGATGGTGCCGGGGCAATGATGGAACCACTCTCCGTCGCTCTGCATGCGGTGAAGCGTGCGGGCACAGTATCCGGTAAGCGCGTGCTGGTGACGGGCGCAGGAACCATCGGCTTGCTGGTAGCCATGACGGCGCGCGCCTTTGGCGCTGTTCCGGTCGCGGTAAGCGACCTCATTTCCGCACGGCGTGTGAAGGCGATTGAGCTGGGCGTGGATGTGGCTCTTGATCCTACGGCGCACGACCTGCGCGACCAGGTGCGGGAGTTGACCGATCTTGGATTCGATATGGTGTTTGAGGCTTCGGGCGCACCTGCTGCGTTGCGCGCGGCCTTCGACCTGGTTCGGCCCGGGGGAACGATCGTGCAGATTGGAACCGTAGGCACAGCGGATATTCCGATCCCGGTCAACCAGCTCATGGTGAGGGAAATTAATTTCCGTGGATCGATGCGCTACGGGGACACGTTTGATGAGGCGATCCGGCTGGTGGCGGCTGGGCGCGTCAAGGTGCAACCGTTTATCAACCATGTCTTCGATCTCGACGATTCGGTAAAAGCTTTGCAATTTGCGGCGGATCGATCCGTGGCATTGAAAGTACAGATTCAACCCTAACGCATGGCGATTTCTCCGATCGACGCTATCGTCATCGCTGTTTACCTGGTTGGCATTACCGCCTTCGGTATCAAGGTCGGCTACCAGCGGAAGGCTACTTCACAACAGTATTTCCTGGCGAACAAGTCGCTTGGTTGGTTTACCGTCGGTGCGGCTGTGTTCACGTCGAACATTTCGACCATCCACCTGGTTGGCTACGCTGCCGGCGGCGCAAGAGACGGCCTGGTGATTGGCAACTTCGAGTGGATGGCTTGCTTCATCCTCATTCTGCTGGCGTTGATGTTTGCTCCGTTCTATATCAACTCCGGAGTAGCTACATTGCCGGAGTTCATGGAGCGGCGGTATTGTCCTGCGGCGCGCACTTTTTTGGCGGTGATCGGGATCATGGGTGCTCTGCTCATTCACATCGGCATCAGCCTCTTTGCTGCGGCAAAAGTCTTTGAAAGCCTGCTCGGCGTACCGATGTTTGCCACCATCGTTGTACTGTCGCTGTTTACCGTCACCTACGCGGCGCTGGGCGGACTGAAAGCAGTGGTGATGACGGAGAGTATCCAGGTGGTTCTGTTGCTGGGCGGGGCCATACTCATCACCATCATGGGCGTGCGCGCGTTACCCCGGGTCGGTGTGCACGATTTGGCCAGCTTCCAGCATGCGGTTGCTCCCGGGCAACTGCACATGCTGCAGCCGGTCATCAACGGCCAGGGTCATCTCAATGAGTTCTCCTGGCTGGCGGTTTTGCTTGGCTATCCCATTCTCGGCATCTGGTATTGGTGCGCCGACCAGACTCACGTGCAGCGGGTGCTGGGGGCGCACACTTTGAAGGATGGGCAGAACGGCGCGTTGTTCGCAGGATTTCTCAAGCTCTCGCCGGTATTTCTGATGGTGTTTCCTGGTGTCATCGGCTATGTGCTTTGGCAGCGAGGAGCCATTCATCTCGCCACTGTGGCGGGCCATCCGGATTACAACACCATGCTGCCGCTCTTGATCCAATACCTCATCCCCGTAGGCGTGCGCGGGTTGATCGCTGCCAGCCTGGCTGCGGCGCTGATGAGCTGCATGGCTGCCGCGCTCAACAGCTGCGCAACCCTCATCTCGATCGACGTGGCCAAGCGGATGAACCCGGAGGCGACCGATGCGCAGGTGGTGCGGGTGGGACGGATTACGACGGGTGTGATCATGGTTCTGGCGATGTTGTGGTCTACGCAGGGCGATCAATTCGGCACGATCTTCGAAGCGGTCAATAAGATCCCGATGACCTTTGCTCCCGCGGTGACTACTGTGTTTGTGCTGGGTGTCCTGTGGAAGCGCGGTACCCGGCAGGCGGCGATGGCTACTTTATATTTCGGCTCGCTCATCGGAGTCCTCTATTTTCTGGTCGATTTGCCGAGCACCGGCAGATGGTTCCTGCCGGCCTCGCGACTCACAGACTTTGGTGGATTTGTAACAGATCCGGTACAGGGTCTTGGCATTCCATTCATGCTGGCCGGACCCATCATTGCCGCGGTGTGCGTGGCTATTTATGTGGCGACCAGCCTGCTAACCCCAGCGATGGACGAGGCCGAGGTGGCTAAGGTCTGCTGGGATCACCCGCTAGCGTTCCTCAAGGGTCCCGTGACGACGCTCAGTGATCCACGTCTGATTTCATTGCTGCTGCTGGCGACCGTGGGTGTCTGTTATTACCTGCTGAGGTAAAGGACGTATTCAGCGCGGGTGAACGCGCTTTTGGGCTCTATCCCCGCACCGATCACCGGGTGCCCCACATCCCCGATTTCCTGTGTAGTTTCGTGGGTTCCCTGAACTTCATGCGCCTCTCCTTAAAGAGAGGCGCACACGCGGTCCTGTCCAGAGCTGCGTACAGGAAATTCGGGGCATCTCGCTCGTTTTCCGCGAGATGTGGGATATCGCCGGCTCCCCCTCAAGCCCGACGCGGGTCCCACAGGTCCACAGGGGTGCCCCATGTTCGGATCAGCGTACGTGGGCCGAAAACGATGGGCGAAGCCCCACCATTGCTTTGTGCCTTAAAAGCTAATCCGCGCAGTTATTTCAATATTGCGCGGCCCCGCCCCTTCTGCCGTCTGCAGCGCGGTAATAATCCCGAAGCCGGTAGGTCCGTCGTCAACGTTCATGTCCGGCGTCTCATAGTTCCGGTGGTTGAACACGTTCGCCGCTTCGGCGCCAAATTGAAACTTTGCTCCTTCCCATAGCGAGGTAGATTTAATCAGCGACATAGACCAGCTTTCCGTTCCGGGTCCTACAACATTGCCCACACCGGCACTCCCAAAGCCGCCGCTATTATTGGCTGGATCCGCAAAAGCGTTGACATTGAGGAAGGTCGGGTCGCCGGCTGCCGATGGCACACCGCGGAGGTAAACCGGAACGCCAGAAATCCTGTCGGCTCGCGTGGACCCCGCATTGGAGAGCAGGTTGGTCCCACCAGGGTCGGTGGTAGTTTGATACGGCGTAAGAAAAGCTCCGCTTTGCAGCACCACGACTCCTCCGAACTGCCACCCACCGACCAGCGTGTTCAGCGCGCCACCGCCGGACAGGAAGGGCTTGCCCTTGCCAAACGGCAGCTCATACAAGTATGTAGCCAGAAAGCGGCTGCGACGGTCGAAGATGACGTTGCCGTAATCAAGGCCGAGGTTGAAGCGGTCCGAGGAAACACTGTTGCCCTCGGTCGTGAGAGATGTCGGTGCAAATCCCTGGGCGTCGGAAAGGTCGCGCGTCCACATATAGCTGGCCTGGAATTGCAGCCCATTGACGAAACGCTTGGTCAAGGCTGCGCTCATGCTGTTGTAGTTGCTCTGGGCGCCATTGACGATGCTCTCGACGTATCCCCAGGTTTGATAAGGAGCGTAGAGAGGGAACGCGTTCGCCCATCCGATCGTATTGGCCGGCACCTGGTTGAGGTCAACGAAGGTTTCCAGGTTTGAACCGTGGCTACCAATGTAAGAAAGGCGCATGCCGATGTCATGGCCGAGATCCTGCTCCAGGGTAAGGTTCCACTGTTGCACCGATGGATCGGTGTAGTGGATGGGAAAGGCATACTGGAAGCTTGCGCCTCCGGGCACGGGGGCGGAGAAGGGACTAGGAAAAGCGATGGTTGGACTACCTCCAGGCGCAGTTTGCGCTTGATACGCGTAGTTCACGAAGCTCGAACTTACTGCCCATCCGGAAACCAGCGAGAAGCCGAGGGGTTGTTCGATAAAGCGTCCCCATCCCCCGCGAAGCACGGTTTTGTCTGTGCCGGCGAGCCGCCAGGCGAAGCCCAGACGGGGACCAAAGTCCTTCTTGTAGGTATAGCGCAGAGCCTGCGGAATGCCGGCCTGGGCAGCGGTGATTATGGGCGAAGGAGCAATGGCCGCGGCAAAGTCTGAGGAGGTATAGCCGAGCGCTTGCTGGTTCGGCACTACGACTGCGCCGGTCACTCCACCCACGTTGTAGCTGGGCAGGAAGGCTGCTGTGTTGTAGTCGGCGTCTTTGAGAGGCGGGTGAAGTTCATAGCGCAGGCCCAGGTTCAGGGTGAGCCGCGGAGTGATTTTCCAGTCGTCCTGGCCGAAGAAACCATAACCCCAGCCCCGGCCATTCATTGCCGGATGATTTACCTGTTCGGCAAGCGCAGTATAGTCGGGATAACCGAGCAGGAATGCAGTGTACGGATCTCCAATCGAGACAGGATTTCCATTTACATCGGAATATTGTGTCTGGTTGTTGAAGTAATACTGGCCCGCCCGGTAGTTGCCAAAGACGTTATCGTCATGATCGCTCATGTGACGAAAGTCCCCGCCAAACTTGAACGTATGTTTGCCTTTGCTCAAGGTAAGGTTGTCGAGGAACTGAACAATATTGCTGTGCTGCACCGACGGATTGCCGCCACCGGTCACCATAAAACCGGTAATATTCACATCCGGCGCGGTAGGGACAGGGTTGGGGTCCAGCCCCTGAATACCAGCCTGCGTCAGATAGCCGGCGCTGGTTCCCTCAAGCATCGCGTAGGTCTGGTGGATGCCATTAAACCCAGCGCGAAACTCATTCACCAGCGCGTTCGAAATAGCGTAGTTATGGGAGAAGGTAACACCCTGGTCGTCCTCAGGGTAGCCAAAGCCCCCGGTGATTGGAGAACCTGCGTTAATGCAATAGCCGGGGCAATTAGGGTTTGGCGGATTGATGACGGACCTGGTTTTGTAGGTGCCGCGCACAAACATGGACTGCTTGGAGGTGAGCGTGTAATCGAGGCGTAAGTCAGCCTGGTCACTGGTGATGGGAGCGGGATAGTTCACCCGGTAGTTGTTTTGGTAGTCCGCCGGTTGGCCCGAGTTTGGAGCTGGGAAAAAGTACTTAATAAAGTTCGCCGATACTGGAGATATCGGCACGTTGGCTGGATCGATCGAGCTTCCATCCGGGTTGAAGATAGGTGTGCCTGCCAGGTAATCGACCAGGTTCCCGTTGCGCATGTCCGCAGAAGGCACGTTGGTGATGAGAGGCACCTGTCGTGGCAGTCGCAAGCCCTCATAGCTCATAAAAAAGAAGGCCTTGTCTTTACCGCTATAGATGTGCGGAATGCTGACCGGTCCGCCCAGGAACCCACCAAAGTTGTTCATGATGATGGTCGGGGTGGAATGAGTAAAAGGATTGCCGGCAGTGAGCACGGTGTTCTGCAGGTTTTCGAAGATTCCGCCGTGAAAGGTATTGGTCCCGCTCTTTGAGGTAGTGGTGACATCTGAGACGCCGCTAAACTCTGCGTTATTGTTGCTTCCGCTGATACGTATTTCAGAAATGGAGTTGAAAGAAGGGAAGAGCTCGTTGATCGGGCCGCTGTTCTCCACGCTAACGCTGCTGATGCCGTCAATGGTATAGGACATCAGTGCAGGGGTTGTGCCATCGATAACAAGGTTGTTGTCGTCATCCACCTGAACGCCGGGCTCGGTGCTCAGCGTGTCAATGGGGCTGGTCGATCCTGTGGAGCGGGAGTAGACGGCTACGGGCAGCTCCGTGAGCTCGCGGCCGGTCTTGGTTTCAGAGAGACTAGAGACATCCGTGGTGATCACGCCGGTCGAAGCGCCCTGGACCATGACCGTTTCCGTCGCCGAGCCGAGCTTGAGGGCGGCGTCGACGCGCTTGGTTTCGCGGGACTGAAGGTCGAGGTCAGAGAAGTCTGTTTTTTCAAATCCTGCCGCCGACACCGTGATCTGGTATTTCCCGGGGTTTAGGTTGACCAGGCTATAGTCGCCGTGCTGGTCGGTAACAACCGTTCGTTCCGCGGCGGTGCCGATATTCGTCAACATGACGGTAGCGCCGGGAATCACGGCCCCGGAGCTATCCTTCACTGTGCCCACGATCGATCCAAAGGTTGATTGGGCAAAGAGTCTTAGTGGCAATAGGGAGACGATCAGCAGCAGGCAAGGAAGTGCGTGCTTTAACAATTGTCTGAAAAATGGATTACGCTGCGACATTGTGAAGTCCTCCCCCTGAACCCTGTTTAGTCTTCAAGAAATAGTTAACCTGGGCCTCCTCGGATTGACAGAGAGATAGGAGGCGGGTTTCTCAGGATCAATCAAGGAACCTGAGCTCGACTAACGGCCCAACTACTGACGATGGAAAAAAGTTCGGTACAGAGGGACTACGGGGTCCCGAACCAAGACTCGACGCTAAGATAGCAAGGCTTGGAGGCAAGATCAAGAAGATCTGTGGTTCAGACTAATCCAGGGGTGCGTTTGCCGATATTAGTCGCTTGTTCGAACGCGTAACCCAACTGGAGTACGCCCCAGTCGTCGTGATGGCGGCCAACGATCTGCAAGCCAATGGGGAGCCCGTTCGACGAGAATGCACAGGGCACAGACATCGCGGGGTTACCTGCTGCAGAAATGTAGTAAGCGGATTTCATCCAGGCAAGGTAGTTTTCCATGCTCACTCCCGCAATTTCCGTTGGATAGTGTGTATGGACATCGAAGGGAAGCACCTGGTTTACGGGCAGGACGAAGAATTCGTATTCTCCTTTGAAATTGCACAAACGTTGGAACAGTTCTGTGCGCCGGGCCTCAGTCCGAGCCAGGTAGGGCCCAGTCAGCTTGCGTCCTTCTTCGACGTGCCAGTGAACGTATTCGTTGAGTTGGTCACCATGGGTGGCCAGCAGATCCCCAAAGGCCAGTTCGACGGACCAATGCCGCCACGCCAGAAAGGCTTCGTTGGCGCCGCTGAAATCAGGCTCCGCATCCACCACGATACAGCCCAGTGATTCGAACACCTTGCGTTGTGCCTGGACCGCGTTCTTCACTTCAGGGTCCCAGGGCAAACCCAGGTCTTTGAACATGGCCACCCGCACCCCCTGGAAGTTTCTGCTTCCCAACGGCTGAGAAAACTGGGCGCCCGGCAGTTCGATCGAAATGGGTGAATGATGGTCATAGCCTGCAAGCACGCTCAGGAAGTAGGCGCAGTCGGTGACATTACGAGCCACGGGGCCAGGGACCGCCAGCGTAAACCAGCCCAGATTGGTCGGCACGTTTGAAACGCGTCCTGGGGAAGGGCGGATGCCGACTACGTTGCAAAAGTTGGGAGGATTGCGAAGCGAGCCGCCCATATCGCTGCCATCGGCCAGGGGAGCCATCCCGCAAGCGACGGCGACCGCGCCGCCGCCAGTGCTTCCACCGCAGGTCTTGCTTAGGTCGTAGGGATTGTGGGTAGGTCCGAAGACCGGATTGAAGGTCTGCGAACCAAAACCAAATTCGGGGACGTTGGTCTTACCCACAACGATTGCTCCCGCTTCTTTTTCCCGTTGTACGACGCGGCAGTCGAAGTCCGGCACATCATTTTTGTGCAACGGGGAGCCATAGGTAGTGCGGATGCCATTGGTCTCGTGCAGATCTTTCACGGCGACGGGCAGTCCGTGCAGGGGGCCCAGCCATTTGCCGTGTGCCAGGGCCTCATCTGCCGCGGTGGCCTGGGTCATCAACTGGTCTTCCGGAACCAGGGTTACGATGGCGTTCACCTTGCCGTTGACCTGGTTGATCTGCTTCAGATGTGCCTGCATCACTTCGCGCGCAGACAGTTTCTTCGCCCGCATGGCTGCGACCATGTCGACGGCGCGCATGGAGCAGATCTCGCTAGACGCAGAAGCCTTTGAAGCGGCCAATAAAGGTGCGGCCGCAACAGACATTGCAGTGGTTGTCCCCAGCTTGATAGCGTCTCGGCGTGTCATCGTCCTGCTCATCGCTTTCCTTGTGCTGTTCGGTCATGATAGCCGTTCGCTCGTAAGCGCAGGAGGTCGAGACCTCCACTAGAGTTGCTCGAATGCGATTTCCCGCGTTACGCCAGCACCTTTCGCAGATATGTATAGCTGGCGCGGAGGCTGTCGATCGGCGAGCCTTGAATTCGGTCCTGCTCGATGAAATAGTGCTCGATATCGAGCTTTTTGGCGATCGCGAGAACCGCAGGCCAATTGATGCTTCCGGTCCCGACCTCGGTGAAGTGCGCCGAGCTGTCGCTCATATCGTAGGACGGCGGAAACCCCGGCTTGCGGTCTTTAATGTGTAGCATGCGCACCCGACGGCCAAGTCGCTTCAGCATCTGCTCCGGATCGTACCCCGCTTGCGTAATCCAATAGCAGTCCATCTCCAGATACACCCGCTTGGGGTCAGTCTCCTTCAACAGGATGTCGTAACCCGTAACGTCATCGAACTTGCGGAATTCGTAGTCGTGGTTGTGGAAGGCAAATTGCATTCCCACATCGTTCACACGTTTGCCCCAGTCGTTAAACTGCTTTGCCGCGGTGTGAAACCCTTCCGCCGACATCCACTGCGACTTCGGCAGCATGGGGCAGACCACCCACTTGAGGCCCAGCGCCTTGGCATAGTTCATCTGGCCTGCGAAATCGGTCGTCAGATCGGCATACTCAAAGTGGCCGCTTGAGACCGTCATACCGGCGTCGGTAATGTCTTTGCGCAGCTGTTCTGCCGGGATGGTGAAGGCGGCATGCCAGGGCTCAACCTCCTGAAAGCCGATCGCCGAAATCTGCTGCAGATTGCTCACCAGCTCCGCTTGGTCGACTTTGTGTTTGACCAGCGTGGAAAGCTGGAGCCCGATCGGAAAATGCCTGGCAGGTTCCGGCCAGAGGGATTGCGTCAGCAAAGGGAATGCTGCTGCTGCCGTGGACAATTGCAGAAAACTCCGTCGATTCATCATCACCTTCCTCCGTATGAAATGTAATTATGAACCATGTGGGGATAAGGGACATTTCACTCAGCTGAGCGTGCGAAGAGATATTCTGTCGGGCCCGGGAAAATCCGATGGTATTGGAATGGTAACAGCTCCTGTTGCAGCCCATTGAACGCCTCGTGACAACAGAGTCTGAAAGCCCACACAAGCAAGATTGGGACTTGGTTCGCCTGCCCAGGTATGACCAAGCATGGTGGTGTAGACACGCCCTCTTCCGTAGCGCCGGACCCAATCCATCGGCTCATTCTGGTTCGAGACAGGGGAGTGGGCATAGGTAAGAATCGTCAGGCCTTCCGCAGGCCCATGTTGACCGTGCGTCAACTGCTCAGAGGGATGCAACCACACCTTCGGCATCCCCGCTGTGATGGGATGGTCGGTGTCGCGGACGTGGATTTGAAAATCCTGCCGCTTCGGATGACCCGGCTCTAACCCTGTTCCCTGGGGAATGATTACGATTTTGTCATCATCGGATACCGCCAGCCCGGGTCCAAATGATTTCGTGCGCCACCCCAGGCCGATCATGTCGTTGTACGCCTTCCAGTTGAGAAACGCGTTGTTGGCCGCATGATAGACGACCAGGCCGCCCCCATGACGGACGAACGTTTCCAGAGACGTTTGCACGCCAATCGGCCACTCGATTCCGTCTGCCTTCTCGCCGCCATTGAAGTTATTGATGACCACGTCATAGCGAGAGAAGTCGGGATGCCAGGAATTCCAGGCCTCCGGGAGAGCACCGCGTGGAGGAGTTGTGGATACATCGACAGAAAAGACGGTCGTGGCGGCAAGGATTTCGGCTACAGCATGCGTCGCCGCCATCCAGTCGTGGTTGTTGATCCCGTCGATGATAAGGACGCGCACTTTCGAGCTTTGGGAGGGTGCATTGCTAGACGAAGCGGCCAGGAACGCGAGAGACCTGAACGCGAATTGCCTTCTGGAAACAGTCATGAGAGATAAGGGTAGCTTGTTCCTCTATTTTGCTGGCTAAAAAACAGCGCACCCGCCTGGGATCCACACATCCCAATCGCCGCTTCCCAGGTAGGCCACTAGCCTCCCCTTGTCATCCCGCGGGAGCTCCGGAGGAGCGGAGTGGAGGGATTTGCAGTCCTCCCCACAGCAAACCGATCATCAGGAGGATGTTCGCTCCTGCTCGCCAAATCACTTTGCCGGTAGCGCTTTTGGGCTCTGTCTTATGCTTTGTAACTTATTCGACGTTTAAGGCAATCATTTACTGCAATTGATAGGTTGCAGCCCGCATTAGTCTCTGACTTATACAGCAGTTAATACGACTTCACGGCACAACTCTACATTGATCAGTCAAATCAAGTGCCAGCAAACAGTAAGAATTGTGTCATTTTTTTGTCACGCGTTCGGGCTACAAAGGCTTTATTACCAAGGCGACGCAAGCCGCATTACCGGCGAATGTGAACCACTTGGAAAAGCTTCGCAATCCCGCAGCCGCAGCGGTCATAGTGGAATCAAGGTTCCTCAATCTTTAGCAGAAAGGAATTCTATATCTGGCCCACGACTTCTTGGCCCCGCAAGATTTATAGGATTTACCGTGACCGAAATGTTCGAGCAGAGAAATTCGGTGGAGTTAGCTGCGGTGCAAACTATCTCTCATACTCACGATCAAGTAACATCCGCCGGCCATGCCGGCCGCCGTATCGTCGCGCTTGACGGTTTGCGCGGAGTCGCAGCGATCATGGTCCTGTTGCATCATGCGTTGCTGATGCTGCCGCAGTTCGCAAACTACGAATGGTACGGCAGCGTGCCGGCGCA
>CAZSUK010000478.1:0-5398 GCA_964609355.1 uncultured Acidobacteriaceae bacterium | reverse complement strand
TCGCGTAGAAGTCCACCCAGCGGTTCATCTCATTCCAACCCACATTGCCGACCACGTGGTCGACATGCAAGAGGCCGGTGGGACGGGCAAGGTGATCGTGACCCTTGGAAACGTACCCGGGCAGAAACGCTCCGTGATAATTCTTGCGCTCCACAAAGGTGTGGATCGTGTCCCCATAGATTGCGATGGACGCCGTTTTTACCGTTCCATGCTCATCGGAAGTTGCGTGTGGCTCCTGCACGCTGCGTGCGCCTCTCCGGGTGGTCTCTCGCCAGGCTTGTTTGGCATCATCGACCCAGAGTGCTACGTCGCGAACGCCGTCGCCGTGCAGCCGGATATGCTCGGCCACTTCGTTGTCAGGGCGAAGAGGGGTAGTGAGGACAAAGCGGATCTTGCCCTGTTGCAAGACATAGGAGGCTCGGTCCCGCTGGCCAGTCTCGGGCCCGGCATAGGCCACCAGGCTGAAACCGAAGGCCATGCGGTAAAAGTAGGATGCCTGGCGCGCGTTGCCTACGTAAAACTCAACATAATCGGTGCCGTTCAGCTGAAGCAGATCTTCACTTGTCTGTTGCTCGTGATGGGTAAGGGTGGTCATAACGCTACTGTTACTCCTTGGGTCGCCCAGTTCTACCAGGGCCGGAAGAAAGATATACCTTTGGGGAGGTTCTTGGATAGGCCCCTGAAGGTAGGATTAACCTAGTGTGTACGTTGTAGGGCGCCATTTTCCGACTTCTACTAGTGAGTTGGATGCGCCTGAGAGTGGAAATGCCAGAAAACGCGTCTTAATTGAGAGACGAAAAGAGAGGGATATGGCGATCGCTTCCGCAACTCTTGGAGCAGCCGAGCCTTTTTTGATCCACCAGGATTGGGGTGCCTACACCCCGGAACAGCACGCCACATGGGCCGAGCTGGTGGGCCGCCGCATGCCTCAGATCGAGGCACATGCTTGTGAGGAGTATTTACAGGGCTTTGAGCAGATTGGGCTTAGAACCGATCTGATTCCCAATCTGGCAGATGTGAATCAACGGCTTAGGCCGAGGAGTGGCTGGAGAGCTACGCCGGTAAGCGGCTTTCTTCCTCCCGACGCATTTTTTGCCATGCTGGCGGCCCGGCAGTTTCCTACCACCACCTGGCTGCGGAGCCGGGAATCGCTTGCCTACATTCCGGAACCAGACATCTTCCACGACGTCTTCGGCCATGTTCCCATGCACGCCCATCCTGTCTTTGCCGACTTCCTGCAGCATTACGGAGCGGTGTGCGCGGTCCTAACTGACAAGGAGGCGCTCGAAAAAATGGGACGCTTGTTCTGGTTTACGGTTGAGTTTGGCGTGATCCGGCAAAAGGGAGAATACCGCCTCTACGGCAGCGGTTTGATTTCGTCCCAGGGCGAATCCACCTACGTCATCGAAGGTGGGCCGGAAATCAGGGACTTCGACGTGGACAAAGTTTTGAACCAGGAGTTCTCGACCTCAGAGATGCAGCCAGTCCTGTACGCTGTCGACTCGTTTGACCAGATTTACGAGGCGACCCGTGAAGCTGAGAAGCAGCTCTGCCACTCCCGCTAGCGGATTGGAACGGAAAATAGCCCGATTTTCTTCAAACTGTCACGGGCGATGATGCACAATTTTTGTACAAGGGGGGCGTCTTGCCGCGTATCCATTTTCAGCAGCAGCTGGCCGCGCTCAAAGATAAGTTATTGGCCATGGCTGCGCTTTCCCAGCAGGCAGTGAGCTCTGCTGTGGACGCTTATCTGCAGCGGGATGCCGGCCTCTGTCAGTATGTGCGTGAGAACGAGACGGCGATCAATGCTGCGCAGCGGGAAGTGGACGAAATGGCCTATGAGCTCCTGGCCCAGGAACAACCCATGGCCATCGATCTGCGCTTCATCCTGGCGGTTATCAAAATCAATGGCGACCTGGAGCGGGTTGGCGACCAGTCCATGAGTATTGCCATCCGAACCCAGGAGTTGCTCGAATACCCAGCGGCCCAACTGCCGGTGGATATCGCGTCCATGGGGGAATATGCCTCGCGAATGATTCGTTCCGCCATCCAGGCACTGCTGGATGCCGACGCTCAATTTGCAGAAGCGGTGGTAGTGATGGACGATGAGATTGACCGTATGAACCGCGTGGCTCGCGGAGAACTCATGAAGGTCATGGAGGAGCAGCCGGAGATCAGTTTGCAGGCTTTGAATGCAATCATCATTGCCAGGGCTCTGGAACGCATTGCCGATCACGCCACCAACATTTCCCGCGACGTCATCTTCTGGATCCGGGGCGCCGACATCCGCCACCAGGTAAGCAGCGCAATCGACTAACGCGCTTTTGGGCTCCATCCCCGCCACCAATCGACGGGTACCCGAATCTCGCCCTTCGACCTCCCAGAACAGCAGACATCACGGAAGGCGGATCTGTTCGTTAGGACCGGGGCGCACTAGAGGGACCTGCGTTTCTTTCTCCCCGGGTACTCATGCAGCCTCTTTAACCCTGGGGACTGTCTTTGCGCCCACGCGGACCCTTAATAAGCTTAATAAGCATATTAAGCACCCTTTTCTGCTGGATTGGCGATCGATTTCGGTACCGGGCAGACCCTTAAGGCGCATAAGGCGCTTAGCGCACCCTTTTCTGCAGCTGCATCTCCTCGTCCCTGTGTCTGCTCGTCCCTTCCCTTCTCTGGCTTCCAAATACCTCAAAGCCAGCTATGTATTGACTTGAGTCCATTACGGGATTACGGTTTACTTATGTCCTTGTACTGTCGCCGTAGCGCTGGTTGTTGCGCGATCCCATCGCGCCGTACGGGTCGGTCCTAGAGAATTCAGCTAGTTATCATCGTCAGAGACCCGGGTGTCGGCATCAGCCACGCGCGGGTTTTTTCATTTCGGGGGGAGTGTATCGATGGCCGAGGTTAAGGAAACAAAAGCCCAACGCATGGAGCGGCTGAAGCGGGAGAAGAACCCGTGGGAGGCAATGGACGAAGTGCGAGCTTTTGCCGCCGCCGGCAGGGAATCGGTCCTCCCGGAATGGGCTTCCGCGTACTTCAAATGGTGGGGAATTTACACCCAGGGAGACGGCGCCGGCGCGCTCGGCGGTAAGGGAGGGGAAGGCAAAGCAACGGAATATTTCATGATGCGGATCGCGCTTCCTAACGGCGTGGCCTCTTCGCAACAGATGGAGGTGATCGCGGACATTGCCGCCAAACACGGCCGGGATCTGGTCGATATCACTGTCCGCCAGGCCATCCAACTTCACTGGCTGACCATCGAGGCTCTGCCCGGGATCATTGACCGTCTCTCCGCCGCTGGCATGTCCCCTAAGGGCGCTTGCGGTGATGTCGTGCGCAACGTAACCGGCTGCCCGTTAGCCGGTTTAGCCGATGATGAACTGATCGACGCGTCCCCCTTTGCCGTGGCCGCTGCCGGAGACCTGAACGGTAACCCGGACCTCTATAACCTGCCGCGAAAATTCAAAGTGTCGATCACCGGTTGTTCCGTGTGGTGCTCCTACCCCGAGATCAATGACATTGGTCTCACCCCGGCCAAACGCGGGCAGGAGGTGGGGTTCTCTGTACGCGTGGGTGGCGGTCTCTCCGCCGATCCACATCTTGGGGTGCGTCTGAATGCTTTCGTGCAGCAGCACCAGGTCGCCGCCGTGGTGCGCAAGATCACCGAGCTGTTTCGCGACCAGCAGGGTTTGCGCGAGAGCCGCGACCGGGCCCGCATGAAGCATTTGTTTCTCCGCGAAGGGTGGACCGCCGAGACCTTTCTAGCCGAGTTGAACCGCCGGCTCGGCTACCAGCTCGACCCCGCGGTAGAAGAAGTAATTCCCAATGACATTTACCGCGACCATGTCGGCATTCACCGTCAGAAGCAGGCGGGCCTCTGCTACGTGGGACTCTCTGTCCTGCGCGGGCGCATGACAGCCGGCCAATTGAATGCGGTCGCCGGCCTGGCGGCCCGCTACGGCAACGGCCAGCTGCGCACCACGGTCATGCAAAACCTGCTGGTGGTCAATGTGCCCGCAAACAAAGCCCAGGAGCTGGCCCGCGAACTGGAGGCTCTTGGGCTGCCGGTAGAAGGTTCTGCATTCTGGAGAGGCGCGATTGCCTGCACTGGCAGTGAATTCTGCAAACTGGCCATTACCGAAACCAAGGGCTTTACCCGCTGGATTGTTGACGAACTCGAGGAGCGGCTGCCGGGCTTCGACCAGCAGCTGAAGCTGCACGTGACCGGCTGCCCCAATAGCTGCGGACAGCATTGGATCGCCGACATCGGCATCGAAGGCAAGAAGATCAAGCATGGGGGCAAGCTCGAAGACGCTTACTACTTTTGCGTCGGCGGCGCGGTAGGCCTGCATCAGCAGATCGCCAGGCCAGTTGGGTACCGCTGCCTGGCAACCGAAGTGCCGGATGCGCTGGAACGGCTGCTCGGTGGCTACTTGCAGGCTCGCAACCCGGGTGAAAACCTGCGCGCTTATTTTGCCCGCACCAGCGACGAGCAGTTGCGCGAACAGCTTGCCGGCGCGGTGCTCGAGCCGGTGACCAGGGATGCCGCTCCGGTTGGAGGAAAACACCTTGAGTGAGCGCGCGAGTCTCTTTCCTTTATTCCTGAAGCTTGAAGGGAAGCGATGCCTGGTTGTGGGCGCCGGTTTCATCGGTCTCGAAAAAGTGGAGAGCCTGCTGCGCTGCGGCGCTTCCATTTGCGTGGTCGCACCAAAGGCAGTCGAGCCCGTCCTGCAGCTAAGTTCAGAAGGAAAGATCGAGTGGCTGGCTCGCTCCTATGAGCCGGAAGACGCGGCTGGCTGTGACTTGATCATTGCTGCCACCAACGACCGCGACGTGAACCGGGCAGTTTTTGAAGAAGCCTCCCGGCGCTCCATCCTGTGCAACACCGCCGACGATCCGCCCTTGTGCGATTTCTTCTTTGCTTCCATCGTCCAGCGAGGCCCACTGCAAATTGCTATTTCGACGGCAGGCCAGAGTCCGGCATTGGCGCAGCGGTTGCGGCGTGAGATTGACGCACAGTTACCGGCGGACTTAGGACCGTGGATCGAGGATCTGGGACAACTCCGGCGTGAAGTCTTACAAGCCATGCCGGCCGGGGCGGAACGCAAGGCCCTATTGCACGAGCTGGCGCATCGTGAAGTTTGTGCCGAGGCGGCTTGCCCGGCAAGGACGAGGTTGCGTCATGGGTAGCGCCGAGGCGGGCAAGGTCTACCTGGTGGGCGCCGGCCCTGGCGATCCGGATTTGCTAACCCTGAAAGCAGCCAGGCTGCTGGCCGAAGCCGGCGTCGTGCTGCACGACGACCTGGTGCCGCAGTCCATCCTGGATATGGCCGGAAAGCAGGCGCTGATCATCAGCGTGGGCAAGCGGTGCGGGCGGAAAAAGATCACCCAGGCCGCC
>CAZSUK010000477.1:0-6882 GCA_964609355.1 uncultured Acidobacteriaceae bacterium | reverse complement strand
AATTCTTTTCTGCTGGAAACCTGCACGGCTCGGCCCAGTTAAAACAATAAGTGAAGACGATTCGGAGAGTTTCCCTATGAACCTTCTGCTTCTTCAGATGTCGATCGTGTTGATAGTCACCGTGGGTTGCGGTTGGATCGCACGTCAACTTGGACAAGCTCGGGTGATCGGCGAAATCATCGGAGGCATCCTCATCGGGCCCTCTGTCTTCGGCCGGTTTGCCCCACATCTTTCGGCAAGCCTGTTTCCGCTTTCCTCCTTCGCACCGCTCGAGACGCTTTCGACAGTCGGACTGGTTCTCTTCCTGTTTCTGGTAGGCATGGAACTGGATTACGGTCAGCTTTACCGGCAACGAGCAACTGCCGTCGCTGCCAGCGGGATGAGCATCCTGCTGCCGTTTGCCATGGGTGCCCTGCTCGCGCATTCGCTGCGGATTCGTTTCGCCCCAAAGGGTATTGGCAGCGTCCCTTTTGTACTTTTTCTGGGAATCGCCATGAGCATTACGGCCTTCCCAGTGCTGGCCCGCATCCTCGAGGAGCGCAAGCTTCAATCGACACCTCTCGGCACGACCGCCATTCTCTGCGCCGCGGTCGATGATGTGGTGGCATGGAGCCTGCTGGCGATTGCCCTGGCGCTCATCGGCGAATCGGGCGGACCCGCGTCGCTCCCGGCCCGTCTCGTCGGACTTGCTGTCTACCTCACCGTGATGCTCGGAATCATCCGCCCCTTGGCTGCACGGCTCGTACGGCGACGCTTCAATCCCGATCTTTCTCTGGAACTGCTTGGCCTGGCGGTTGCGGGCGTGCTCGTTTCCGCCGCAGCCACTGACAAAATCGGCATCCATCCGCTCTTTGGAGCCTTTCTTGCCGGCGTCTGCTTCCCTCGCATCGAGCATTGGCAACTTGCGATCCGCGATCGACTGGATATGCTGGTTTCCGTTCTGCTGCTGCCCCTTTTCTTCGCCCTCACCGGGATGAGAACTCGTTTGGATCTGCTCAACGATTCCTCTATGTGGATTTGGGCGGGCATCGTGCTTGCCGCCGCAGTTTTCGGAAAAATGGGCGGGGCTGTCATCGCCGCACGTTGGACTGGTCAGTCCTGGCGGAACGCCCTTGCATTGGGAGCCCTGCTCAACACTCGCGGGCTGGTCGAACTGATTGTTTTGAATATCGCTTACAACGTAGGAGCATTCACTCCCACACTCTTCACCATGATGGTGATCATGGCCCTGGTGACAACAATGTTGACGGCTCCGATTCTAAACATGCTGGGAATTCGAAACGCCGAAGGAAAGCGAAGCCCAATCGGACATGCGCACGTCTGAACGGTCCGGCGACTCGATGGCGAAGTAGAGGCCTGGTAGAGATTGAAGAACATTTTCCAAAGGTGCAAAGAGGATTTTTACGGGCGCGATTGAGTTGGTTGCGGTTCCGAATCCGGGAGTAATCCGAACACCCCAACCCCGTCAGTGGTTCCGACATAGACCTTGCCATGAGCGACTATCGGTGTGATGAACTTGTTGCCGGTACCGAAATGATCTCTGCCAGTTGGAGCCTGGTTGCTGTTATACAGTTCATGCGCTAAATCGCTTGCGTCGTACGCATGTAGTACTGCGGTGTCCCCGTTTTCGGAGGCCCAGACGATCCCGTTCCGCGACCCGTCCGCCGAAATGCTGGGGATAGCGCCAGGATAGACAAACTTCGTTGCCGTGTGCGAAACAGGCGTCTCGACAAGTCGTGCATTGACAAAGTGAAATTCCAGAATGGGATCATCAACCGATGCACAATAAAGCCGCCCGTCGAAATACGCCGGCGCACCACGGTAAAAAGTCCCCTTCAATGGCTTGTCAAGTTCCTGATAGATGTTTTGGTTCCCCAGCGGGTTGAACCTCCCCATGGCGTCGCGGTTTGCAAGATAGATGTTTCGGTCCTTCCCTATTCCAATCACCAGGCGCCAGGTCTTTCCAGATTCATCCATGTCGGGTAGGACGAGAGGACCACCTGACCCAAGGTCCATGTCGATGGCATTTTCTCTCTGGACGTCAAACATAGTGAAATAATCCGCTACAAAAAGTCGCGCAGAAGAGGTGGAGATCTTGACGAAGCTGTTCCCGAAGTCGCCTTGAGACGGAAATCCCTTTGCGTCAAGCACAGTGTCAAAGGTTCCATTCGCGGACTCGATATAAATGGAACCCTGAGGGTCGGCGGCAGGCCCGGCACCGCTTTGCCAGATGGCGCCTTTTTCGCCATTGGGCGTTAGGTTAAGCACGCCGGTCTGCTTCAGGGTTTTCGCGTTGTAAGCGATGATCCATCCGGTGTAGGGGTCAATATCGCAGTGAGAAGTCCACGTGGTATAGATCACACCGTTCAACAGTAAGAGCGCTGCTCGCTCTGCGTACTGTTTGGGATCAAATATCTTCTTGCCCGCCTGGCTGCCCGCGCCGTTCCCCGGAAACCTCGCCTGAATATCCACGGGGCCGCCGAACTCTTCTTCTCCAGTGCGGAGATCAAGCGCATGGAGCCTTTGAATGAAGCTGCCTTGCGGATCCGTGCTCATCGACACTACGTAAATCGTGCCGTGCGGGCCACGATGGCGATCGATGACCGGGGTGGCCGTGATACCGATTTCCGGTTGGATTTGCCCACAATGGACACTCGACGGGGCTTCTGCAAGTTTGAGCAGGCGGGCGTGCCAGAATTGCTCCCCGGTATCCGCGTCAAATGCGTAGAGGCTATCGTGCTCGGTGGCAACGAAGAGCACATTCCGAAGTCCCTTGTGCGGGATTTCTGTCCTCGCGACATAAAGCGGCTCGGCATCAACCTTACCGTCGACTCGAAGGACAAACAGCTTGCCAAATGTTCTGGGATTTACGTTTTGCAGAGTGAGGGTTGTCTCCCCCAGGTTTTCTCCGGTCCGCGCATTGTCGTTATGCCAGGTCAGAACATCTTGTGCCACCAAGCGCGAGGTTCCCGATAAAACCAAAACGCAAAAGAGAGCCGTTTCAAGCAGCATCGATCGCGAGGAGTTTAAATCTCTTTTGAACTTCGCCTTCATAGGACACCCAAATGACACCGCGAACCAGCGACGCAAAAACGGAGTCTTCCATAGGGAGCTAAAGGAATCGAAGCCTTTGCTGCTAAAGGCGTGAAATATGCAGGATAGGTCGTGCCCGTTGCAGTGACCACAACCGGGTTGACGGGTCGAATCGAGGCTATGGCTTCCGCGCCCCCAGTCGTCGGTGAGAGGATCAGGATATAGTAGACTTCCAGCCTAGAATGCAACAGGAAGCACAGCGGAACAGATTGTGACCACTCGTCGAGAAGACCATCGGCTCAGCACGGTCGCGACCTCGGCAGCCAAGGATTCTGCGCTGTTCTACGGCGTGCAGATTGCTGGAGTGCGTGGGCAAGCGGAACGGGATCCGGCAAAGCTTCTGCATGCTCTTCGGAAGATAGGCTTTACCGAGGTAGAGCTGCATGCGACTGTCTATCATCACCCCGCTGCGACGCTCCGCCGCATGATCGAGGATGCCGGCCTTCGCGCTCCTGCCGGGCATTTCTCCTTAACCGACATCGAAACGAAGCTCGACTACGCGCGCACGCTCGGTCTTGAGTACATGGTCGCCATGCTGCGGCCCCGCCCGCAAAATCTTGACGAGTACCGGCTCATCGCCGATCGGCTGAATCAGGCAGGCCGCAACGCCGCCAGTTGTGGTATGACGTTCGCGCTTCTCTTTCACAATCATGAGCTCCTGCCCCAGGACGGAAGCTCTGGATTTGCCGAACTCATGGAGCACACTGATCCTGCCCTGGTCTCGCTCGAGGTCGATGCCTATTGGATCGTACAGGCAGGCGTTGACCCGGCAGACTTCCTCCGGCGGCACCAGGATCGTGTGAAGCTGCTTCATCTTAAAGATCGCTCGCCGGGCTTTCCGACCAGCTACACAACCGATGCGGACTCCGATCACTCGACTGAGTTGGGCAAAGGAACGATCGCGTGGCCCGCGCTTCTGCGGCAGGCCCGTGAGCAAGGTATCCAGTACGCGTTTTTGGACTACGACAAGTCATCGGGTCCGATCCTCGACAGCCTGGAGCAGAGCCTCACTTATCTCAGAACGTTGCAGGAGAAGGAATCGACATGTTGACCCGAGACCTGGAGTTTCCGGCGAATCGATGGGTCGTGACGCTAGTGGGCTGCATGTGCCTGGGCCTTCTTTTCCACGCGTCGGCCCAGGATCACGCCGGCAAGCCGGACATCGCAGACGCCCACACTGCCTGGCGCAACTACGGAGGCTCCCCAGACGGCGCACAGTATTCAGCATTGCACCAGATCAATCGTTCGAATGTAAAAGAGCTGCAAGTGGCATGGACGTACCGGACGGGAGATGCCAAGAAATATGCGTTCAACCCAATCGTGGTGGACGGAACGATGTATGTTCTTGCCAAGGACAACTCGATTGTGGCGTTGGACGCAGCCACGGGCAAGGAAATCTGGACCCACCCGACAGATCCGAACACAACCCTCATCACCAATCGCGGAATTGACTATTGGGAGAGCGCCGATCGATCGGATCGGCGCCTGATTTTTTCGCTTCACAACGAGCTACAGGAACTGAATGCCCGTACCGGGGAACCCATTCGGCAATTCGGCACCAATGGCATCGTAGACCTGCGTGCCGGACTTGGACGTGATCCGAATAGTCTGACGCTGGTGCAGTCCTACAATCCCGGACGCGTCTTTGAGGACTTGCTCATTCTGGGCTCCGCCACAAACGAGGAGTACAACTCTGGTCCGGGAGACATTCGCGCTTACGATGTCCGCACCGGCCGGCTGGCGTGGACGTTCCACACCGTTCCCCACCCGGGCGAGCCTGGTTATGAGACCTGGCCAAAAGATGCGTGGAAGTCGATCGGAGGGGCCAACGACTGGAGCGGCATGGCGTTAGATGTGAAGCGCGGCATCGTGTATGTTCCGACCGCGAGTCCTAAATACAATTTCTACGGCGCCAATCGACCAGGAGCGAACTTGTACGGCGATTGCCTGCTGGCGCTGAATGCCCGCACGGGCAAATTGATCTGGTATTTCCAGATGGTTCACCATGACATATGGGACTACGACAACGATTCGACTCCGATGCTAACCACCGTTCAGCACAATGGCAAGAAAGTCGACGTCGTGGCGCAAGCCGGCAAGGTTGGTTTTCTGTGGGTCTTCAACCGTGAGACAGGTGAGCCGCTGTGGCCGATCGAGGAACGACCCGTCCTCAAGTCCGACATGCCGGGGGAGGAGACGTGGCCGACACAGCCTTTTCCCACAAACCCGCCTCCCTTTGCGCGACAGTCCTTTACGGTAAAGGACCTAAGTCCGTTTCTCGAGCCTGCAGAGCGCGAACAATTGACGAGCGAGATGCTAAGCGCTCACAACGAGGGCCTGTTTACTCCGCCCGGGTTAGGCAACACGGTCGAGATGCCTGGAAACAACGGGGGCGTTAACTGGGGCGGAACTACTGTCAATCCCAGTACCGGCGACTTATACGTGGTTTCCAAAGATCTCCCGGCTATGCTGAAGCTCGAGTTAGCCAGCAAGGTCTCTCAGGCCGGCTCGCCGGAAGAGCAGGGCCGATCCATTTTTACAGCGAACTGCAGCTTATGCCATGGCACTCATGGCGAAGGAAAACCACCGGGAATTCCCTCCCTGGTTGGTGTTGCTTCGAAGTTATCGGATGACGAGATTCGGAGTGTGGTGCAACATGGGCGAGGTCCGATGCCATCTTTTTCCCAGTTATCGGCCTCAGAGCTTACGTCGTTGTTAGCGTATCTCAAGCATCCGGAGCTTGCGCCGGTGTCGACTGCAGAGGTGAATGGTGGTGCAACAGGTCCTGTGGATCCCATAAGTGCGCACTACCGGAGCAGTTTTGGCTTCATGTTCGCGGAAAGCGGTTTGCCAGTCATTACACCGCCCTGGACGTCTTTGACGGCTTTTAACCTGAACACTGGAACCATTCGTTGGAAGATACCTCTTGGCGTGGTTCCCGAACTGGCCGCCAAAGGCTTCACCAACACTGGCTCACAGTTCCCTAAGGTGAGCCCAGTCCTTACCGCCGGAGGGGTGATCTTTACGGGGACACGCGACCGCAAGGTGCGTGCGATTGATTCCGACACGGGCAAGGTACTCTGGGAGGCAGAGGTGGATGCCGCGTTAGAGGGGATGCCCGCGATCTATGAAGTACAGGGGCGGGAGTATGTTGTCTTCTGCGCGGCTGCGCAAGCTACCACCTACACGCATAGTGTTCCTGGGCACCCGGCATCTCAAGATCCTATCCCGGGCGCCTATGTCGCGTTCGCACTTCCGGAGGGGAAAACCGGGCATCACTGAGCGCTGCCCGGGCTGCGGGCTGGTTACATAGCAGCCAGAACTTCTTGAAACAGGTGCTGTGCGCCTTCCACACCATCCCACGGACCGGCTTCGTATTCCAATGCGAAGACACCGGTGAAATTGTTATTCAGCATGATTCTTACATTCCGCTGAACAATTTGCCTGCTCACGAATACCACACAGTGAGCCTGAATGTGGAACGTTTTCGCCAGGAAAAGCGCGGTGTGAATCATCTTCGCGGTTACCCCTGTCGTGGACCCGTTATAGTGTCTCTAGCATGCGCAGATCAGGGCCGGCATCAGCACGCGAGAGTAAAGACCAATCATCCGATCGGGTGACGGAAAAGAATGGCCGGCGGCCAGCTATTCCAGGCGCTTCTACATCGCGAACCGCGATCATCGAAGCGTTGCTTGAAAATGGATCGATGTCTCGCACCGACCTGGCTGACTCTATCGGGCTCAGCCGCTCTGCTCTCACATTGCTCAGCCGAGGCCTGATTGAGCATGG
>CAZSUK010000476.1:0-6843 GCA_964609355.1 uncultured Acidobacteriaceae bacterium | reverse complement strand
CGGTACCGCCATAGGTACGGGTCGTGGAACCATCTGCCTGAGTGAATGGCTCGAAAATGCTTTCCAGACGGTCGTGCGGAATACCAACCCCCGTATCCCACACCGAAAAGTGCAGCACCACAACGTCGTCTGGGATGACAGCATCTCTGGTCACGCGAAGTATGACCTCGCCGTGATGGGTAAACTTGACCGCGTTGCCGAGCAGATTAACCAGAATCTGGCGCAGGCGTCCGGAGTCGCCTTTCAACGTTTCCGGAATATCCGAAGCAGTATCCAATTTGAGTGCAAGGCCTCTCTGCCGAGCTTTCAGCGCCATCACCTTCATCAACTCAGCGATCGTCTCGTGGAGATTGAAGTCTCTTTGGTCGAGGTCGAGTTTGCCCGCTTCTATCTTTGAGAAATCCAGGATGTCATTGATGATGGTCAGCAACGCGTCAGCCGACGATTTGACGATGCCCAGATTCTCTCGCTGGTCGAGCGAGAGTTCGGTGTCCAGGACCAGATCGGTCATCCCTATAACGCCGTTCATGGGTGTGCGAATTTCGTGACTCATATTCGCCAGAAACTCGCTTTTGGCACGGTTGCTGCTTTCCGCTGCGATCCTTAGCTTGGCTCCTTCCTGAAGTTGCTGCCGAATCGTAAGGGTTTGCTCATGGACTTGCTTGCGCAGTACAAATACCCAGGCAAGGACCACCAGGGTAACTACTGCTACGGCGCCGAGCGCGGCGATCGCGTGTGTCGGGTTCCACCAGGAAGGACTTTTGATCACCACCAGGTCGTGCGCCGAGCGCAACAATATTTGAAACGATCGCACCGAGAAGCTGCTCTGGCCGCCCGTCTTCGCCGTGCCATCCTTGACCGAACAGATTCCGGTTATTTCGAAAACGGTTCCCTTTTTCCAGGCGGCCCACCCCTTGGCTTGGGATTGAGCGGGCAACACCACGGAAAACACATGCTTGCCGGAAGACAACACGATGGTCGGGTCGCTGGCAGATTCGTCCTGGCCAATCAGCTGGCCCTCGAGGATAACCAACTCGGCGTCGTGGTCGCCGCTGAGCGCCTGCTCGGCGGTAACAGCTACAGCAGCGAGTGCCCGCTGGTAACCCGCTGCCTTATAAACAGCGCGGGTCAAGGTGGGACTAAATGCGCCAGAGAGCAGAAAACCGATGACATCGGCCACCTCACCCGGGCGCAACGGCGTGGTTTGGTCGGTCTGGGCACATAGACCGTGAAGACCGTCCTGAATGCAAAGCAATCGGCCAGGCCATAGCAGGGTAACGGTCCCACGAAGGTGCACACGGTGTAGCGACGCGGGAGTGGGAGTGAAGCGCAGCAGATCGCCGACTGGCACCACCGGTAACGTAAATGGATCGGCAGGCGCCGGTTCCTCAACTTTTACCTGAGAGAGATACGGAAAAACCAGATAAGCGCCGGTCATTTGACCGAGGTGATTGAATATCGGGGCGGTGGCGCCGCGAAGGCTTATTTTTGAGTCGATCAGGCTGTCATAATCTGCTCTTTTCTCCCTCACCGTGTCGGCGGTTATTTCGCCGTCGCTTAAAGCCACATCCAAATGGATGTTGGTTCGAGACTTGCTGACCCCACGCACTACGCCCTCGACCCCTACCCATTGACCGTCATATGCGCCGGTCAGTATTTCGCTCAAGGTCACTCGCGGTGCAATCGAAGGGAAATGGGACTTCCCAACCAAACGCGCTTCCGTGGCAACCACGATGGGAGCATAGCCCCCGGTAGCGGTTATGCCCGTTATTTCAACGAAGTCCCCCGCCCTGAAGGGAATCGCCGGCAGAGCCCGAAGGTCAACATAGATGCCGCCAGAGGAGTCGGCGGCAAAACATGCCGGCCGCCTGGGATCGTTGTAAGGATCGTAGTAGGTGACAATTACGCGCAGACGTACCGGATAACCCTGCGCCGCCTGCTCGCTGGTCAGATTATGGGCATCATGTGCCTTGGTGATCGTGGGTGGGAGATGACGCTGAAGCTGTCGCTCACCGGCGGCAGCCGTCAGGCCCAGAAGCAGCCCCCCCAGGGCCACGGTAATCAGGAGAGGATAGCCGCATCGGCGCAGGATCTGTGCCCTCTTGTTGCCTATCGGCGCTCTCCAGCCGGAAGTCCAGCCCCCTCCTTGCCGATATGTTTTGAGCGATGGCAGCCAAAGCCACGGGCGGGTCTTCAGACGACGTTGTATAGAGGCTTTAGGCAGCCGGAGTCGATGGAGCGGCAGTAGACTCGCCGTCGGAGGGACGAGCAGGTTGACGAAGCGTTGTCCTTACTGCCGGGTTGGCGTCGAGAATGTGCTGTGGGTGTTGGGCGCCTTCGCATTTGCCATACCCGGGGATCACGTATGGTTAGACGTGGAAATTCCGGTGTGGCGCCGCCAGGAGTGTCACATGACATGGGTTGACTCGCGATCTGACAAGCACCTCTGGGAAGCGCCGGTACGGCTTTACTCGAGGTGCTGGACCTTCTTGCCGGATCCGGACCGACCTAGGACTTCAAGCCCGGGTGGCGAATCTGGATAGGTGATCGCGGCCCTAACCCAGGTCGTCGTGCGGCAAACGCCGCCAGTCCCTGGCGTTCGGGACCCTTGCCTCAGAGCAGGTGCGAGTTCTTCATCTGCTGCAACGTCGATTGAACGACCACCAGCACTGCCTGATCCACTTCCATCAAAGCTTCCCGCGCTCGTAACCCGATGTACGAATCCCGTAGCCTTTCCAGCGCTTCGATCGACTCTGGTGACACCCTGAAACGCAGACCTGGGCTAGCTACGTTGAGTGGCGACACCATATTTCTTCTCCCATCCGAGTTTGCGGCAGTCCGAATCATATACCTATCTGCCGTTACCAGTTGCGCGAGAACCAGGGCAGACGTAGGTGCCCCTGCTTTCTGAATGGTGAACCAGCCAGGAAATTCGTTACAGCTCGCGCAAAGCAGTCAAGATTTGCGCCATTCAACAGCACCAGAACGGACCGTGAATGGTGGCTCAGGGGATGGAAAGGAACGGCACTGAAGAGAAAACCTCATTTGTCTTTACCCACCAGCTCCCGTAACCATCGGGGCCACCAGGATGCAGGGATCGCGTGCACGAAAAGTCCCACAGCAAACCCTGCCAAAGCATTGCCTAACGTTATCCGGCCGTCCATCGCACCTCTTCTCTTCAAAGTTCGTCCGGATATTTTCCGGCGGTCATACCTGATTCATCGGCCAATGGAGCCGCTAGCTAATAGATGAAGGCAGACGCTTGGAGACTTTCTTAAAATTTTAATAAGAAGACGAGCACGTGAGGCCTTTGGCTAGCCAGTTTGGCCATTATTCTCGTTCGGATGTGTAACGTTAGTAACGCCGACCCGGAATCGACCAGCCGGTGAAACACGCCGCGCAATCTTGCCCGAGGTCTCGCGTTTGCTTTTCGCTTTTGTTTTCAACGAACCGTTGACGCGGATGTGGGTGATTGTTGACTCATCCGCACGGCGCATGAGCTTTTTTTGAACGGCGCCCCTTCCCGCCCCATCTTCGTTCAGCCAGCTCCGGTAGGAATCAGGAAATGAATGCCAGCTCACACCAGACAATCCGAGCTTACGGGCCGCCGGTCTGAAATAGTCCTGCTGGATGGGTCCAGCATGGTAGCAGCGGCCGGTAATGTGCGAAGGAAAGACTAGTCCGCTACCCGGGTTCTTCTTCCGCCATTCCGATAAGGCTTCCGCCAGCACCGGGCCCATGCAAATTGTTTCATTGCCCGCTGCGGTCTTGGCCTCACCGCGCGGCCCGAAGCTTTGCTGGCCGTGAATGACGCCGGCGGCGAAATCCATTTGATCCCACTTTAGCGCGAGCACCTCGGGGACCCGCATCCCGCTGCACATGGCAGCCACCACCATCGTCCGGTGCAAGTCAGAAAGTTGTCCCACAAACGCCTGGTACTGCTTCACGGTAAGCAGCACCGCCTTGCGCTTCGTCTTGGCGGCGTCTTTGAATTTGATTAATTGATTTTCAAGCTGTTGCATGCTGGCGGCCAGGCGATTTTTTTGCTGCTCCAACTCCGCGGCTTCCAGCGCGAGCTGGTCGCTCTTGTTGATCCAAAGATGGACCAGTGTGCTAAGCGTCAGCAGGCTTGCCACTAACAATCCGCGGTTTAGGCAGGCGATCCACGGGTTGACAAGCTCAATGCGATGGAAAGTCCAAATCCCCGCGGCTACCGCCAACAGAGTTGCTACCGCCGACGTCCCCCACAGTAACCATTTGGACCGTTGCCTGATGCACAGAACCAGGGGAAATATGAACAACACTGATCCAGCCAGCTCGGCCGCCGTGAAGTAATCAAGTACGGCGATCAGCACCGCAGTCACGACGATGATTGCTGGCAGACGGAGGCGGCTCATTGGTCACCGCGACTGTATTCGCCGTGGACAAGCCGGAAAGCATTCTTTCGGGTTGCTGTGTTCTCAACTGGCATCGGATCAGGACGAAGACATCACCCCAACTTCATGGAAGCTCCCGTCCTAACTGTATCGGCCTCAAATGGGAACAACATGAGGGATGCAGATTAGAAATTCTAATCAACTTCATCCAGTTCCATGGCCTCAGTCCGGGTAATATCTTTCAAATGGAATCTCACGAGCTGGTGCTCTAAGAATGGTCCTGCCGAGGCTTCGAGCAAACCTGGACATCAACCTTTCGCCCGTCGCTGACCGCCCGGGCCTGTTTATTCGCGATTTCTTTCGCTATTCGGACGCTCAGCTCATTATTCCCCCACCGCTGATACCTGGCCTTCGGCTCTTCGACGGAACTCATACAGAACTCGATTTGCAGCAGGAGCTTATCCGAGTGCTCGGAAACCCGGAGGCCGGTGGCGTGGCGGAGAACCTGGTGGAAGCACTCAGTGGAGCGGGATTTCTTGAGAACGAAACTTACGCCATCATGAAGCAACAGCGTTTTACGGCCTTTGTCGAGAGTCCGGTGTTGCCGGCGGCTCATGCTGGCTCCGCTTACCCGGCGGAGATCGCGCCGCTGCGTAGCGTGATGCAAGGGTATTTCGCGGGAGCTGCTTCTACCCAGCAGCGAGTGATAGGCATTGCCGCACCGCACATCAGCCCGCACGGTGGTTGGCAAAGTTACCGCGCCGCCTATCAGGAGCTAACCCCCGATCTGCGAGACCGCACATTCGTCGTACTCGGGACTTCGCACTACGGACAGCCCGACAAGTTTGGTTTGACACGAAAGCCCTTCGCAACCCCTTTTGGAACAACCAGAGTCGACTCTGCGCTGGTGAATGAGTTAGGAGCTCAACCCGGGGTCCTGATGGAGGATTATTGCCATGCAGTCGAGCACTCCATCGAGTTCCAGGTGGTGTTCCTGCAGTCAATTTTTGGTCCGGACATACGCATACTTCCGATTCTTTGCGGGTCGTTCTGGAGAGGCGCCCAGCTCGGCGGCGCTCCAGAAGTTGACGAGAACGTGAAGCGCTTTTTTGCTGCGCTGGGAGAGATTGCCGAGAGAGAAAAGAACCGTCTCTTCTGGGTACTGGGCGTCGATATGGCCCACATGGGCGAGCGGTACGGCGACAAATTTGCGGCCCAGGCGGATCGGGACGAAATGGCATCGGTGCGAGAGCGGGACATGCTGAGGATCGAACAAATCAATGCCTCGGATGCGCGGGGCTTTTGGGATCTGATCAAGGAAAATGGAGACGATTTGAAGTGGTGCGGAACTTCGCCCTTTTATACCTTCATGAAGGCTGTGCCGCACGCCCGGGGAACGACGCAGCGCTACGAACAATGGAACATTGACGAACGCAGCGTCGTGAGTTTTGCGGGAATCTCCTTTACGTCCTGAGAGGAGTCTGCCCGATCCCACCACTGGTGCTGTGCTACCGTTCTAGGGGTCATGAGATCGAACTCTATTTCCCGCCGAAATTTCATCATCACAGGCAGTGCGTTGCTGGCGGCTCCCCTGGCCAAACCACAACCAACACCAACACCGCTGACCGCCGCGGCCGTGGTGGAACGTATCCGCAACCACGTGGGTGTTTCCTGGCAGTCACGGACGGTCGACCGCATTCTCGCCGGAGATGCGGATACGGTTGTTCACGGGATCGCGGTCACCATGATGGCTACGCTCGATGTGCTGGAACGAGCTGTGGCCGCCGGCAAGAACATGATCATCACCCACGAGCCCACGTTCTACCTCCACGAGGACACAACCGCAGAAATTCAGAACGACCCCACCCTCAAGTACAAACTGGACTTCATCCGCAAGAACAACGTCGCCATTTTTCGCTTCCACGACCACTGGCACGCCCGGAATCCAGACGGGATCGCGATCGGAATGATGCAGCAGCTGAGCTGGGAGAAGAATGTCGACCCGCATGATCCGCTGCGCTTTCTTTTTTCCGGCGAGCCCTTGGCGCAGTTTTGCCAGGGCCTGCAATCCCGCTTGAACGATCGCACCATGCGCATCGTGGGCAAGCCCGCTTTGCCGGTCAGGAGGGTGGCTGCCAGTTGGGGTGCCGCGGATCGTTTGACCACCATCCCCTTATTTGCCCGTGCCGACGTCGATGTGCTGGTGGTTGGGGAGGCCCGTGAGTGGGAATTGGTGGAATACGCGCAGGACAGTATCACTGCCGGCAATCAGAAAGCCCTCGTCATCCTGGGCCACGTTGTTTCAGAACAGGGCGGTATGAAGTACTGCACGGAATGGCTTAAGTCCTTTATGACCGAGGTTCCGGTAGAATTTGTTCCGGCGACGGAACCCTTCTGGAACCCGAGCAATCCTGTCGAAAGCTGAACGGAGAGTCGTTGACATCGATCATCACCGGAATTGGATGGC
>CAZSUK010000475.1:0-43580 GCA_964609355.1 uncultured Acidobacteriaceae bacterium | reverse complement strand
GTGCGCCGAAGAGCGGAGTGACCCAGAGCATGAGAGATCTCATGCCTTCCACTTGAAACGGGCCTGTTTCAAGGTGGCCCAACCCCGCCAGATATTGTCACTTGCCTTCTCATCACCGATGAGACCAGCGAGTAGAAGTTGAGGCTGCCGGACTGGGTAGACCCTTCACTGCGCAGCGAAGCTAGCTGTTATTCCAGCGAGTGGAAGACTCGCCGGTGGAACTTGCCCAGTTGCAACCGTAGTCATATCCGGCGGTGGATTTCAGGTGACTGATTCGCCGAAAGCCCGGAAGTAAACGTCCTCATTGGCTGAGCGCAAGCCCGGTCAGATCCGATAGGAGGGCTAGCAAATCGACAGGTCGTAGCGAAAGTGAACCGTATTTAAGCTCCGAAACGATACCCCCACGTGAAGCGGATTTGTGGGATCTTTGGTAGAGCCGAGCTCGTAGTGAAGGGGCGAAGGCCAGCGTCGGCGGTGAAGGAACTGGGTGTATACAGCCGGTGGACTCCCCGGAGTCGCAGAGGACGACATGTTGAGAAAGAATGAGCGGTGAAAGCACGGAACCAGTCGCGGGTCGCCTAGGCGGAAACGTACAGCGAAGGCAGGGCGTATAAGCTGCGGAGCAGTGAAATCGTGCTGTGCCTGCGAGTGGGTCGGATGGGGTCGGATAAGCGTGGATGGATCGGGACAGAATAACCCGGACCGGAGCGAGGGCCCCTGGGGTAGAGCGGCGTAGTCGCTCGAATGGCGGTGCTTGTGCGCACAGCGAACTCCGACACTGAGCGGAGAAAGTCACGCTTGCAGCGGCGAGCACGAAGGCGGGAAGCAAACCGAGAGGGCGCGACACGTGGGCGCCTCCGCGGGAAGGCGCCCGCCGATATGCCAGCCTTGAAGCCGTACTGGGGAAAACCCGCCGTACGGAATTTTAGGGGGGATGATGGAAACGTCGGCATCATGCGAAGCCCGGTCCGCGCCATCGTCCTACCCGACCGGGCCGTAAAAGAGCTGAAAGAAAATGGGCTTTAGCCCCTGCCATCGCGCATCCCACACTAAATTCTCGTCCGAGGCCGTCCTTGAATCCTCTTCGAGTTCTCCCGCAGACTCTTTAGCCCCTGCGATATCTGATCGCAGGGGCTAAAAGAGGGTGGAGCGTACTGGAGGGACCTGCGGTTGCTGGGCTGCCGGTTAGCCTTTTTTCTCGTAGCCGTTCAGCGCGGCCAGAACCTGCTGGCTGTGCTGCGAGGGGTTGACGCCAGTCCACACCTGGACAATTTTTCCCTGCGGATCGATCAGAAACGTATTGCGCTTGGCAATCTTCACACCCATGTAATCACCCATGGAGCCATACTGCACTACGACCTTCTTGTCCTGATCGCTAAGAAGCTTGAAGCTCAGCCCTTCCTTGGCACAGAACTCCTTGTGGCTGCCGGTCGAGTCGACACTCACACCCACCACCACGGCATTCAATTTCTGATATTTCTCCATATCCTGCTGGAAGTTGTGCGCTTCAATAGTGCAGCCGGTGGTCATGTCCTTGGGATAGAAATAAAGCACCACCCACTTACCGCGGAAACTATCGAGGCTGATGTTGGAGCCATCTTGCGATGGCAGGGTAAAGTCGGGGGCCGTTTGGCCGGCTTGAGGCAGGGCGGTGTCATCCGCTTTTCCGCGGACACTTAAGATGGCGCCAGCGAGCAGAACCACCAGGACAGCGAGGTAAGCAAATTTTGATATTTTCACGGGAATCTCCCACTTGATTAGAGCGCTTTTCGTATTTCCCTGTCCAGTTCACACCGCAATGATGGCGATCCCGGCCGCTGCGGCCAGCTGACGAATGGTGTCCAGGTCGAAGATGAGGGTGCGGCCCGCTTCAATCGAAAGGCACGTGGCTCCCGCCCGGCGCATGGTCTCGATAGTGTTGGACCCGATCACCGGCACATCGAAGCGCATGTCCTGAGCCGGTTTGGCGACCTTCACCACACTCAGTCTGCGCTCCAGCGTAGAAGCTTCACCATCGGCCTCCAGGGTGCCCAGGAGGGCCCCGGCGCGCTCGATGGTGGCGTCGGTACCCTCCATCGCCTCGACCGCTACACAAGCCTGTCCCGCGACCACAACAGTCTGCCCAATGTCGAAGCCGGCCAGCGCGGCAGCGACCTGGCGCCCGTAGGCCAGATCCTGTTCCTCTTCCTGCGTAGGCGCGCGCGCCGTCAGCACCCCTGGCCGCGCCAAAAGCGGTTCCAGATATGCAGTGGACGAGATCAGCTCGATTCCTTCATCGCTCAATACCTTGGCCACTGCGCCCAGCAGCATGTCAGTGTTTCGGGTACGGAGATTCAACAGCTGCTTGGCCAGCCGCCAGTCCGGGCGAATGCTGGAGAAGATCTGCTTGTGTTTGACCTGGCCGGCCATCACCGCCCGGGTGACGCCTTCCTGGTGGAAGGTTTCGATCAACCGCGAAAGCTCGCCCAGGGAAAGCCAATGAACCCGTATCCCTGGGTCCTGCGCGGCCCGCGTATCCATTTCCAGTTCAGTTTCTTCCTTGATTGCCGCGACCACGACGTGCACACCTTGAGCGCGCGCTGCGTCCAACAACAGAAATGGAAATCGCCCATTGCCGGCAATCAGGCCCAGCCTGGTGATATGTTCAGGGTTCACTCGGCCCGCTCCTACTTGATCACGCCCCGTTGCGAGCGTTCGATGAAAGCGACCAGGTAGGCCACGCACTCCTCCGGTTCACCCTCCGCGCGCAGACGCTCCAGGGCCTGCGTGGTGTTCAGCTTCGATGCCAGCAGGACTCGATAAGCATGCTGCAGCGCGCGCAATTGCTGCGGGTTGAACCCGGACCTCTCCAGACCGATTCGATTCAGGCTGTAGGCATGCGTCTCGCGCTTGGCGGAGGTCAGTGAGTAGGGCAAAACATCCTGCGTGATGGTGGTCCCTCCACCCACGTATGCATACTTTCCGATCGAACAGTACTGGTGCACGGGGCAGAGTGCTCCCACACTGGCGTGGTCCTCCACCGTGACATGCCCGGCCAGGGTGGCGCCGTTGGCCAGAATGCAATGGTTGCCGATGGTGCTGTCGTGGCCTATGTGGGTGTAGGCCATGATCAGGCAGTGGCTGCCTACACGGGTGGTGCCGCCGCCCCCTTTGGTGCCGCGCGAGATGGTGACACATTCGCGGATGGTATTGTCGTCGCCGATTTCCAGGCCGGAGGCTTCCCCCCGATACTTGAGATCCTGCGGCGCAACGCCCAGGCAGGCGAAGGAGTAGACCCGGTTCCGGGCGCCGAGGGTGGTCTTGCCGTCCAGAACCACGTGCGAAACCAGTTCACAGTCCTCGCCCAGTTCGACGTCAGGACCGATAGTGCAGTAGGGGCCAACCTTGCAGGATTGTGGAATAGAAGCCGTAGCAGCCACGATGGCTGTTGGGTGAATGCTCACTCGTGACTCACCGTCTCCAAAGCCGGATCCTCCGCAACCGGAGCAATCGGCCCTTCCGGTTTGTCACTGCCAATGCGGGATGGCCGGGGCACTACCGCGCACAGGATGGTGGCCTCACACGCCAGCTTGCCTTCTACGTAGACCTTGCCCTCCAGACGCGCTGCCAGGGGCCTCCAGTTCAAAACATCCACTTCGATGCGCAACTGATCGCCGGGCGTCACCGGCCTGCGAAAGCGTGCCCGGTCGATCCCGGAGAAGACCAGCAGCTTGTGTTCATGATCCGGGACTTCGGGTAGCAGCAGCACCCCGCCTGCCTGGGCGATTGCCTCCACCATCAGCACTCCCGGCATGATGGCGTAATCAGGAAAATGGCCCTGGAAAAACGGCTCGTTGATGGTCACGTTCTTGATTGCCACGATGCGCTTTTTGCGGCTGCGTTCGAGTACGCGGTCAATCAGGAGAAAGGGATAACGGTGGGGCAGAATCGCCATGATCTGGCGTATATCCAGCTCGCCTGCCGCATCCGGTCTGGGATTCTCTTCTTCCATGGTCGCAGGGCAGATTATAGAGCATCCACATGGCTATTTCTTGATTCTGGACGCCGCCACGTCGGGATCGAACATGTCAGGGGTCAGGGGAAGATCGTAGCCCGCGTGGGTGAGGAATCGCTGATTCGTCATGTCGTCATTGTGATACCGGGTCAGGGTATAGGCGGTGGGCAGCCCTTCCACCGGCTGATAGTTGTCGTAGGTTTCCGCGTCCGTATTTTTATCCTTGTAAACCGGATCGCGCCATTGATAGCTGCGGCGCAAAGGCAGGTGCGTCTCTGCGTCCGTCTGGATGGTGATGCTGTCATTGTCTGCATTGATGAGCGTCGTTTGGTCGGCCAGGTGACGCTCGACCAGTTTTTGCCCGTCATAGATCAGCACTGTTCTGGGATCGTTGAGCCACACGTGGACAGCGGTCCAAATGGAGTGAGCGCGACGCCGGTGAAGTTCCTGAATCTGGTCCGGGGGCAGTTCCTTCTTGCCCTTGTAGGTCACCTCCCAAACGTGCTCTCCGGAAATAATTTCCACTACATCGCGCTTCTTGCCCAGCTCGATGCGCGTCTGGTCGGGAAACTTTTGGATCTCGTAGAACTCTGAGGTGGCGCCGGTGGGTTTGCCCTGGTAGAAGCCGGAAGTCCGGCCCTGCTGCATGGTGTTGGTTAGGGAAAGCCATCGCTGCCCGCCGAGGGCGGCAACCATCGCATCGAGGGTCGCCCGCGCCTTCTTCTGATTCGCCGAACCGTCTTCGTTTTGTGCCCCGACCGGACGCAACGACAACACGATGACTAACAGACACGCAAGCCGCACAAACCCTGATTTCATCAGCCCTCCAGCACAAAATTGTACAAACCGCAGCCAAGGCCTAAGAGTCCCCCAACCAGGTGGGTGGGGGGCGGATACAAACTCCTACCTATTTTCGAGCAGCGGTCCTAATGAGAAACAGCTCGCGAAGCCAGCAACTTCTTCCGATCTCGCAACAGCTTCCGTTGTGCGGCCGCCGGCATCGCCAGCACATCCCTGGTACGTTTCGGCAGCTTGTCATAGATCACGCGGCGCCCAGATTCGAGCAACCCTTCTAGCTCGCCGCTGCGGAAGACCCCCCAATGTTCGATTGCTACCCAATGGGCGCGCGCCAGGTAAGGAGCAGGAAACACACCATCCGTTTCCAGCAACTCTGCATATCGCTCCGGCCCGGCAGCAAAGGAAAGCACCCCCTTATGGTCCTCATCCAGATTGCTCAGGGCAAACATCTTGCCACCGATCGCCTTATCTCCCACCCAATAAACCAGGTTGGCGCCCCACTGCATGGTCTCCACCACGTGGGGCAAACTGAGCAAGTATTCCCTTAGACGTTCCGCATCCACAGTCGTACCGCCTCACAAAGCCGCTCGATTTCCTCTTCCGTGTTGTAGTAATGCACGGATGCCCTGACCAGTTCTTCGAGCCCTCGCCGTTCCATGTCGATGAGGGTCGAAGACCGGTCCGAAACTCGAACCGCGATGCCTTGTTCCTTGAGCCCCTGCATCACTTCTCCGGCTGCATGACCCTCGCAGGTGAAGGTCACGATACCCGAGCGAACCCGGCCCAGGTCCTGGATCGTCACTCCTTTCACCTCACCCAGCCGCTCCCGCAGCAGCGCGCCCAACTCCTGAACCCGTCGCTCAATGTTCTTCAGCCCGAGCGCCAAGGCATATTCGATGGCAACGCCCAACCCCAGCCGCGTAGCCGCCGCTGATTCCCAGGTTTCGAACCTTTTCGCGTCGCATCGAACGTCAAACTTGTCTTGCGAAATCCAGTTGGCTGCGTGCATATCCAGCAGCGGAGGTTCCATCTTGTCGAGCATCGAGCGGCGGACGTAAAGAAACCCGGTGCCACGAGGGCCCCTGAGGTACTTGCGTCCGGTCGCACACAGCATATCGCACCCCAGCGCTTCGACGTCCAGGTGTATCTGTCCCGCTGATTGGGTGGCATCGAGCAGAAACGGAATGCCGGTGCGTCTGGCGAGCTCACCCACCTGCGCGGCCGGCTGGACCAGTCCGCCGTTGGTGGGCAGATGGGTGAGTGCGATGAGCTTGACCCGGTCATCCAGCAGCTTGCGCAACGCCTCCAGGTCTATCTCCCCAACCTGGTCACTTTCGACCACGTGAATCTCCGCCCCGATGCGCTGGGCGACCTGCAAAAACGCGATGTAGTTGCTGGCATATTCGTTGGCCGTGGTCACGATACGATCGCCGGCGGCGAAGCGCAGGGAGTAGAACGCCATTTCCCAGCCCCGGGTCGCGTTCTCCTGCAACGCGATCTCATCCGTAGCACAATGCAAGAGCCGCGCTACGCTGTCATAGACGGCCTCGAGCTCTGCTGTGACACGATCGGCTGCCTCGTAGCCGCCGATCTGTTCTTCCAGCCGAAGATGCTCGATCACCCTCGCGACCACTGGCCGCGGCTGCAGGCTGGCCCCGGCATTGTTGAAGAAGACGGTCTGCTCGCACCCCGCGGTATCCGCCCGCAATTGCTCGATGTCCCAACCCACTGGCATAGCCGCCCGCGCACCTCTTGGCTAAGATAAATGAGCGGTCTCGAAGAATCGCCTGGAGTTGTTCAACTTGGAAGTTTCCCTCGTTCGTCGCGCTAAGCACACAGCCCGGCGCTTGCGTTATATCCGTTGGCGGAGCCTGAGAGCCGTTCGGCCCTTTGTTGCGGGTAAGCATGGGCTGGAAATCGGCGGTCCGAGCAAGGTCTTCGAAGATGGGATTCAGCCACTGCCCATTTATCCCCTTGTAGGGTCCCTGGACAATTGCGATTTTTCACGCGACACTACCTGGGCTTCGCATGAGGACAGTTACATTTTTAGCCCCGGCAAGCCTCCCGGAAGGAGTATTTTCCGCGACGCTTCCAACTTGACCTCTATCGCCGGCCACACTTATGACTTCATCTTGTCTTCGCACAATCTGGAGCACTTCGCGAATCCCGTCAAGGCGCTCGAGGAGTGGAAGCGAGTGACTCGGCCCGGTGGCGGCCTGATCCTTGTTCTGCCCCATTACTCAAAAACCTTCGATCATCGGAGAACGCCAACCAGCATCGACCATATTTTTGAAGATTTCGAACGAGACACGCAAGAAGACGATCTTACTCATCTGCCGGAGATCCTGGAGAAACACGACTTGAGTCTGGATCCGGGCGGATGCACGCCGGAAGCGTTCCACCGGCGTTCGCTCGACAACTTCAATAACCGATGCCTGCATCACCACGTATTCGACCAGGCTAACAGCCGCGAACTTCTTGCCCGGTGTGGGATGGAAGTTCTTGTGGTGGATTTTGCGCCGCCCTTCCATATCCTCCTGTTGGCGCGCATCCCGTAGCCGCCCCGCTGTCCCCCCAGCCGAAGATGTTCGATCACCCGGGCGACCACGGCCCGCGGCTGCAACCAGGCGCCGGCATCATTAAAAAACATCGACTTCTCGGAACCGGCGGTCTCCCTCGCAAGCAAGTGATGTCCCAATCCCCCTGCATGGCTCCTTGGCACTATCCCTTTCCATAAGGACTAAGGTAACAATGGCAGCCGGTGAATGACGCTCAGCAGGTCATTCCTTTCTGAGTTTGTCAGTCCGACGAGCCAACCGATGGCCGCAGTGGCGAGAAACGAAATCAGGATCATGGGGATGCTGATGGGAAGCATACCCGACTCTTTCCAGAGAAGAATGAGCAGCGTTGAGGGGATGACACACAGGAGAGGCCGAAGGAGACCTGTCAAGACGAATCTGCGGCGTGACATGGAAATCATTGAGCGAGTGAGCTTCATACTTACCGTAAGATGCAACCCAACGCTGACAAAGGCTCCCACCAACGTTCCAATTGCAACCCCGACAGCTCCGAATCTCTGCACCAGGTAAATGCTCAGGCTTAAGTTAACCAAAGCTTCGGCGATTGCCGCAACGGTGGCGAGATGCTGTTGGCCGGTCGCAAGCAGGACCATCGCGTACGGGTTGGCCAGCTGGCGAATGACGTTGCCGAGTACGAGAACCTGAAGGAAGAGCGCGCTCCTGGTCGCGTAATCATGGCCGACCCAGAGTTTCAGGAGGATATACGGCCCGATCAAGAGCGGCAGTCCGAGGAAGCAGAGAAGCAACACACAATAGCGGGTCGCTTTAATCACTATGCCTCCAAGCTGCTCCGGGGTTCTATCGGACTGCAGAGAAGACACGGCCGGTAGAAGTGGACTGAACAGACTGCTAACCACCAGCAGCATGAAGTTACTTCCCGATGCGGCGATGCCGTAATAGCCAGTATTTCCGAAGTCGTAGTGGCCCACGATAACCATGTCCAGCCCACTGACGAACAAGCTGGCAAGAGTCCAGATGGAGAGCGCGCTGCCGTACTTGAACAAGCGATAAACCGATTCGTGGTCAACAAGTCGAAACGAAAAGCCCACGAATTCCTTTGCATACCTCTTCCACCCAAGAAACTGGCCGATGGCAGTAGCAATATTGAAGAGAGCCATTAGCCAAACCATTTGAGTGAGCGTGCCGTGCAAAAGAAGCAGGATCGCCAATCCGGCGGTGGTGAGAATTCTGCTGCTGGTTGCAAGTACTGTAGGAAAGCCGTAACTTTGCAGGCCGGTGAAGGCAGCGAGGAAGGCGCCAAAAGGCAGGGCGAAGACTGCCGACATCCCAAGCACCAGGATGCCACCGCGCACATCGCCGATTAGCCCTGACGGCATCTGTTGAAATAGTTGAGGTACCTGCCAGGCGACAAGGGCAACCGTTACAGCTCCGACAGCGGCGCTGGCGCAGAGAATCGAGACAGAGCTGCTCAGCGTCCGGCTGCAGGCGAATCGATCACCGACTGCATTATATTCTGCTACAAGCTTGCCGACCGCGGTTTGCAGGCCGAGATCCAGCAGAGAGATGTATGCACCGATTTGAAGGATTAGAACCCATGCACTGTATTCGGCTGGTGACAGCCGGTGCACGAGAAGTCGAGGCAAAACGAACGCGAGGAGCATTGAAAGGGCTACTCTCACTAGGTTCGACGCCGAGCCCTTTATGATCTTGATTTTATGCGACATGTGCCTTTCAACTCGCCTGAACTAGGTTACCAGCCTCGGAACAGCGTTGCGGTTATGGCGTCTGGTTCAAGCGAGGCACGCTGGAAACTTTGAATTTTTCGGATTCTGTGTATGAGAAAATAGAAAATATGTCATGTATTTCCGTCGTCCGGGGAAAATGGTGACGACCCTCTTCTCTGCTTATCGATTCCTGAAATTCCATGGTCCTAAAAAGTTTGTCACTACTGCTATCCGCGTCCTGGTAGAAGAGGCGCAGGCCTTCGCGTTAGAGACGAAGATTCGGATACGAGGAGCAAGCAGAATCGTCGAACTCGACCATTGCCGCTTCGCGCTCGCAGAACTGCCGAATACCGCAATGAAGTTGGAGTTGCTATCTGGGAGATACGAGAAGCCTGAGCGCGAGGCTGTGCTGCACTACTTGCAGCCTCACTGGAGTGTGATTGAACTGGGAGGATGCATCGGTGTCGTTTCTTGCATAACGAACAAGCTTTTAGAGAATCCGGCAAACCACCTCGTGCTTGAGGTAAATCCTCTCGTTCTGCCTTTCTTGAAATCAAACCGGGATGCGAATGGATGCGACTTTCAAATCATGGACAAGGCGCTCGCTTATGACTCAGAAACTGTGACTTTCGAGCCGTGGTCAGACTTCTGGGGGAATTCGCTCTATCACGCCGGGGGGCAACCACCCGTCACCGTCAAAACGACAACCCTGGCGAGGCTGCTGCAGGAGCGACACTTCGATAACTTTGCGCTAATCTGCGATATCGAAGGTCAAGAATATGAACTTATCTCTCGCGAGCCCGAAACAATCAGAAGGGCCGAATTGATCGTGCTCGAAGTCCATCCCCACATTATTGGAAACGAAAAAGTAAAGTTCATGTTATCCACTCTCAAAGATCTCGGCTTTGGCATCCTATCGCACTCGAAGAATGTGATCTCATTCGGAAAATCGGCCTAGCCCCAGCTATAAGGACTTGTTAGGCGAAGAAATCTAATATGTACCGAAAGGCGCTCCTCCGCTTCCTACTCACCCAGATAAACGCGCCGCGTCGCCTCAAGATATTGGCATTCCCATTTGCGGCAAGGCTCCAAATGGCATCCTTCCGCCCACTCATTCCAGGCATTGATGAATACTGTCTTTTGCCCATCACTGCCCGGAACGGTTCTGTCCACTGCCTCGCCCAGCCACTGCCCATAGAGCTCCGGCGTGGAACCTGTGACTATGGTCGCACCGCGATACCGTCGAGCTGAGTTATCCCACATCGGCGTTACACATTCAAAGTGTCTTTCTACGCGCGGAGATCGATTCTGCCAATTACGGTATAACCCTGCATAATCGACGATATTATCGGTTACGGACTGCGACTTGAATCGCTTCATTTCCCGGTGCAGCCAAGGCGTGTGTGCCTTGACCGCCTTAACTGCTCCCGCCCGGAGGGGAGATTGAGTGCGAACTGGAGCTGGAACGGTATAATCCGGCTGAAACCGGACCGTAGCATCAAAACCAACAGCTCCAGGGCTGGTGATCCCAGCTACATAGTTGCTCTCAATACTTACCAGAAAGAGACCACTCAAACCCCACTTCTCCGCTTCTCGCCTCCAAATCTCCGCCGTAGCAATCGGATCCGGTAACAGTTCGATCCGGTAGACCAGCAGCATCGGTTTTCCGTCTACTTGGATATATCGATCGTCGCTCAAAGTTGGCAGCAGATGCAGAATATGTCTAAGATCATCTTCCGGGGAATAGGACTGCTGCAACAGCACCTTGTCCCCATGTCCCTTCCACGTTCGCGTCCAGCTCTCGTTCGCCCAGGATACGCAAAAGGGCAGCGTCGGCCTGCCTGAAGCCAGCACTTCATCCAGAGGGCGCTCCAGGATACGTCTGCCGTTGAACCAATAGTGGTGGTAGCAAAAACCGTGAATCCCATACTCTCGCGCTAAGTCCGCCTGGGCTTCGCGCGCCTCGGGCAGACGCAGATCGTAGAACCCGAGATCGGCGGGCAGATGGGGTTGGTAGTGGTCCTTGAAGTGTGGACGCCCTTGCACAACATTCGTCCACTCTGTAAAGCCTTTTCCCCACCACTCATCATTGTACGGAGTTGGATAAAACTGAGGTAGGTAAAATGCAATCAGGCGAGGTGCTTTAGAGGAACGCATCCTGCGCTCCGGTCAAGTTTATCGTCATTTAGTTTTCCGCTTAGCACCCATTCCATCTCATAGTGTTTAAGAAGTATAAATCCTCGAACCGATCGAGATGGGGCACCGTAATTTTGTTGGAATCTGATTTCAAAATCCTGAGCCGCGTATCCGCTCATTTCACAGCTCTGATTTTGCAGGAAATGCAAACCCTTATAATGATGAAAAAATGGCCAACTTTGACTTCGCACCGGTGGATGAGCAGCTTGATTATCTGCAAAAGGGCGCCGCTGAAATCATCCGGGTCCCGGACTTGCAAGAGCGTCTCCAGACTTCCCGAAAAAACGGCAAACCTCTTCGCGTCAAGGCGGGGTTTGACCCCACCGCGCCTGATTTGCATTTGGGTCACACGGTGCTGATGCGGAAACTCAAGCACTTCCAGGATCTAGGTCATCAGGTCATCTTTATGATTGGGGATTTCACGTCGCTTATCGGGGATCCTACGGGGCGCTCGGTCACTCGCAAGCCTCTCACCAGCGAAGAAATTGCCCAGAATGCAAAGACTTACACCGACCAGGTTTTCAGAATCCTCGACCGCGATAAGACTGAGGTTCGCTACAACTCGGAATGGTTATCTACCCTCGGATTTGAAGGCATTGTTCGCCTTGCTTCGCAATTTACCGTCTCCCAGATGCTGGAGCGCGAAGAATTCCACCGCCGGTTTAACAACGAGCAGCCGATCTCTTTGCATGAGTTGCTCTATCCGCTTTCCCAGGGATACGACTCGGTAGCCCTGCGCGCGGACGTGGAACTGGGCGGTACAGACCAGAGATTCAACTTGCTCATCGGGCGTGAATTACAGCGGCACTACAACCAACCGTCTCAAATCGTCCTCATGACGCCGATTATCGAGGGCTTGGATGGAGTACAGAAGATGTCCAAGTCTCTGGGTAACGCGATTGGCATTCACGAGCCCGCCCCGGAGATGTATGGAAAGCTGATGTCCATTTCCGACGAGCTCATGTGGCGATACTGGGTTTTTTTGACAGACCTGCGACAGAGCGACATTGACCAGATGCGAGCGGATGTCGCCGGCGGTGCCCTGCACCCCATGGAAGCCAAGAAGCGGCTGGCTCGTACCATCGTGGCCGGGTTTCATTCGGAGGCTGCCACCCGCAAAGCCGATGAGGAATGGGCTATGCAGTTCCAACAGCGGAATGTGGAGGCGGTGGCAGAAGAAGCTGTCGTCGATCTCAGGCGAGTTGCGAGGGCGGATGCCGCATTCCTGGACCGGGCAGTGCGTGATGGTGCTTTAACCGTGGATATCGATGTTGCCAAGCTGCTGGTCGAGCTTGGCCTCAAGGCTTCTCGTACCGATGCGGACCGGCAAGTGACTGCGGGCGTGGGCATCGATGGCATCACTTCGACTGACAAGGTCATAAAGGTCGAGCAGAGGCCCGCCCGCATCGCGATCCGGGTAGGTAAGCGAGCCAAGATCGCGGTGATCCAGTAGTGGAAGCCACCGCCCCTTCACAGAAACCTCAGGTTCACCAGCATTGACCGTCCCCTTGGCCATCTTCTGCTACGGCAGGATGTAACCAAGAAGCCCCTGCAGGGATTGGCCTTCGCATTTGGGATCGGTACTCACGAAATGATCGTGGCCGGTGCTGCAGCGGTACAAAGCAACCAGGTTTAGGCCCGCAACTGGCCGGGAGTAGCCGTAACCATTCCTGCCCAGGATGCGAGAGCCTTCGCATGCGGAATCGAGGGAGACGAAATAGTCCATGGACCCGGCTTTACAGCCGTAGAAGGGAACGGTCGCACCCTGTTGCGGACTTTCGTACAGATGACCGAGGGTCGATTGCAGTGTAAAGCCGCCATTGGGATCGATCCAGCCTGTCGTGGCCTCGTGCGTGGTCTGATTAAAGTATTGATTGAGAGCCTTCAAAGGATGGCCTGGCGTCCAGGAAAAGGTGGATATATCCCAGAATCCGGTGTCTCCCGACCAACCGGCCATGGCCGGAGTAGCATTCCACGGCGGTGGCGGGTTGGATATCGAAGTGAACATCTGTATCGCCGGACCGGCAAACAGATTGCCATACACGTCACGTACAAAGGTGGGAAGAAAATTTGATTCGTAGCCACTGAGGTTGGTGTCCACTATTGTGAGCAGCTGCCAGGGGGTGGCCCCGGTTAAAAGGGACGCGTCCGGAATCCGGTAGAGCTCGAAGCCGTACGAAGCCCGTTCGACAAACCCTCCGGTGGTCGACGGATCGCGATCCACCGTATTGAAGGCGGCGTACCAATAGCCGCTCTGGGGGTCGTAAGCCATGTCACCCCAGTCTGGGTTTTCTCGATCCAACCCATTCGTGTTGAGTACGCCCACAGGAGTGAAGTGCACTCCGTCGGTGGAGATGGCATCCACGTGATGGACGTAAAAGCTCCAGTCCTCATAGAAGAGTCGGATCGCTGCGTGCTGATCGGTGTTGTAGGCTGCTGGTTGGCCTACGCCGTAACCCTCCTGGGTTTCCGCGCCGATGATTGGCCGCGGATACTTCTTCCAGGACATGCCATCGTTGGAGAACGCCACGCCGATAGAATTATTGGTTCCGGGCGTGGTGCCGAGTGCAACGTAGTACATGGCATATGAATAAGTGGCGCCATTGCCAAGCGGATTGACGAAGGACCCCTTAACGACCTTTGGGTTGCAGGTGTATAAGTTATCCCAGGCACCCGGCGTTTCGCCCAGCACGGGCACGGGCACGCTGTGGGTATGAGTGGACGTGTTGATCCACTCATACAAAATGGTATCGCTCCACTGAGCCGTATCGTTTGGGTTGAACCCCCCACCGCACCACCACACCTGCTGCACACTGCCGGATTGGATGACTGTCGGAGAGTAATCGTAGTCTTTGATTCTGCCTGCGACCGAACCCGCGGGCAGGTGAGCGAAGTGTGTTCCGCAACCGGCTAAACTGAGCCCTATTCCGATGGTAAGCAACCCTACGGTCAGGACTCGGGACTTAGCCATGGTTTCATCACTAAACCTGGTACAGTTCTGTTGATCTGTGGATGATCCAGCCAATTATTATGCCCCTTCGCAGGCTCGAGTTCTCCAGCTAATTCTTGAATCCTATCGTTCCGCGGCCGGTAGAGTTTGGCCCGCGGATTTTTACTTGCTCAGCACAAGGTCTCTCGCCATGCTGAGTATGCCAGAGCCGAGGGCAGCGTAAGTTGGACGCTCCTTGAGAACGGCACTCAACCGGGCAAGCCGGCTTTTGGGGAGCGAGTAACGGAACCGGGTGAATCGCAAATGGTCCTGATAACACGAGAAAAGGAGCTGGCCAGATTTGCTCAAGGGTTGCTCCGACAATCTACTCGAGATTCCCTGCAGCAGCCCTATTTGCCTGGAAAGCTCGTTCCAGTGCGCTTGGTTTCTTTGTTTGAAGCTTGGCTTCGGGCTGAGGCCTATTTGCTGCGCAGCGTGGGAACGATAGCGGATGAGCGGAATTTCGATCGGCCTCACTTCGGCCACCCCTGCGGTAAGAGCTACGATCCATTCGTCGTGAACCCACCCGGCACCGACGGGCAGACAGTTCTCGCGAATTCGGCTGCGAAACATAACTGTTGCTCCCGTCACAAACCGGTTTTTCGCGAGAACCGTGTAGTCACCTGCAAGCAATCGCCGCCTGGTTTCGCCCATAAAGCCAAAGTTCGTCCATAACCTTTTTCCCAAGAGTTGGTTTTCGTCGTCAACAATATCTCCGTCAGAGAAAACCAGGCTGGCAGGCGGGTGAGCCGCAAGCTCCTGTTCGGAGCGTTCAAGACGAATTGGGTACCAAATGTCGTCCTGGTCGCTCAGTGCAATCAAATCGCCTTCGCAGCGCCTGATCGCGAACTCGAAATTCGCGACGGAACCAAGATTCCTTCTGTTCTCGAAGATTCTGACGGGATACGCGACCGAGGCAGCAAATTCGCGAAGGATGTCGACTGTTCGATCGTTCGACCGGTCGTCGCACACCACTACTTCGTCGGGCAACCTGGTCTGTTGCTGGATGCTGGCCAGTTGTTGCGGAAGAAATCGCTCGCCGTTATAAGTGGCTAACGCGACTGAAACTCTAAGTTGCCTGGAGCGTGGCATGGATGGAGTTTCCGTCAAGATCGTTGCCGCCTGAAGGCGAGATCTTTCAGCAGGCTCGCCAAACCCGATGCGTGGACCTGGTACCGGGAATAGCGGGCGAGAACCGGGCCTAGCCGTCTCAGGCGGCGGGCGGGAAGGGTCGCCCTGAAAGAGAGAAACTGCAGATGGTCCTGGTAAGCCGGCAAGACCTGTCGCCCTTCATCAAGTGTCATTGCCGATAAGACATCACACAGTTGCTCCAGCTCTTTGACAGACTCCGCCAGGCGTTCCCAATGCTTCGCCGCACGAGACGCTTGCTGAGCTCTTTGCTCCAGCTTATTTTTAAACCCTACCTCCTGGGACGGATGGATCCGATACTGAATGAGGGGCTGAGCGATCGGCTTTAAATCGCAGAAGGCGGCAGTGATCATTGCGATCCACTCGTCATGAATCCATCCCTTACCGATGGGCAAGCAGCGATCGCGCAAGGTGGCACGCATCATCACCGTAGCTCCGGTGACAAACCGGTGCTTCGCCAGAACCAGGTATCGTCCGGCAAGCAGATCCTGTTCCCGCTTTCCCATGAAAGAGAGCCGCTGCCAAAGCGTTGCGCCTGTCGTCTGGTTCTTATCGTCGATGACGTCAGCATCGGAAAAGATGAGGCCCGCTTCGGGATGGGCTGCGAGTTCCTCCTCAGAACGCTCCAGCCGAATCGGATACCAGATGTCGTCCTGGTCGGCCAGCGCAATCAGATTTCCTTCACAGAGCCGGATTGCCTGTTCGAAATTTGCCGCAACCCCAAGGTTATGCTCATTCTCTAAAACTCTGACGGGATAGCGAACCGAGGCTGCGAACTCGCGAATCATTGCCACAGTGCGGTCTGTCGATCGGTCGTCACAGACAACCAACTCGTCCGGGGGCCTGCTTTGCCGAGCGATACTAGCCAGTTGTTGGGCAAGGAATTGCTCACCATTGTAGGTGCACATGGCAACTGAGATCCGCTCTTTTCCTGGCTGTGACATGGCTCAGGACTCCATATTAAATACCGCTCAGCTCAACTGGTAATCTGATGGAGATGAGATCAGGCGTTTTAGTGTCTAGTTTTGCAGTGCGCTCGCCCGGAGCATGGGCGCCTTTATGCTGAACAAAGCCATGACTGCCTTCAGGCTTTTACGGGATGGAGGAGTCAGGAACCTCTACGGGCATTCCTGGTTGAGGGTGCAACATCTGACCCAGGCAAATCGAAAGAAAGTCAGTTTTGACGGATGTACCTTCAGCCTCCAGGGGATCGCTGATGAGTCGATGAGAGCTCAGCTGTTCACCAACAACTATGAAGTGGAGGAACGGCGAGCAGTAGTGCGCTACCTGCGGCGAGATCTCCCTGTAGTTGAGTTGGGTGGCTCGATGGGAGTGGTGGCCTGCGTGACCAACAGGCTCTTAAAAAACAAGAAGGCTCATTTAGTTGTGGAAGCGAATCCTCTAGCCATTCCGCACCTGGAACTCAACCGAAAGTTAAATCGTTGCGAATTTGAAATAGTGAACCGGGCTATTGCTTACGGGGTGGACTCGGTTACCTTTCGTCCGTCTTCCAGCTTGTGTGGAAACTCGATCACTGCCGACGGAGATCTGCCACCCGTGACTGTCGAAACAGTTCACTTGGGGGAGCTGGTGCGCGCCCGTGACTTCAGCAGATTCAACCTGGTCTGTGACATTGAGGGACTGGAATATGACCTCGTTTGTCACGAAAGCGAGGTGCTGAAAATGGCTGACCTCATCATTGTGGAGACTCATGCGCGGTATATCGGGGAGGACAAGCTTCATTTTATGATGAGCAGGCTTCAGGGCCTCGGTTTTATCCTCGTCGAGGAAACCGGTTTCGTGGTTGTTCTGCGGAAAAACAACCTAAATGTCGCGTAAGCGGAAAGTGCTGCAAGGCTCTGCTTCCAACCTCATTCGGGTGTTGCTCTCGATGCTGGTTTCCTTGGTGCTGCCACCCTTCCTGGTGCACCACATGGCCGCCTCAGAGTACAGTGCGTGGGTATTGATTCTGCAATTAAGCGCCTATGTCAATTTGCTGGATTTCGGGTTGCAGACTGCGATTGGCAAATACGTCGCAGAGTATGACGCCGTCGGCCATAGCGATGCCAGCCACTCCCTGGTAAGTACATCGTTCACCCTTCTCGCCCTGGCCGCGACCGTCGCTTGTACGGCAGTTGCCGGCATGGCTCTGAGTGTGCCCAAGCTCTTTCATCAGATGCCGGCTGCTCTGGTGCCGGAAGTGCGTATCGCGCTGCTTGCTGTCGGCTTGTCAGCCGCCTTTGCACTGCCGTTCGGTACTTTTCTTTCTACCTTCACCGGGTTGCAGCAGTATTTTTTTCCCACCGCCGTATCGGTTTTCACCCGCATCGGAACCGCCTCCGCACTGGTCTTCCTTTTACTGATGCATTGCAGCCTGGTCCAGCTGGCGCTGGCGATGGCCGCGTTTAATGTGGCAACCGCGGCGATTCAGTTCCTGGGTTGGCAAAGATTGGTGAAGCAACGCGTAGACTTCTCCTTCCTCTTTTTCGATCGCCTCTCAGCGGTGAAATTGCTCAAGTACGGAAGTGCGCTCTCCGTCTGGAGTCTGGCCTCGTTCTTCATCAGCAGTCTTGATATCGTGATCATCGGTCACTTCCGCTACGCGGATACTGGCTTTTACGCGATTGCCAACGGGCCTGCTAATTTCATGCTGGCCCTTGTCTCCAGCGCCTTTGGCCCACTGCTTCCGGCGGTATCCTCCATGCAGTCGAGCGCAACTCCCATCCGGATCGGCAATCTTGGCATCAAAATGACCCGCTACTGTGCTTTATTCCTGTTCGTGCTCGGACTGCCGCTCCTATTCTTCGCCTATCCGGTGCTCAGCTTATGGGTGGGAAAACGGTACGCGGCCCAGAGTGCTCTTTACCGGAAGTGCTGGTTCTTTGCAACGTGGTTCGACAGCTTGCTTCCCCCTATATCCTGGTTGTCGTGGCCACCGGTAAACAACATCTCGCCATCATCGGGGCAATCATCGAGGCACTGGTGAACGTTACCCTGAGTATCTGGCTGGTGCAGAGGATTGGAGCAGTCGGAGTTGCCATCGGTACTTTAGTGGGCGCCTTCGTGGGCCTGGCAATGCATCTGCTGGTCAGCATTCCCCTCACACGGAAAGTGATCCAACTGGATCGGACTCACTTCCTGCTTCATGGAATTGCGCGTCCACTCCTGGTGATTATTCCTTCGCTGTTTCTCCTGCCTTTCTGGAGAAGAACCGCCATGCTTCCGGCTCAGCCTGGGGTGCTCGCGCTATGGGTGGCCGCCAGCGCGTCCATTGCGTGGCAGGTAGTGTTGACCGCTGAGGATCGATTTGAGTTCCTATCCTTCGTGCGCCGGCTGTTATACTTAAGGCTGGAACGTACCTAGGTTAGGAATAGTTATCGCGCTGAAATGTCAGCCACCTCAGTCTCGTACTCATCTTCATCCTTCCTGGCGATTCTGGTCCTCTACAACCGCGAGCTTTCACAAAGTCAATCCGGTTCTTCCCTGTTGCGGATTCTGAACGAATCTCCCGAGTTGGCAAAGCATTTTTCGCTGGTTCTTTATGACAACTCGCCACAGCCACAGAAGCATGAGATATCGACGAGCTATCCCGTTTGCTACATCCATGATCCCTCTAATGGAGGCTTGGCTTCGGCCTACAACTTCGCTTTGCAGCGCGCTGAATCAGAAGAGCGCGAATGGCTGCTCCTGCTGGATCAGGATACTTCGCTAACGCCGGAATTTGTTCGGGAATTAGTGCAGGTTGCCGCAAGCTTGCATTCCCGGTCTGAGGTAGCCGCAATCGTTCCCAAGTTGCGGGTAAATGGCAGAATAGACTCTCCAGCGGCGGATTTATTCGATCAGATGCGGCGCCAGTTCCTGCGCCCGGAACACGCCGTCAGCCAGGAGATGGTAGGTGTTCAGAAACAGTCGCTGTGCTCTTACAATTCCGGCGCCGCGCTGCGGGTGGCTGCCCTACGATCGATCGGGGGATTTCCTGCTGAATTCTGGCTGGATTTTTTGGATCACGCTGTCTTCCACTCTCTCTTTATCAATGGCTTCCGAGTTTACGTTCTGCGGTCAACACTGGAGCACGATTCCTCCTATTCCGACATCAGCAGCCTGCCCATCTGGCGTCTACGCAACATAATTCGGGCTCGGAGCCTCCACGTTCAAAGGAGTGGGAGCTTTGCCGACCGAGTACTTTATCGCATCTGGTTGTTACGGCACAGCAGAACTCTTCGGCAATCCTGCAAAGATCCGACCATTTGGAAGCAGGCAGCGCGGCAAGCGTTAAGTTTTCGTTTGGCCGCCGACTCGGGCGGAGGGAAAGATAAGCGTTTGTTAACTTGAATTTGGCTTTCCCGCCGGTCTAAGCTGAGTCCGCATGCGGATTGGAATCATATGGTCGCTTCTACTATTACTTTGGCCGGTCGCGGGAACGCCTCTTTTGTTCGCGGCCAGCAAGCCGCACATCGTGTTCCTTGGTTCCGCAAAAAAAGTTCCTTACTCCATCGCTGGAGACCCTGCAGGAGCATTGCCAGATGAGAAGGAGTTACGTGTTCGTCCCCTAATCGTAGATGGCAAGCTGAAGGAATGGACCAACGGGGAAGCACACCCAGTCACCGATCGTACCTTCGTGATCCGCCGAGCCCTGCGTCTCAATGATGCCCTTCCCGGTGACAAGGCTGAACACTGGATATGGCAGCGGGGACCGTGGCTTATGGTCGATCGAGTGAAAGGCAGTATTACCGCCTTACACTTGCCGGATTATGACCCGGCCGTATCCAGTGTCGTCTGGTTCCGAGACTATGCCGCTTATTGCGGACTGACAGCGAGCGGCAAGCAACTGTATGCCGTAGTGGCCCAGATCTCAGGGCGCAAACCAGTGATCGCGAAGAAACTTTCTATCTGGTCTCCTGGAGTGGACCACCCGCCGGCATGTGCCGCCGCGCTGTGGCAGCGTGAGCCCTTGCAGGTTACGTTTCAGCAGATGGGAGCTGCCACGGTCAGCTATAGCCTGATTGGCCTCTCCGCTGTGCTGGTGGAAGACGGCGATGGCAATGAGGATAATTCGGCGGCATCGACCAATCACTAGAGGGTGTCGCGATAACGATATAATTCGGCGATGCAGGCAACACTGAAACGGCTAGTACCGCCCCCCGTAAGAAGAGCGCTCAAAAACTCTCAAGGAGCTATTCTCGACCTCATCGATTCAGCCCGTGGTCTCGATGTCCCACCGCGCCGCTTGCGGGGTTTTGTGGGCGATGGAGATTTCACAGCCACCGGTGAAGAGCATCTGGGCTACTTTATCAAGTATGGAACGCTGCGTCCCGAGCACAAGGTTCTGGACGTCGGGTGTGGCATTGGGAGAATGGCGTTGCCGCTCACCCGATATCTTTCCCCTCAGGGTGAATACTACGGCTTCGATCCCACGGTTGAAAGTGTTCGCTGGTGTAGTGAGCACATAACCCGTCGCTATCCCAATTTCCACTTCGAGCTGGTTGACTTGCATAATGAGTTCTACAGCCCGTCAGGCAAGTGCCGTCCGGAGAATTTCAGATTTCCTTACGAAGATAATTCCTTCGATTTTGTTTTTCTCACGTCGGTTTTTACCCACCTCTTCCCTGATGCGCTGAGAAATTATTTTTCCGAAGTCAGCCGCGTCCTGAGTCGCGGCGGACGCAGCTTCATCACCTATTTTCTTCTCAATCCGGAGTCGGTTGCGCTGGTAGGCGCGGGCAGAAGTAGCCTGGACTTCGTGCACCAATTAAAAGATTGTTGGACCGCTTATCCCGGGAACCCTGAGGGCGCCCTGGCATTTGATGAAAATGAGATTCGCAGCCTTTATGCTGCGAAATCGATCAGGATTGAGGAACTGAAGTACGGGCAATGGTGCGGTCGAGAGAGCCATTACGGTGGCTTCCAAGACATCATCGTCGGGGCGAAAGAGTAGCATTAGCTATGGCGGCAACCGTTCTTAGTCTCAACGAGCTGCTCGAAGAAGCCAAAGTTGCTCACGGTCATCTCTGTGCCGGCCAGGTGCTGGGGGTTCGTATGGCAATGCTCGGGTGTGCGCGCCTGGAAATTGAAGAGCCGCGTGGCCGCGACCGCAAACGCCTGGTTACCTTCGTTGAAATCGATCGCTGTGCCACCGATGCGATTGGCGTGGTGACCGGATGCCGGCTCGGGAAGCGGGCGCTCAAGTTTCGCGACTGGGGCAAGATGGCGGCAACGTTCGTGGACCTCGAATCCCACCGCGCGATCCGCATCGCTGCTCGGGAATCTTCCAAGGATCTCGCGCGCCAATTACACCCGGAAATTGAAAACAAGAACCTGCAGCAAATGACTGCCTACCGCGAGTTGAGCGACCAAGACCTCTTCGATGAGCAGTGGGTCCAGGTAACCCTCGACGCCCGGGAATTTCCCGGATACAAGGGGCAGCGCGTAGCCTGCGCTCAATGCGGAGAGGGCATCAACTACGATCGTTTCCTGGTCCGTGATGGAGAGACTCTCTGCCTCTCGTGTGTCGCGCCCGAGGAGCGATACTACCAGCCGCTCTCAACCGGCGGTCTCGACCGCTAAGGCAGCGCGTAAGACGGTCGCTTCATCGAAATGCTTGCCCAATATCTGTGCCCCGATGGGCAATCCCTGCGACGACTTCCCGCAGGGTACAGATATGCCGCAAATTCCCGCCAGGCTTGCGGTCACCGTGTAGATGTCGGCAAGGTACATCGAGAGCGGATCGTCGGTCTTTTCACCCAGCTTGAATGCCGGGGTCGGCGCAACCGGTGTCACGATGACATCCACCTGCTCGAATGCGGCCAGAAAGTCTCGCGTAAGCAGGGTTCGCACCTGCTGAGCCTTCTTATAGTAGGCGTCATAATAGCCCGCGCTCAAAGCATAGGTTCCGAGCAGGATGCGCCGCTTGACCTCGGCTCCGAAGCCGATGTCTCGCGACTGCCGGTACATCGCATTCAGGGTATTTGCATCCTTGGCACGGAAACCGTAGCGCACCGCATCAAACCGGGCCAGGTTGGAACTGGCCTCGGCGGTCGCCAGCAGGTAATAGGTCGGAATAGCGTACCTCGTGTGGGGCAAGGAAACGGGCTGAATCACACATCCTGCCTGGCGCAAACGTTCGATCGCAGACTCCACCGCGGCGCGCACTTCGGTGTCCAGGCCGTCGCCAAAATATTCCGTCGGAACACCCACCCGCAAACCCTCTACCGGCTGCTCTAAAGTGCCCACATAATCCGGCACTGGCCACTGCGCGGAGGTGGAGTCCAGCGGATCATACCCTGCGATCACTCCCAGCATGGTCGCCGAATCGCGCACGCTTCGAGTCAGCGGGCCAACCCGGTCCAGCGACGAGGCAAAGGCGATCAAACCGTAGCGCGAAACACGTCCGTAGGTAGGCAGCAAGCCCACCACGCCGCAGAAGGAGGCAGGCTGGCGAATGGACCCGCCGGTGTCACTGCCAAGCGTAGCGATTGCCATTCCTGCAGCCACCGCGGCCGCCGAACCACCGCTGGAACCCCCTGGAACGCGATCTAGTGCGACTGGGTTCCGTACCGGGCCATAGCCGGAGTTCTCATTGGAAGAGCCCATGGCAAACTCGTCGCAATTGAGCTTTCCCACCAACACCGCGCCTGCAGCTTCCAGACGCTTCACGACGGTAGCGTCGTAGGGTGGCCGATACCCCTCAAGTATGCGAGATCCGGCGGTCGCCGGAGAACCCTTCATCACCAGTACGTCCTTGATTCCTATGGGAACGCCCGCGAGCGGGGGCAGCGGCTTACCCTGGGCAGCCAATTGATCAACCGCCGCGGCAGATGAAAGCGCTCGCTCGCGGCTGACCGACAGATAAGCGTTGATGGCCGAATTCCGGGCTTCAATTTCCGTATAACAAAGCTTCGCCAACTCGGTCGCGGTGGGCTTTCCATCGCGTACTGCGGTTTGAACCTCGGAGATACTGCTCTGCTTCCAGTTCATATGCTCATTATCATTTGTCAGCGAAGTATCCATGGAACGCTTTTGCTTTTCAGTGATGGTCGCAGACCCGCCGAGACAACCTGATCAGGATAATCAATTGCAAATCAGTGAGGATCACTCCGGCAGGAAACCCGGAATTTCCTACTTCGCACTGCTGGACATAGCCACGTGTGCGGTTTCCCGTAAATGAAACCGCATGAACTTAATCAACGCCACGGATCTCGACAGGAAATCCGGGAAATCGCATAGTCATCCTAATTGTTTCGGATGGCTGGAATCGGGTTCTGGCCAAGAGGAGTTATGACTAGCGCTCGATGACCTTGGGGACTTTGAAGAAGATTCCGTCAGTATCGGGCGCACAGGCCAGAACTTCTTCCCGGTTCAGGGATGGAGCGACTTCATCCGGACGTAAATGCAGCGCCCCTGTCTCCGCTTCCCGGCCCACGCTCAGCAGATCGGCTACTTGTGCCATCGGTGGCACTGACGAGGTGTCTAACTCATTGAGTTGAGCAAAATAGCCAAGGACAGAATTCAAATCGCGCAGCATCGCCGCCTTCTCGCCGCTCGTCAATTCGAGATTTGCAAGTTCGGCAACGCGCTCGACGTCTTTTTCCGAAACGCTCATGTCTAGGAAAGTTTGGAAAAGTCTATGACCCACGAGTTAGAGCGGCTCGAGACGCAGCAAACCGCAGTCCTGTAGAGCAGCTCGAAATCGCTCATAAGGGTTGACTCGCTCATATAGTCCCAATCAATTTTAGCCTTCAAAGGGTTGATCATGCGGCGGTTGTAGGCTTCGAGCTCATCTTCAGGGATATCCTGTAGCATTTCCTCTTCACATCGAAAGGCGAGCGTGGCCGCTCCCGTAAGGCCGGGCCGGAACGGCATGTTGACCATCATCTCGTGATGAGGCAGCTTAGGTCGTGGCCCAATCAGGCTCATGTCTCCGCGCAGCACATTCACCAGCTGCGGAAGCTCATCCAGCTTGTATTTACGCAGGAAGCCTCCGAAACGCGTCACCCGCGGATCCCCGGACTTGGTCACGGAGGGGCCATCCTCCTGCGCCGCGATCTCCATGGTCCTGAACTTCAGCACGGTAAATAGGGCTCCATTGCGTCCAACTCGCTTCTGGCGGAAAATAACCGGTCCTGGCGACTTGTAGCGAACCACCAGGGCGGCGAGCGTAAGCAAGGGCCAGAAAAGCAAAAGCGCGATAGCGGCAAACACAAAGTCTATGCAGCGCTTGGCTAGCGAGACGCTCCACGTGCTCGGTTCGGCATAATAGGCCCCACGGTCTTGAGGGATGGCAGAAAAGGGAGGAAACAAAGTCGTTGGATGACTGCTGACTTCTGCAACGACATCGTTCCAAAGCAGGGCCGCGCTGGGCTGCGGGGAAGCGAAGCTGGTGTCCATGCGTTTTTAAGACCTGTTCTAAAATTTTGAATCTGTTGCTGAATTCTCGTTCAGGGTCTTGTCGATCCAAATTTTCTTGCTAACCAACGGCCTCGCGGCCTGCTGCAATTCCCTTCCAGACACTTGCTGACTGGCGATTACCAAGTTGCACTTACATAACAATTGAGCCAACCCACCCGCTGAGACATTCTGGCGCGCAGCACATCCAAACCCAGCTACGTAAACGGATGAACACCTCGACAAAAAGGATGTTGCGCCGACCCAGAACTTTTCCCGATTCAACCTCTTACCAAAATAACAGTATTTGTAATCATACGGTATCGCAAGGCTGATAACAGGCAAGGTTCCCGAAAGCGGGGCCAGAGGCACGCTGGGGGGAAATATTCTACTAATTTTTATAGAACAAGAAACCCCGGGCCGCGAGCAAGCAAGCTTTTGCAGCTAATCTGCCCCGGTCCTCAGATCCTCCTGTTGCATTACCGTGCGATCAATGGCGTTGAGCCTCGGCGCTCCGGGGCCCTTGATCACACGCTTATCACTGCTCAGGTGAAACTCGACCATCTTGAGCAGGCAACGAGCGCCCACCGCCGCGCGAACCAACAGTTTGAGCAGCCGGCTCTTTCCGAAGTAGTCGTAATACTCGTTGAAATCGACCAATCCTCGGTGCAACTCAATGATTTTTTTCCACGGCATCTGGTTAATGCTTTGGCCGCCGTAATGGATCACCTGGGCCGCAGGCGTGTAGTAGATCTTGTACCCTTCACGTTTCAGCATCAGGTTGTAAGCCAGGTCGACCTGGAAATGGGGCAGCCGTTCATCCAGCATACCCATCGTCTCCCAGGTAGAGCGCCGCAACACGTAGGCTGTCGTGCCCAGGCTTTCCACTTGCTGCTCTCGGGAGTAGTCAAACGCACAAGCATAGTATTCCCGCGAAACCTGACCATTGGGAAAGAACCGATGCCAATTGAGCCCCTGCAGGATCATGGTTCCCAGGCCGGCGAAGCTGCGTACACAAGACTGTGTGCTGCCATCCGGGTTCAGCAAATGAGGACCGCACGCTGCGGCGTCAGGATGTGCATCCATAAACGCCACCAGGACCTTGAACACATTCCCCACCAGCTTGGTATCGCTATTCAGCAAGCAGGCATAGCGCCCGCGCGACATCTTTAGCCCCAGGTTGTTGTTTTTGGAATAAAGCAGAGGGACCTTGTTGCGCACCAGGATGACCCCGGGAAAGTCCGCTTCAACCATCTCCGGACTGCCATCTGAGGATCCGTCGTCGATGCAGATTACTTCGAATTGAATGCCTCGGGTATAGGTGTAAATGGAGTCCAAACATTGCTTTAGCAATGACTTGGTGTTGTAGTTAGGGATGATGACGGTTAGGTCGGGCAAGAGATTCATCAAACGTTCAAGACCTCTGGCACTTCTATTCTGAGAAAACTTCTCGTGCGGGCACGCCGGCAACCGTTGAGTTTGCCGGCAAGGACAGGAGTAGGACGGAGTCGGCTCCTACTCCCACATTATCGCCCAAAGATATCCTTCCGAGAACCCTGGCACCGGCTCCAACCGTCACATAGCCTCCAATCCTTCGCCTTCGAGGTCCGCTCAAACCCCACACCCTCATCTCTTTCATGCCTATTATGAGTGCCGGTAAATTGTGACTTTCCTGGAAGTTTTGGATGCCCTAATGACGGTTGCTGATGTATGGGGAGAGAATATACCGGCACCGGCCGCGGATTTGGGGAGATTTCCAAACCCAAGTTTATTGATTCAAGGAAGTTAACAGGTTATGGCGCCGGAACGCGGTGTCATCAGGTTTTCATCAGACCGCGTTCGATCAGCTCCCGATTAGCACGATCCAGGCCGTCTTCTGTGCCGTTTTTCACGATGGGTTGGGTTTTGACCCAGCGCACGAAACGACCGATCCCCTCCTCGAGCGGGACTTTCGGAGCGAACGCCAAAAATTGGCCGATAGCTGACATATCAGCGTAATTGTGCCGGATGTCGCCCAATCGGTATTGCCCCGACAGGACCACCGGCGCACCGGAATCGTGAAATTCCCGCTTAATGCTTCGGGCGATCGTATCCACGCTCACCTGCATACCCGATCCAACGTTCAGGGTACGGCCATCCCCGTCACTGGACACCAGGCCGAGCGCCATCGCCTCGGCGACATCGGATACATGTACAAAGTCGCGGCTTTCCTGGCCGTCCTCGAACAGGAGAATCTCTTTTCCCTGCCGGACCCGATTGGAGAAGATCGAAAGGATGCCGGTATAAGGATTGTTCAACGACTGACCTTCCCCGTATACATTTTGCAAGCGGAAAATAAGGAAGGCGATGCCCAGCGCACTGGCTGCGGCCCGCACCAAATCTTCCTGGGCCAGCTTAGTCGCAGCATAAACTGAGCCTGGATTGGTCCGCGCGGTTTCAGGAGTGGCGACCGGCTGAATAGGTCCGCCACAGCAGGGGCAAAGCGGTTCCCAGTGGTTCGCCTGCAGGCTGGCTAAGCTCCGCATGGGCGGATATACCGGCCCGCAGCGAACGCAGAGATAGGCGCCCTCTCCGTAAACCGAGCGTGACGACGCCAGCACCAATTTTGTTACACCATGGCGGTCATTGGCCAGCACATCAAGCAGCAAAGCGGTGCCCAGAACATTGGTCCTGGTGTAGTCGCCTATCCTATACATGGATTGGCCGGTCCCGGTCTCCGCTGCCAGGTGGACCACGGAGCCCACGTCCCGTAAAGCCAACACCCAATCCCGGCGCTGGCAGACGTCCCCGCGCATAACCTCTACGCGGTGTCGGTCAAGCAGCCCGCCTAGGTCGGGTTTCGGATCGGTGCCATGAATCTGCGGGCTCAGATTGTCCAACAGGCGCACCGTCATGCCTCGCTCAATCAATGTTCGGGCGAGTGCCAGACCGATGAACCCGAGCCCCCCGGTTATCAGGACCTTTTGGGCCATCCTTTGATCTTAACCTGTTTGCTATCAATGACGCTTTTGTCTATCCGGTTAGTCTTCGTTTGCCGGTCCGGTATCGTATCTCGGGCATCCGGTTGGGTAACGTCGGGTAACTAGTGGACCCTACTCCAGTTCTGAATGAAAGGCTTTCTTAAGCATTGGGTTCTCCTTCCTTTAAACCGTCCGACTGGCCGTCGAACACAGCTCGGTACACTGCAAGGGTACTTTTGGCACTTCGGTTCCAGTCATAAAGCCTCACACGCTCTTCCCCCAATCGCCGTTTGAGCACAATTCCTTCGGAATCTTGCAGGGTTGACACGAGAGCACCTGAGAGCTCATCGGCATCGGAGGCGTCAAAGTAAAAAGCTGCGTCCCCACACACCTCCGGCAACGACGACGTACGATGGACGAGGACCGGGCATCCCAGGCTCATTGCTTCCAGCGTCGGAAAACCGAAACCTTCATAGAGGGTGGGATAGACGAAAAGGGAGGCGTTCCGGTAGGCGTGTGCCAGGGTGGCCTCTCCAGCCTTTGGGATGTGGCGGATACGGTTGCCGACGCCGAGCGAACTGATTTTGGCTTCTTCTTCTGCGGAAAACGCGCCCCCGCCGATCACTACCAATTGAAAGTCCCCGGCCAAGCCGCTGCGTGAGAAAGCGTCAAGCAAGAGCAAAAAGTTTTTATAGCGGGCGCGCAACCCGACATAGAGCAAATAAGGGGCATTTGGAATCCCGTTTGCCTGTCCGGGTGACGATCCAACAGAAAGTGGGGAGAAACCATGATGGATAACGTGCGTCTTGTTTTCTTCCACGTTATAGAAGTGCAACAGATCCCGCCGGCTCGATTCGGAAACGCAGATGATGGCGTCGGCCTGCGAAAACAACTTGCGCTTCTTTTCCATGATGAACGATGCATTGCGAAACAGGTGCGGGAACCGCTCGTGAGTGCAGTCATGATGGGTGACAACCAGCCGGCGGCGGCGCAGCAAAGGAATGGCCCGATAAAGCATGACATGGTAAATATCAAACCGCCCCAAACCCGGTGACAACACTGCGGATATCAATTCATTGATTGCATAGCGCAAGTAGCCAGGCCCCAGGCCAGTCTTCCAGCCTAGTATCCTGGTCCGGGCGTTGCTCAGATCCCGCAAGGACATCACGGAAGTATTGAGCCCCATCAACACCGCAATTTGAACATCTGTTTCGAGTTGCAGATTGCGAACCAGCTCGTATTGATATCGCGTCACGCCACCAGCATCCTGCAACGAGAAGACCTGGTGATCGTAAAAAATGCGCATAGATTCCTGCCCCTGTCTCCGTCATAGATGGTTGAAATACCGGCTTTAAGGACTCAGAGTGACGAGGAACAATGCATCCTGCTGTTTCTCGCCCCTTCAGAGCTCAATGCGCGGCCGTCGCGGTGAAGGGAAACAATGGTAGGTTACCGGTCTGCTGCTAGCGAACAATCTGGCCTGCCGACATAACGGGAAGATCACGTTTCAACAACTGCTGCCGCCAACTCCTCAACCTCGCCGATCTCCGGCGAAACAATCTTTGCAGAAAGTACTTAAAGGCAAGCGCCGCAAACGCCTTGTTCTTGTAGCGGCGATATTGCCGGAAAGTTCGGATGAACAGCCGCAATAGCTGAGCCGCACGTTCCATCGGCGAAGAATATAAATCGACGTAGGCGCTCTCGGCAGCGAGGAAATTCCGATAGCGTTCGCAGGTCATTTCCTTGTCATAGTCCATGCCCGACAAGGAGTGCTGCAGGACCAGATCTGACGCAACGTAGATATACCTGCCCTTGAAATACATCGCCTGAAAAGTGTAAACGTCCGACAAATCAAGCCAAAATTCCTCGCTGTACCCGCCAATCTCTCGCAAAGCGGCCACCCGCATCAAAGTTGAGCTATTGACCGCCGACGCCTTTTTCCTGCAAATGCCCTGAAAGGTGAGCGGAATTTGCGGATTGCGGTTGAAACTGAGGAGAAAGCGCGGTGAAACCAGCTGCTCGTGGGAATAAATGAAGGGAACTACACTGCCTACCTCTGGAGTGTCCTGGAGAAGGTAACTGTACTCAAGCATGCGGGGAAGGAATTCATGCGATACCGCGGTGTCCTGGTCCAGGAGCAATAGCCAGGGGGACCCTTGCGCCTCGGCAAATTCCATAGCGCTGTTGTAGGCGCCAGAGGTTCCCATATTCCGGGCGGCATGCCTGTAATCGCAAGGAAATGGAAAAACCGGATCATCGATCGCGGTCGGGCTATTGTCCCAAACGAGGACCCGAATGGATTGAAGCAATTCCGGATCTCTCTCAAACGCGGCTGCCAGGCTGTTGATCGTCTCACTCCGCTCCGGCCTTCGCTTGTAAAGTACGACGACGGCAACGATCTGCTTGCTACTCATGGTTTGTTCACGGCTACAAAGGAATTCGGCAATATCAAGGCGATCTTTCCGTCGTGTGAGCGGGAACCAGGTCCAATCCAAGCGCCCCGCAAGATCAAGCCTAATGGCCGAGGAGCGCCCGCGCAAGAATCCGATAAACGAACTCGCGCAGGCACAGGTGTCGGAGTCCGGCCGGCAGGCGTCATATAATAGGGCATCCCCGATGAAGCTTGTCGTCCCCATTCCATCCGTACGGCTTCCTCGGCCACCTTCCTTCCATATCACAAACGAAGTTCCAAAGGTTCGAGTTCCCTTTCTGTCGCTTTTTGTGGAGCCCCGGTCGCTCAACAAGTGGATCTTCATGTGGGTGTTCTGTTTCTATCTTGCCTTGTGCTGGTTCTGCTTTTTCGAGTTTGAGCAGCCCCGCCTGAACAATGAATCTACTGTCAGGTTTGGTGCGGATTCACCCACATACTGGGAGGCTGTCAATTACCGGAAAGACCACGCGAATGCTGAGTTTGATCTTCTTTCTTTCGGCAGCAACCTCATCGGACCTGTAGCCATCGGGGCGGCGTTGCAGAGTGGTATAGCCGTTAACCTTTTCAACACTTTGCTTTTTTTTATTGCCGTAGAGGTTGCATGCACCATACCGGGGGTGGACCGGTACCGTCTGCTTTTTCTTCTCATGATTTGCTCGGAGACCGCTCCTGCCCTGGTCACACTCAACAAGGAAATCATGGTGCTGTTTTCCGCGTTGTTGTTGGCGAAGTTCGTGTATTCGACGAAGCGCTCCTGGTTTCTTTTGGGGACGGTTCTTCTGTTCTCCTTCTTTACGCGCTGGGAGCAGATCGCGATTATCTTCCTCTTTCTCTTCCTGCGACGAAAAGGCTCCATTTTCGAGCGCAAACCAAGGCTCGCGGTGGCCTTTGTGGTTGCCGTCCTCACGGTCTCCTACTCTCTGATTGCCATGCTCCCCGGCTCCGGTATCGTCGGTTTCATGAGGTTTGCAAGGGGCGCCAACACAATCGCCAAATTCAATGCCATACAGGCTCATTTTGGCTTCCCGCTGGTGATGGTGCCCAAAATCATTATGGATATATCGGGCGAACTGCTCAGGCCGGCCACCTATTTCGCTATGTTCCGGGATTTCGGATTTGGTGACATACACTCCTGGTTTATTGTTCCGGCTTTTTCACTCGTGCTCATACCTCTGCTTGCGATTGCCTATTTCAAGGGACTGCTGAACCCGCGCCGCCCCATCGCACTTCTGATCATCATCTATCTTCTCGTGGTGGCGTTGACCCCATTCGTTCAGCCGCGCTACAACTACTTTGTTTACGTCTTACTTTGCCTGGAACTGGCTAAGAAGGAAGATCCGGCAGGCCGGAACTTAACCAGCGGGGAACTGGTCCCTGCGTGATTTACCAGGAATTGGAAGTAATTAGCCGAACGTGATCTCGCCGGAGAATGCCAGAATGAGGCTGTGAGACCGTTGAAAGCCCTGCCGCTAGCTGGAGCGGAATCGCAAAGCGCGGCGAAATTGGTCTATCTTCTGAGCACTTGCGTCGTCTGCTGCCACGCGAGCGTACACATAGGAGCCAATCACCCGGCTGGTTCCATAAAGGAAGCCAAGGATACCACCAACCACGGTCCACAAAGCCCGGAAGGGTCCTGACTTCTTATCCGGAGGCTCGGCTGGGTCTAACACCTGGATCACCGGAGAAGCTTTTGCCTCGTCCAATCTTGCCGCCTCGAACTGGCGGGCGATCAGATCGAAAATCAGGGTGTGGTATTGCACTTCTCTTTGCTTGCGCAGGAACGCAACCTGATCCTGAGGCAGCGATTGGCTGGTGAGTGAGATATCCCCGGGTTTACGGCTTTTTTGAACGCTCTCCATGTCGCGTAGCTTTGCTTTCAGGCCTTCGATCTCGGTGTTCATTCGAATCACGTCGGGGTTCTGATCTGTGGAAGAGGTACGCAGCGCGTCAAGCTGGACTTCGCGATTGATGATCTGTGACTGGAGTTGTGCCACCTGACCGATCACTATCCCTGTCTGGCCCACAGGTGCGATTGCGCCAGTCTTTTCTTCCGTCTGCTGCAGCGCAATCTCAGCGTCCGTCAGGCGGTCCTTCTCCAGCGCCAGCTGTTGAGCGAAGAAATTCCTTCTCAATGACGCTTCGCCAATGATCAGCCGGCTGTTAATGGCATGCAGCTCTTCGACGTACGCATTGGCGATCCGGGCGGCCCGATTCGGGTCCTGATCTGTCACCGTAATGCTGATCATGCCGCCCTTTTCGCTCACGAACTTGGAGTTGCCGGTAAGCACACGGCGAGCTTGACTGATTTTATGGACGTGATACGCGTCCATAAGCCCAAGGCGCTTGATCAACGCATCCTGAACCGTGTTGCTCTGCAGAACTCCCAGGTACAAATCATTGGGATCCTTCACCGCGCTCGAGGTACCCAAGCCGGTCAGGGCTGCCAGATTACCCAGTTGGGTTAACATGGCGGCGCTTGACTGACCTTGCTGCGGCGGTAGGATGACAGCCTTTGAGGTAAAGACAGGATGCATCAAGAGCACCAGCACCATGCCCAGAAACAAACCAATCAATGTGGCCAGGATGATGGTGGTCTTGCGTTTCGCTACGACCAGCAACAGATCCAGCAGGTCAAACTCGATCCCGGTCTGCACCGGGGCTTCGATCGGCGGGCTGTACTCTCTCGTGGGCGGCATTATGGCCATGGACTACCTGGTTCCCTTATGTTACTGCAGCACGGCAATCGCTGCCGCACCCAGGGCGAGCTGGGAGAAAATCTGCGTATAGTTGATAAAGTTCCTCAAACCTGACGGATGAGGAACCTTTTCGGGGATGACTACCGTATCGCCTGCGTTCAAGTGCATGCTGGCAAACGTATTTCCGAAGACACCCTTCTGCGATTTGCGGCTGATCACCGAACCATCCGCCCGGATGATGAAGGAATCTGCACCATCAGCACTTTTAGTTGGTCCCCCAGCCAACCGCAAATAACTTCCCACCGCTTGCGTATTTCGAAACAGGAAGGAATTCTGGTCGTACACCGCACCGACCACATTCACCACGCTGGGCTTGGTGGGAACCACAAAGCGATCGCCGTCTTCCAGTTGTATATTGGGCAGGTTATCGATTCCTGCCGCATTCTGTGGGATATCGAGCACCACGCGACCGGTCGCACGGATAGAGCGGAACCGTTCCACTAAACTCCTCGAGGCGGCGGTCGCCGCCGGATCCACGCTGCCGATGCTGGCGGAAGCCGCAATGGTGGCCCGGTCAATCTCCAGTTCCAGATTCTGCAGGTAATCGTTCAAACGCAACTGCTGCAAGATCCGTGTGGACTCGCGAGTAAAGTTCGATCCGAACAGGTACGCCTGTGGAGTGAAACCTCCCGCACGAGCGACGAGTTGAGGCAAGGTCTCACCGGGGAGCACGGTATAGATACCGGCCTGCTTGAACTCGCCTTCCAGGCGGACGAACTTGGTGCGCTGGGCCTGTGGGACTTTGATATCTGCCTGGGAAAAGATGGTGACCACATCGCCAGGCTCGAGCGCCAGGTTCTGCGAGGCGTCGCGGTCAAGAATAAGCTGTCCGGGATTGAAGGGCACGAGCGAAGTAGTGAGGGTCTGCGGGTTCATCCTTTCGATGACTGCATACGACCAGTCGATCTCAGGTACGGGCAGAGCGACCGTCAGGGCGGGCCGGGGAAGGTTTCCAGACGACGTCTGCGTTTCATCGGCCAGTGACCTGCTGCCCGTAGTGGTGCAGGGTTGCCCGTTCTGCGGATTAATCCCCTGGGTATTCGATCCCGGGTTCTGGCCATATGGATTTTGCTGCGGAGTACTGATGGGAATGCAATTCGGATCTTCGCTCGGCTGCGAAGGCTGATTTGCGTTCTGGCTGTTGCTCTGCGCCGGGGCTTGGCCATTGACCCGGGACGATGCCCCATTCGCCGATTGGCCCCCCTGGCTGGTGTTTGACTGCGACTGCCCGTTAAAAATCGGAACCCCGTTGATATCGTATTGCGCTGCGCCAGTCTGATAACCGTTGAGATCGCGAGGGTAATAATCGGGATTATTGGTATATTCCGGTTTGAACTCCGGCCCGGGAACACCCAGCTGGTTCCTGCGTTCCCAGTAGTCCCGGGTTATGAGCGCCTTGCTATCGGGAATAATGTCACTCAATTTCATGCCCGGGTGCCAGGAAAACCGTCCCGTTTCCGCCACATTCCCCCGCAGGGTAACGGTGTTCTGGAATTGGGGCGAAATGGGAAGCACGCGCAAAAGATCCCCTTGCTGGAGCGGCGTCCCTAGTCCAGTTGGCGCTTGCAGCGATACATCCACGACGGTGCGATTCTTCTCCGCATCCACCCGTTCGAGCGATGCCCGCGATACGGAGGCTGTTGAGGATAGCCCTCCGGCAAAACGAAGCCCCTCCTCCACCGTGGTTTCGCCCTTCAACTCGTAAATAGCCGGGATATGGACGTCTCCGGCGATGGCCACTTGTGCCCCCACAGGAGGGATGTAGATCACATCGCCCGGGAGCAGCGGTGCGTCCTTTGACATATCGCCGAGTATCAGCAGGTCGTACAGATCGAAATGGGCGATGGTTTGCCCTGCACGCCGCAGCTGGATGTCACGCAAGGAACCCTGTACGGAAGGGCCTCCGGTAGCAAACAACGCCGTCACCAGCGTGCTCAGCGAACCGAGGGTATAGGTCCCAGGGCGACGGGCTTGGCCTACGACGAACACCTGGATTGATCGCAACTGGCCCATCTCTACATTCAGATCAAAGCTCTTATAGATGTGTGCAAGGGCGTCGTGAAGATGCTGCTTAACTTGTGCATACGGCAAGCCGGCAACGTGGATTTCCCCGACCTGGGGCAGATAGACCGCGCCGGAGCGGTCCACGGTGAGTTGAGCATTGAAATTGACCTGACCCCAGATGCGGATCACCAGCTGATCCCCCGGCCCGAGAACGTAGTCGGGAGTGACATTCACCTCGCGCAGCGGAGCAAACGACGAAGGAACCTGGCGAAACAGGCTATCACCATAAATCGGCAACAGACTGCCCAGGGAGCCGCGAACCATGAGTTGAAAGTCTGTCGGAGCGGAAGGTGCACGGATTGCCAGGAGCCGGGACTGCTCCAGCGCTTCCAGTTGGGATTGCGTGTTGCTCAGGCCGCCCTGGTCGACAATGCTCTGGACCCTGTTGCTCAAGCCCGGGGATTGCAATCCTGGATACTGCCCTCCCAAGGACGAAGCACCGCCGGCCCCATAGGCGCCAGTTGTAGATGAACCATTCTGACCCAAGCCACCAAGCTGGCCGAGGCCCTGGGTCGGGGATTCCTCTTCACTTACGCAGCTTCCATCAACTGAAGAGATGACACCTGATGGGCAATCGAATGTATCGGAACCGGAGGACTGAGCAATAGCAACTGGCAGGCTGACCTGCAGAAAACCCGCGACCGCCAGGATCGCGAAGAAAACACCTGAACGCTTACCCATAATTTGTAAAAGCAGAAAACTCACTCGGCGCGCAGCCGGTGTGTCCCGCCAGGCTTTACTCCTTTACCATCGGCGCAGCCCTGTCCACCAGGGACGAACTTTGTCCAATTCTTACCTTAGTTTAGGGCCTGCCGATGGATGTGCAAACTCTTTTCCCACCAGGTGGGCAAGGAGAATCCTGATTTTCCTCAGAAACCAGCGTAATGAGGCTGATCCCTTTTGACACGGGGGAGACGACAAAGCCCCTATATACTTGGCAGGTCCTTCGTCCCCCGAAGATTTAGCCATGCGGTTTGATTGCTAGGTGAAGGTGAGGGCCCTTGCGCCATCTGCTTTCTTTTCCTGCCTTGTTGTTAGTACTGAATGTGTTTTCCAGCGCGGCTACCGGGCAGACCAGCGCCACGACTACCGTGACCGCTAACCCGGCTTCGGTTGCTGCCGGTGCCAGTGTAGGTCTTACGGCAACTGTCCAGCCGAACAACGTCTCTCTCACTCCGGGCCACGCCTTTCCTAAACCCATCGGCACGATCACCTTCCTCGACGGAAGTACGCCATTGGACAATACGCCGCTGTCGCTGGCGCCAAACACGTTTACCAGCGCTACATTTCAGCAGGCCTTCGGGACGCCAGACGCCTCCATTGCCCAAAATGTTCAAGGACTTACCGGGGACCTGAATGGAGACGGAGTAGCTGATCTGCTTCTCTGGAGCGAGCAGCCGGTAAGTGAGCTACTGCTCCAGAGCTTTACCAGCAATGGCAAAGGCGGCTACACGACCGGCGTCCTCGAAACCTTCAGCATTGTGAGTTCCGTCTCCGCATATCCCTCGGTCACGAATAGTCCTTCACTCATCGATGTGAATGGCGATGGCAAGTTGGACCTGCTCTACGGCATTCAGGTCGCCTACGGAAACGGCGATGGTACCTTCGCCGCACCAGTCCCCGTATCTTTTCTTGCCGGCGGTTTCGTGACCGCCTATGCAGTCGACCTGAATGGGGACGGCAAGACGGACATACTGGCCGTGAATGCGTCTTCTTTTTCTGTTAAGCAGTTCTCCGTCACTGTCTTCCTCAACGGTGGGGGAGGATCGTTCACCTCCGCCGGACCAGTTCCGATTGCCACCGGCGCCGAGGAGGACATTTTTGTTTACCAGCCAACTTTTGTCGATCTGAATGGCGATGGCAAACTCGATGTGGTTTTGCAATGGAGCCAGGTCTTGGAGGATGCTCCGCTCGTCAGCGTGCTCCTGAATAATGGCAACGGCACGTTGACGAGCCCAACCCAGCTCAACGTGCCATATCCACCAAACATAGGTGAATCGAACCTGAATTACCAAACAGGCTACGGAGATCTGAATGGCGACGGTAAGCAGGATCTCATCCTGGGTCTTTGTGACTATTCCGGCAACTGCGACGCGATCATATTCCTGGGGAACGGAGACGGCACTTTTAAAAGCCCTACGTTCTTTGCTTTGCCTACACCGCCCAATGTGATTGTTCCGCCTATTCCCAATTTCATAGTCCAGGACGTCAACCTCGATGGAAAGCTTGACTTGGTGTTCGGCAGCGGCCGATTGGCACTGGGCAACGGCGACGGTACTTTCACTTTGGGAACGCCATTGTTTCCCCTCCCCGCGAACAATGCTTTGGGTTACCCCCTCGTCCAGATGGACCTCCCCGGCAACGCTGTGCCTTCCCTCGTTTTTCTACCGTTGTCAGTTACACCCCCTCCCGCAGCCGTCTTTACACCGCAGACCAGCAGCTCTGCCTCGCTGTCCCTGACAACGTTGTCCGTCGGAGCGCACACCATAAGTGCGCGATACTCCGGTGATGCAAATTATGCCGCAGATACCTCCGCGGGAGTGGTTGTTACGGTCAACCAGGCCGCTTCCGCCACCGCTGTCACTTCTTCGGTCAATCCGAGTTTTGCCGGGCAGAGTGTGACGCTGACCACTAACGTAACCAGCGGCGGACCCACGCCCACCGGCAACGTGGTCTTCACTTCCGGGTCCACAACTCTCGGCACTGTCGCTTTAACTGGGGGAACGGCGTCCTATACAACTTCTTCTTTCGACACCACCGGCACACAGATCATTACCGCCGCTTATTCGGGAGATGCCAATACGCAGGCTTCTTCGGCACAGTTAAGCCAGGTGGTCAACGCTACTTTCGCGATGGCTCCAGGCGGCGGCGGGGGCACCACGCTGACAGTCAACGCAGGCCAGACCGTGACCGCGCCCATCAATGTGACCGGCGCGGCCAGCTTCTCTGGCCAGGTGACTTTCGCCTGCTCAGGTCTCCCTTCGAATGCCAGCTGCAGCTTCAGCCCCGCAACCATCAACTTGTCTGGCACACCCGAAGTTCCCACGTTGCTTTCGGTGAATACGGCTGCGGGCGCGACGGTTAGTCAGCTAAAGCTCGGGTTCGGCGCCTATGGCCTGGCATTCGCGGGACTCATCCTGTTCTGGCCGGCGCGACACAAAAGGACTCGCATTTGGGTCCTGCTGTTCTGTGCCCTCGGATTCGCTGTGTTGGGACTGAACGGTTGCAGCAAGGGCAGTGGTTCGGCCCCTGTGCCTCAAACGGCAACCGGCACCTACAGCTTTAATGTGGTGGCGAGTTCAGGAAGCGTGAAGACACAGTCTGCTTACACTCTGGTCGTGCAGTAGCGAATGGTATCGTGGTCCAGAGGTGCCCGTGAGGCTGATCGCATTTCTTCTGGCAGCGAGTATGTTTCCCGTCAATTTGCATGCGCAGGCGTCCCCACAGGCAGCAGTGCCGGCGACCAGCGCCTCCGGCAGCGATATTGGAGACCGCATCAACCATGTCCTGAAGACCTGCGCTCTGCAGTGCACGGTCTATGTCCCGCCCGGTAATTACACCTTCTCCGTGGGGATACATCTGGAACTGAACACCTTTGGTACCTATAAGCTGATCGGCGACGCCGGAGCAGTTCTCAACTATTCCGGAACCGGTGACGCGATTACGACCTCGATTGGCAACCAACCGGGAGCTTCCCAACTCCTGATCGAGGGATTCCAGCTCAGGGGAAATCCGCACGCGGTCTCCGGCATTCACCTGCTGCCCACCAACCGGATCAGTGTTCGCAATATGGTGATCTCAGGATTTTCGGATGGAATTCTGGTCGAGGGGACCAACAGCTCAAACATCTATGACAATCTGATCACCAACAATAAGAATGGTATCCGTCTCATTCCAACCGTGTGCACGACGACCCAGCCGATCCATTGCGGACCCTCAGTAGACGGCTATCCCTACGCCCCCAATGCCATTCATGTCACCGGCAACCAGATCACCAGCAATGCGGGGTGGGCCATCTTTGAGGACGCGGTTATGGTGGGCCACGGCCTCACCGAGGCGCTGAACAATCTTTATATGGGCAACAATCTGGAGGGAAATGGCGGGGCTATCTACCTGACCCGATCGCGCGGAACCGTCATTTCAGCCAACTACTTCGAAGGCTCGGCCCGGGAGGTGGTGCTCGGCATCGCGAATGCTGGAAGCGGCTACCGTGCCTATGGCCCGGTAGTGCGCGATAACTACTTCACCACGGTTGCCGGTACTCCCTACAACATCGAGATCCAAAATGCTGATAGCGCGTTGATCGAAGGGAACAGCGAACTGGTCGGACCCATCGGGCCCAAGAATTGCTTTGTTAACATCACGGCTTCCACCCGCACCTGGATTTCGAAGAACGCCATCTACCAGAAGAATGCTTACTGCCTCAACGGAGTTCCCGGAACTCCTCCGACCGGCGATGGCTCCTTCTTCTTCGGCCAGCACTAGCGGAGCTCAAAACTGAAAATAGATGAAGTCCCGATGACCGAAGAACCCAAAGAAAATTGTGCAGTAGACGCAAACGTTGTAAGCCAACGCCCGAAAAGCTGGAGAGCTCCATAGCTTAGGCGTTTGCGCGGGATGTGCAATCCACCACTCCACCACGAACATCGCAATCGTGAACAAAAGCAGGAAAGGGGCGGTGGCGCGTGTAAAGCCGCTGGACATCAACATCGAGGGGTCGAAATGCCATGACAGCAGATGCCGTACGATGTACCAGGCATCTCCCAGGTTGTTGGCGCGGAAAAAGATCCATGCAAAAGTCACCACACCAAAAGTCACAATCATCTTGGCCGCACTCACCAGTCTGGGCAGACGGTCCAGGTGGAGTGCACGCGATACGCGGGCGGCATAGGGGCCAATTATCTGTGCTGCGATCAGATAGAAGCCGTGCAGAAAGCCCCAGACCACAAAAGTCCAGTTCGCTCCATGCCATAGGCCGCTGATGGCGAACGTAACCAGCACATTGAAGTAGTACCGAGGCAATTTCACACGGTTGCCGCCCAAGGGAATGTAGACGTAATCGCGAAACCAGGTGGAGAGCGAAATGTGCCACCGGTGCCAGAATTCTCCGACCGAACGGCTGAAGTACGGTTGCCTGAAGTTAATCCGCAGGTCGTAGCCCATCATGCGCGCCAAGCCCAGCGCCATGTCGGTGTAACCGGAGAAATCACAATAAATCTGGATCGCGAACAACGTGGTGGCAAGCATGAATGCCGTCCCGTTGTATTGCCGTGGAGTTCCATAGACAAGCTTCACGAAGTCGGCGACATTATCCGCAATCACGATCTTCTTAAAGAGCCCCCACGCCGCTTGGACAAGTCCTGATTGAATACCCGCCAGTGTGATCCTGGGTTCGCGATGAAACTGTGGCAGCAGTTCGGATGGCCGTTCGATCGGTCCCGCCACCATCTGCGGGAAGAAAGCAACGTAGAGTGCATACTGCAGCAAATTCTTTTCTGCAGGTACTTTCCTCCGATACACCTCTATGGTGTAACTCATCGCTTGGAACGTGTGGAAGGAAAGGCCGACCGGTAGCAGGATCGACATCAACGGCGGATCATAGTGAATTCCAAACAGACGGGCTCCGCTGCCCACAGATCCGGTAAGAAAATTGAAATACTTAAAGAAGACGAGAAGTCCAATGTTACAAAAGAGGCTCAGATAAAGATAAAAACGCCGAAGGCTCGGATTCTCTGCCTCCGCGATCTGCTGGCCGGCAAAATAATCCAACAAGGTGATGCCCCAGATCACCCAGATGTACCGGGTGCTCCAGCACATGTAAAAGTAGTAGCTGGCGATAAGAATAATGACTCTTCTCACCGTGCCGCGCGTCACCAGGACAAGCACCCACACGAAGATGAAGAAGATCAGAAACTGGAAGCTATTGAAGAGCACGGATTTTGCTTTCGACTAGATGAAAGAGCGCCTCGGTGTACACCTGAGCTCCCGCCCGGTTAAGGTGTGTCTGGTCGGAGAAAAGTTTATTTGGATAGAGATAGTAGTCCGGGCCAAGCAGCTTGCATGACGAAGCTTGTTCCACGATCGCCGCGAAATGTTGGTCGTAGCTTGCGGCAGCTGCCGCTTCGCCGATGCGCAAGTAGTACGGCACATAGTAGCAATGAATGTGATACTGCGTTACCAATTGGTTCAGTTCAGTAAGTGCCGAGCTGCGCGGAACCGCGTCGCGCCCGGTGGTAACATTCGGCTGGTCCGATGCAAGACGAAAATCCTCGGGGAGCCGGTCTCCAGCAAAATAGCTTTGCTCCGAGATCAGATAATAGCCCCGCTGTGCAATCGCCAGCTTCTCGTTCTGTTCTGCCTGTCTGTAGTAGCTGACTGCGCCGCCATGGCTCGGAGCATGCATCAGGAAGCTGGCAAAATCTCTAATCAGGTTTCGGAATGGAAACAGTTGCTGGATCACGGCGTGGTCGTCTGGTATGAAGCGAAAGATGCTTCGCTGCGGTGGGTTTGCTCTCCAAGGGAGCGTCAGCAGGAGCACATTTGGAGCTTGCCCCCGCTCGCACATTGTTTTGAGCGGAGGCAGAACCAGGTCACTACCGGGAAAACCAGAATTGAAGGAAGAAACCTGGAGGTTACCCGCCGCAGCCATCTGGTCGAAGGACGACGGCACAAATCCGGCAAGAATCTTGCTATTGCCGAAAATAAGTAAGCGGACCACGCGGGGGTCGGCGGGAAAAATCGGTCCGCTCGCCTCCCACCTCAACTTGGCATCGAAAACCACGTCTGAGCCATTTTTCAAGTAGGGAAAACGCAGGTACAAAACAAAAAAGCTTACCCAGAAAACAACGAAGAGTGACAACGTCCAAACCAGACATGATGGCCAGCGTGTCTGGGTCATCGGTTCGGGCGTGGTGGCAGTCGAAAAATCATTTTGCGGCTCGACTTCCAGGCCACCCCTGTCCGGAGTTTGGTTCGACATAGTCGTCATCGGGGGCTACGATGCTCTAACATCTCACAATTTTTTCTGACACCAGGCCCCGCGTGGCATTCCTGGTATCCACCACCAGCTGCGCCTCCTCTACGATGTGCGCATAGTCATAAGAACTATGATCGGTGACAATCAGCACACAATCGTAACCGTCGAGCCTCTCGACCGGCTGCGATTGCATGTTCAAATTATATTTACGTCCTCGCCCTACCGTCGGAAAGAAGGGATCGTTATAGCTAACCGCAGCGCCCTCCTGCTGCAGCATTTCGATGATCGAAAGCGAAGGCGACTCGCGTAAGTCATCCACGTCGCGCTTATAAGCCAGTCCCAGTACCAGAATCTGCGACCCGTTCAACGGTTTACTACGCTGGTTCAGAGCAGAGGAGACAGCCGCCACCACGTGGTAGGGCATGGCTTCATTCACCTCGCCCGCCAGTTCAATAAACCGCGTACTAAAGTCAAATTCCTTTGCCTTCCAGCTCAGATAGAAGGGGTCGATCGGAATGCAATGCCCCCCGAGTCCGGGCCCCGGATAAAAAGGCTGAAACCCGAAAGGTTTCGTCGCTGCCGCCCCGATCACCTCCCAGATATCGATTCCCATGCGCAGGCAGAGAAGTTTCAATTCATTAACCAGCGCAATATTCACGCAGCGATAAATGTTCTCCAGCAGCTTGGTCATTTCTGCTGCCGCTGGACTGGATACGCGGATCACCCGGTGGAACGCGACCTGGTACAGAGCAGCGGCAGCCTCCGCAGCGAACCCCCCTAATCCTCCCACCACCTTGGGAATGTCACGCCGGTCAATGCTGGTATTGCCGGGGTCTTCCCGTTCCGGAGAATAAGCCACCAGCACGCCATCGCTCAGTATGGCCTCGCGGCTCACCCTCACCCTGCCCGCGCGTTCGATTGCGGGCGCGATCAACTCTTCAGTAGTTCCCGGATAAGTCGTGCTTTCGAGCACCACCAGTTGACCCGGCCGCAGATGGTCAACAATCGAATCCATCGTCGCCGTGATGTAACTCATGTCCGGGGTATGGTGGTCGCTCAGCGGTGTGGGCACGCAGATCAGAATTGCGTCCACGTCCGCGATCTCAGAGAAGTTGGCAGTAGCGCGGAAACCGCTGCGCTGCGCCGCTTTTATCTGTTGACCGTCGATGCGATGGATATAAGATTCGCCCGCGTTGAGCCGGTCCACCTTGGCGGCATCGATATCGAAGCCGGTAACGCGGAACCCCTCCTGCGAGAAAAGCAGAACCAGCGGCAGCCCCACGTAGCCAAGACCGATGATCCCTACCCGCAGCTCACGTTTCTCTACCAGAGACAGCCATGGTTGCAAATTTGCCTGATCGGCCGCCTGCGTCATTGACTCTTCACAGCTGGCAGTTTCAGCGTCTCGCGATACCAATCCACCGTCCGCTCCAGGCCTTCTTTCAGGCCAATCAGGGGCCGATAACCAAACGCTTCTGTTGCCGCGGTAATGTCCGCCTGCGAATTGAGAATGTCCCCTGTCCGCGCACCCCCGTAGAGTGGCGGGAGCTCATACCCCGTGCGGTTGGCCCGGATGCGGTAAATCTCTTTCAATGAGTGTTGGCCGCCCCACGCAACATTAA
>CAZSUK010000474.1:0-9362 GCA_964609355.1 uncultured Acidobacteriaceae bacterium | reverse complement strand
GAACTGAGCGCAACGCAGAGCGTGGTCGAGCGGAAAACAACGATTCCTATCCTCTCAAATTTTCTGCTCGAGGCCGGGCAGGGAGAAGGGGACGCGACCGACCGCCTCACCATCACCGCGACTGATCTGGACCAGAGCATTCGCACCTCTTGTACTGCCAAAGTAAAGAAGCCGGGAGCTTGCACCATCCCGGCTCGCAAACTGTTTGACTACGTGAAACTGCTTCCAGACGGTGACATCTCCATCAAGCTGATGGAAAACCACTGGGTTCAGATTCGTTCCGGCCGTTCCAACACCAAGATGGTGGGCATGGCGCGCGCCAATTTTCCCCAGGTGCCGGAGTTTCCCGAGACTGGGCTGACCCAGCTGTCCGCTATTTCGCTCAAGGGCATGATTTCGAAGACCATCTTTGCGATCTCGAATGAGGAGTCCCGTTACACCCTGAATGGGGCTTTGCTTATTTTGAAAGCAGAGTCACTCTCCATGGTGGCGACGGACGGCCATCGGTTGGCGCACATTGAGAAGGCTGGCGAATCGCTGAAGAATATCAGCGGAGAGAAAAAGACTTTGATCCCGCGCAAAGCTCTGGCGGAGCTGCAATCCCTGCTCTCCGATACGGAAGCGGAATCGCTAGATTTTTACGACGATGAGCACACCTTGTTCTTCCGGCTGGGCCATCGTGTGCTGACCACGCGGAAACTCACCGGTCAGTTCCCCAACTACGAGGCTGTGCTGCCCCGGGATAATAACAAGTTTGTCGTTGTGCGCAGTGAGGAGCTGATGGGGTCGATCCAACGTGTGGCGCAATTTGCCGACGAACGGTCGGGCGCGATCAAGATCCGGCTGGAACAGAACGAGATGAAGATATCTTCTTCCTCGACCGAATCGGGGGAGTCGGAAGATACGATCGAGACTCCTTACAGCTTCGATTCGATTGTGGTTGGCTTTAATTCGACCTACCTGATCGACTTTCTCAGGGCAGTCGGGTCCAGCGGTGAAGTGCGGCTGGAATTTAAAGACGCGCAGTCGGCGGGCCAGATGCGTCCCGAAGATGCGGCCGACGATTTCAAATATCGCTACGTGATCATGCCGATGCGTATCTGAAGCCTCGGGCTTTGGATACTGTGTGACAACTGGAAGGGCACGGCTTCAGCCGTGCCAAAAAAAAGTGCCGTGCTCGGCTTTAGAAGCCACTGAGGTACGTTTTCCCAACCTCTAAATCTCATTGGACCTTCGCCTTTGAGCGAGCCGGCTTGCCGCGGGTAACGGTTGCCTTCGCTGCTTTCTTTGGGACAGCTTTCTTGACCGCCTTCTTTGCGGGCTTGGCGCGAGCCACGGCTGTCTTCTTCACCAGCATTGTTTTCAATTGCTTGAGGTCGACCGTCTGGGCCGACTTTCTGAGCCGTTCGATGTCGTAGTAGGTCCGCTTCTCGGCGAGAAATATGTGGACTACAAAATCGACGTAGTCCATCAATATCCATTCGCCCTGGCGCCGACCTTCGACCGAGTTGGGGTAGGTCTGAAAATCTTTCTTCAGGCGGATTTCTATCTCGTCAGCGATGGCCTGAGTCTGGCGTTCGTTTGATCCACTGGTGATGAGGAAGAAGTCGGTGAAGCCGGCATCTACCGCGTCGAGCTCGAGGATACGAGTATCTTCGGCTTTTTTGTCTTCGCAGGCCTCCGCTGCGGCCAAAACCATGCGGCGCGTTTCCGTCGTTGCCATTCTGTCGGGTGGTGTCTCCTTAGTAGTCTCTATGGTATCCCTACGGCCGGTAGAGGCCGCGGCTGCGAATGTATTCCGCAACAGCGGGGGCGAGCACGGTCTGTTGTTCCGCGCCCTCGGCTAACGCGGCGCGAATCTCAGTGGCGGAAATGTCCTGGTCCAGGTCGGGCAGTAGAAATAGGGCTGTGGTCTGACCCGAAGCCCCGGACAGGGTGTAGCGAGTGAACCCGGGTTGGTGGTGCTCTGCGATATTGCTCACCCCGATGGGCAGGGCCGCATTGATTTGTTCGAGTGAGAAACCAGGCCGGCCGCCGACGATAAAATCACAAAGAAGCAGGAGCTCGGTCGATCGATGCCACTGCGTGAGAGTGAGGAATGAATCGGCTCCCAGGAGGCAAAAAAGCTCATCCGAAGGCCGGAGCTGGAGACGCAGGCGCTCGAGAGTATCAAAGGTGAAGTTGGGTTGACCGCCGGGCAGCGGCGCGTCGATAGCGCTCGCGATGAGCCGGGGTTCCCCGGCCACAGCCAGCCAGACCATGGCTAACCGGTCTTCAAAACTGCAATGGGGCGAGCCGCCCTTGAGCGGCTGGGTGCCAACCGGCGCCACCAGGACTTGGTCGAGCTTCAGGCGCTCGATGGCGGCGCGGGCGATGGCGATGTGACCGCAATGCGGCGGATCGAAAGTCCCGCCGAAGAAGGCGATGCGCATAGGGGCATCGTATCGTGCCCGCTGTATTCTAGGGCCACTCAATGGCTCTTGCTCACATTGCGCTCGGCTCCAACCTCGGGGATCGCGCGCAAACTCTATCCTTAGCGATCGATCGGCTGGGCCGCCTGGGGACAGTGACCGCGCGCTCCTCCTTCTACGAGACTGAGCCGGTGGGGTTTCGGGATCAGCCGCCGTTTCTGAACGCGGCCGTTGCCGTGGAGACGGATTTGGAGCCGTTCGATTTGCTGCGTGGAATGCTGGCAATCGAACGGGAGTTCTGGCGTGATCGCAGTAACAGTGCCTTGAATGGCCCCCGCACGCTGGATTTGGATTTGCTGGTGATGGGGGACTGCGTGGCCGCCAACCCCGAGCTGACGTTGCCTCATCCGGGCCTTGCACGGCGTCGGTTTGTGCTGGCTCCTTTGGCGGAGATCGCGCCGGATTTACTGCACCCTGTGTTGAAGCAAACCATGGTGGAATTGCTTAAGGCGCTGCCCGACCAGGGGGAAAACCGGATTTCTGCGGTGCGTCGGATAAAGGAGCTTTGATTAGAATGGGTTAAGTGTCTCTCGCTTTTCAGATAGAAGCCGTCAGTGGACAAGCACGGCGGGGGACGATGACCCTGCCCCATGGGGCAGTCCAGACCCCAGCATTTATGCCCGTGGGGACCGCGGGAACCGTCAAGGCCATCCCCCAACACCTGCTGGAAGAGCTGGACGCGCAGATCATTCTCGCAAATACCTACCACCTGTATCTGCGGCCGGGCCATGAACTAATTCGGCGGGCCGGCGGCCTGCACCGCTTTATTGCCTGGCGGCGGCCCATGCTTACCGACTCCGGCGGCTTTCAGGTTTTCTCACTCAACGAGTTACGCAAGGTGAGCGAAGAAGGGGTGCGGTTTCGATCCCACCTGGATGGCTCCTCCCATTTCTTTTCGCCCGAGCACTCCATGGACGTGCAAATGGCGCTCGGAGCCGACATCATCATGGCCTTCGATGAATGCACCGAATATCCGGCTGACCGCGGGCGTGCCTTGGAGTCTCTGGAATTAACCCTGCGCTGGGCCCGGCGCAGCCTGCAGCATGTTGAACAGCATGGCAACGGGGGGCAATCCTTATTCGGCATAGTGCAGGGGGGTATGTACCCGGATTTGCGACGTCAATCAGCCGAGCAATTGGTGGAGATGGACTTCCCCGGCTACGCCATCGGCGGACTGAGCGTGGGCGAGCCACGGAATCTGACCCGGGAGATTATCGAGAGCACGCTGCCTCTCTTGCCGGCGGACAAACCAAGGTATGTGATGGGGGTTGGCTACCCGGACGAGATTGTAGAATACGCTGCCATGGGGGTGGACATGATGGACTGCACCATTCCCACCCGCGCCGCCCGGCACGGACTGCTATTCACCTCCGGAGGTCGCCTGAACATCAGAAACCGGCGCTTCGCCGAAGACCCGGAACCGCCTGACCCAAACTGCGGATGCATGGTATGTGGTCGCTACAGCCGGGCCTATCTTCGCCACCTGATGGCCGCCCAGGAACCGCTGGCCGGGGTGCTGAATACGCTGCACAATCTGGCCTATTACCTTGACACGATGCGAGCGGTACGAAATGCTATTTCCGCGGATACTCTTCCTGCGCTGCTGGCCCGCGTGCGCGCGCAAGCCGATCGTGTCGGCCCCTCCAGCGATCTTCCAGTCCAGTAGACAAACAGGGGCAGATAGGCTGTAGTAGATAGCTGGATAAGAAATTAGAGGATGGTACGTTGACTTTTACTCCCTTGCTGTTGGCTCCCGTGATTCCACCTGGCCTGGTGACTTTTCTCCCGTTCCTGCTGATCATTGCGGTTTTTTACCTGATGCTGGTGCGCCCGAACCAGAAAAAACAGAAGCAATGGCAGGAGATGCTGTCGAGCCTGAAGCCGGGCGACCGGATTACCACCACGGGCGGCATGCGCGGAACTATCATTTCTCTCAAAGAGGACGCGGTACAGCTCCGCGTCCCACCCGACGGCGTCAAGCTGGAGGTCATCAAGAGTGCCATCGCTTCCGTGACCACTAACCAAGAGGAAGCCAAGTAGTCGTTATTTCCCATGCGTAAAACCCTCCTGATCGTTGCAGTTCTTCTCGTTTTCGTCTTTGGCATCTTCGGGATTCCGAAGGGCATAGGGCCGTCCGCCTGGAAAGAGGCGTTGACCGACCGCATCCACCTGGGTCTTGATCTCAAAGGCGGGATCCACCTGGTGTTGCAGGTGATGGTGGACGAAGCGGTGAGCGCGGAAACAGATAACGCCGTGGCCCGGATACAGACCGATTTGCAGCAGGGCGGCTTCCCCGCCGGCTCGGTGCTCAAACCTGACCCCAAGCAGCCGGCAGTGATTCAGATTCAGGGGACCCCGGCGGCGAAGGCGAGCGATGTGCGTAACCTGCTCGACTCGCGCTACGGAAATCAGTACACGGTGTCGTCAGGGCCCAACAACAGCTGGACCCTGACCATGAAGCAGACTGAGGTGCAGACGATCGAGCAGCACGCGCTGCAGCAGTCGATCGATACCATCGGTACGCGCATCAATGCCCTGGGAGTTACCGAACCCACAATTCAGGAGTACAACCTGGGTACCAACCAGATCCTAGTGGAGCTTCCGGGCGTGGATGACCTGAGCCGGGTGCGCGACATTATCCAGTCGACTGCCCGCCTCGAGATTCACCTGGTGGTGGGTGGACCATTCTCGACCGAGCAGGCTGCTGCTCAAAGCGTTGGCGGAGCAGTGCCGCCGGATGATGTTGTTATGGGATACGGCGGGAATGAACCCGAATTGCAGGGTCAGTACTATGTTCTGCAGCGGGTTCCCATCGTGGCCGGAGATGACTTCCGCGATGCCCAGCCCTCGGTCGATGAAAATGGCCGGCCCGATGCGACCTTCATCCTCACCCGCAACGCGGGTGACCGCTTCTACCAGTTCACCAGCACCAACATTGGCAAGTCACTGGCCATCGTTCTCGAGAACCGGGTGCAGGAAGCGGCCAATATCCAACAGGCGATACGCGACCAGGGCCGGATTACCGGGCTGGGGAAAGAAAAAGCACAGAACCTGTCTCTCATGCTGCGCACCGGCGCCTTGCCTGCTTCCATTCACTACCTGCAGGAAAGCGTAGTTGGTCCTTCCCTGGGCGCGGATTCCATTCGCAGGGGCATCCTTGCATCGGTCGTCGGCATGCTGGCGGTCTTGATTTTCATGCTGGTTTATTACCATGGAGCGGGCATCAACGCCGACCTGGCGCTCATGCTAAACCTGATCATTCTGCTCGGTTTCATGGGTTTCTCCAAAGCCACGCTGACTTTGCCCGGCATTGCGGGTGTGATTCTGACCATCGGCATGGGCGTCGATTCCAATGTGCTGATCTTCGAGCGTATCCGGGAAGAATTGCGTGCGGGTAAGACGGCCGCGGCGGCAGTAGATCAGGGTTTCGCGCATGCCTGGGTGACGATCGTCGATACACACGTGACGACCATCGTATCGGCCATCATCCTGTTTCTATTCGGTACTGGACCGGTTAAGGGTTTTGCCGTCACCTTGAGCTTTGGTTTGTTTGCAAACCTATTCACTGCGGTATTTGTCTCGCGCCACATCTTTGATTCGATCCTCAAGCGCAAGCAGCGTGGAGAGGCACTTTCGATCGGCTAGTGGTCGCGCACCAGTAAGGCGGAGTTAAGAGTGGAACTGTTTCACGACGTTAACGTTGATTGGCTAGGGAAAAAGTGGTATTTCCTTGGCTTTTCGCTGATCTTCAGCGTAGCGGGAGTTCTGTCGATCCTTTTCTGGCACGGCATTAAGCTGGGAATCGACTTTCGCGGCGGCACACTGGTCTACGTTCAATTTGAGCAGGCCCCAGACTTGGACCGGATCCGCCAGGCAATCGACCGCGCCGGCATCCATGACAGCCGCATCCAGACCTACGGCACAGCGGCTCAGCGGCAGGTAGCCATCTCCCTGGCGCAAAAGGAAACCCAGGAGTCAGCCCTCGATACCGGGCGGGAGACCATCGTTGGGGCTTTGAATTCGAACTACTCCAACACCGGGGCAGCGAACCAGGGCAAGCTGGATCTGGACAATGCCAGCCAGGGTACGTTGACCCAGTTTCTCGAGCAGAATGATCCCGAGCACCTGGCCGGCGCGGCAGACGCCGGGCAAAAATATGCCTCCCAAACCGTGGCCATTCTCAATCACCGCGACCGTGACCTGGGCGGTATCTTTAGCAGCGTCGACCAACTGAACGGGGTGGCTGACCCGGCGGTGGTCAACCAATTGAAGCAGGGTGCTTACCTTTCTGGCTTCCACGTTTTTGCGGCGGATATCATCGGACCCCAGGTAGGCGCTTTGTTGCGCAAACAGGCCTTGCTTGCAGTGCTCTATTCCCTCCTCGGGATGCTGGTTTACCTGTGGTTCCGTTTCGAGCTGATTTACGGGGTGGCCGCCGTGGTCGCCGTGTTCCATGACACCTTGATCACGATAGGCGCGTTCAGCTTAAGCAACCAGGAAATCACCCTGACGGTGATCGCCGCCATCCTGACCCTGATTGGCTACTCCATGAACGATACGATCGTTGTCTTTGATCGTATTCGGGAAAATTTGCGCATCTCCCGGAGGGAGAACCTGACCAGCGTGGTTAATCGCAGCATTAATCAGACGTTGAGCCGGACGGTTCTGACTTCAGGGCTGACCTTCCTTACTGTTTTGTCACTGTACCTGTTCGGCGGCGAAGTGCTGCATGGCTTCTCGTTCGCGCTCGTGATCGGGATCCTAATCGGCACCTATTCCTCGATTGCGGTGGCTGCGCCGATGCTGGTGGCCTACCAGGAGTGGCGGGCCAGACGGGGCAAGAAGGCTATATTGCCTGCGGGTAAGAAGGCCCGGGTCTAACCCCTTCGCGTGAAGAAGGGGCACAGGAACCGCAGTGGAGCGACCGGCGGTTTCTGTGCTGTGTCCACACACACCCTCTCTAGCCTCTGACGTACATCCTCTCTGCCCGAGGCATGGGAATCTGCCAAAGCCAGGCACAGCCGACGCCGTTCCCTCCTTGAAATCTCCGGTTAGAAAAAGCTTTTGAAGTGGTATTCCAGAGCTTGCGGGCACCCAAAATTGTTAGCTTGCCTTCCTATGGTTGGTGGGTGTTATATGTTTCCCACAGCTTGCACAGGTTACCCCTGCAAGCCAATCACCCATCGGGATCAAAAAAAGCCCCGTCGGTGTCTAAGTAGATACAGTACGAATACCCGAGGTTAGGCGATGTTTGAAGATTCTCTAATGGAGTCTGGTGGCAAGCTTAAAACCAAGAGCAAATATTGGTCGATAGTTACCCTCTGTATCAATGGTGCCATCCTGGCTGGGCTGATTATCTGGCCGCTGTTGCATCCAGAGGCCCTGCCCACGCAGATGATGGCCACCCTGTTGGTCGCCCCACCGCCCCCACCGCCACCTCCCCCGCCACCACCACCTCAGGCTCCGGTCCAGGTCAAGATCAAGTCTGAGATGCTCGACAATCAGTTACAGGCACCCAGCAAGATCCCGCATGAGATCAAGCAGATTAAGGAGTCCTCGGCTCCGCCGGCCATGGCTGGTGTCTCCGGCATGGAAGGTATGGGCGGAGGTACCCCCGGCGGAGTGATGGGCGGCATTCTCGGTGGCATCGGATCAGGCCCGCCGATCGTCAAGGCCGCGCCCCCCAAGAAGCTGAGTATTTCCTCCGGCGTCATGCAGGGTAACTTGCTTCAAAAAACGGTGCCGCAGTATCCAGCCATCGCCAAGGCAGCCCGCATTCAGGGGACCGTTGTTTTGCAGGCGACGATTTCCAAGGCGGGCTCGATTGAAAATCTCCGAGTCGTCAGCGGTCCGCCGATGCTGCAGCAAGCAGCTATGGATGCAGTCCGCTCGTGGCGTTACAAACCATATTTGCTCAATGGAGATCCGGTCGAAGTGGAGACTACCGTCAATGTAGTCTTCAACCTCGGCGGCTAACCGGACCTGCCGGCTACCCCGATCAAAGGTGGTAGCCGGTGATCCCCCTCGTGGCCTCTTCGGGTCATTCCGAAACGAAGTTGCCCAGTGCTAGCATCTGGATGTTTCAGAGCTATAACGAAAGTTTTCCGTAGGAGGAAAGATTCAGTGATTCTCGCTCACCTCGCCCATCAGGCAGCTCTCGGTATGTTTATGTTTCAGGAGTCCGGACAAACCGTTGGCTTCTCCCCCATGGACCTCTGGCACAACATGGGACCCGCAGCCAAGGCTGTTGTCGCGGTTCTCTTCATCATGTCCATCTGGTCGTTGGCTGTGATCATTGATCGCGCCCTCTATTTCAGCGCGGCTCGCAAGCAGTCCCGGGAATTTGCACCACGTGTTGCCGGCGCTCTCAAGGAAGGCAAGCTGGACGAAGCAGTGAAAGTTGCTGACCGCAATAAGAAGTCCCACTTGGCTGAAGTGGTCACCGCCGGTCTGCAGGAGTTCCGCAACTTCGGCAGTGGCGGCGCCATCACCGATGAGCAGATCGAATCCAGCAAGCGCGCACTCGAGCGTTCCGAAGCCATTGTCCATGCCAAGCTGAAGAGGGGCTTGGGTGGTCTGGCAACTATCGGTTCCACGGCGCCGTTCATCGGGCTGTTCGGAACGGTGGTCGGTATCTTGAACGCCTTCCAACAGATCGCAACTCAGAAGACCTCCGGTATCGGCGCAGTGGCCGGCGGTATCTCTGAGGCCCTGGTCACCACGGCTTTCGGGCTGCTGGTTGCCATCCCAGCGGTTATGACCTTCAACTACTTCACTGGTAAGGTGGAAGCCTTCGACGTGGAGATGGACAATTCCTCCAGCGAATTGATCGACTACTTCATCAAGCAGAGCCACCGCCGCTAAACGGCGCTTCGCAAGCTACTCAACAGC
>CAZSUK010000473.1:0-3814 GCA_964609355.1 uncultured Acidobacteriaceae bacterium | reverse complement strand
CATGCGGACCCCTTGCGCTATGATCGGGTTCGTGAGTTCAGTATTTCGCTCGGAACCATCCGAATGACACGTTTACGGTCACCTCGGTAGGGTAGACCCGAACGAGGTAGTGACTTGGCCAGGATGGAGTGGCCGAGAACTGGCTGGGATTATGACTGAGCCGATCTTCTCGCCTGATCAGTGTCTATAAGGGAGGATAATCCCTGATGTTTGCTGCGGAGAAAGCTAAGGCACAGACGAAGGCATCTGACAGTCCGACCCGCAAAGTGGTGCACCAGTCCTCGACACTTGTGGCGCGACCATCAGACGGCGGAGCAGTTGAACAGGCGTGGATGCCCCAAGCAAAGGGGCCTGCGGAGCGGCACGAGCAAGAAGCCGTCCCGGAAAACCTGACGGCCCGAGAGGCACCGCGTGGCCCCTCGTGGGATTTCAGTAAGATCCCCATATTTCCGCCTAACCGACCGAACGGACGCCAATCCGGACGGACGAAGCTCACTGTCGGACGCGCCGACGATCCACTCGAACACGAGGCGGACCGCGTCGCCGACCAGGTGATGCGCATGCCGAAACCAAACATTTCAATTGCTGCCGGGCTACCGCAGATCAGCCGCAAATTCGCCCCATGGGAGGAAGAGGCGCAAACGGCGAGGGTCACCCTCGCCGAGGCACCAGCCATCGTGCACGAGGTAGTGCGGTCGCCGGGGCATCCGCTCAGCGCAGCGACGCGAGCTTACTTCGAACCGCGGTTTGGGCGTGATTTCAGCCAAGTGCGGGTACACTCCGATGCCAGAGCAGCAGAATCAGCGCGACGGGTAGATGCGATTGCCTATGCGGTGAACCAGGACGTGGTGTTTGGCACCGGGCAGTATCGTCCAGATAGCGCTTCTGGGCGGCACTTGCTGGCCCACGAACTGGCCCACACGGTTCAACAGCGAAACGCTTCGGAGCAAGCCCCGGGCCTATACAGGAAAGCCGGTGGCGCCGCTTCCCCTACCGCTTCGGCTTCGACGGCGATGACCGAAGCGGAGTTCGAGAGAATCATGAAGCAGAGGTACGGTACAACAGAGATCCGAACCGGAACCGAGGTCGAACAGACCGCCGAGGTGGCCTCGAGGATTCGCCCGAGCCCGCCGGCGATCACTCTTCCTGGTTGGAAAAGCTGGAATCCCGGTGCCAACTCGCAGGTCTACGAATTGATCCTGGAGAGCCTCGAAGACTTCCAAAGCTCCATCGGGGGCGTTCCCGAGATCCACAAGATTATTTTCTACAACACCGAGTACGAGCTGAGCCCCAATTCGGTAGGAGTGCAGGCCCCAAGTGCCAATCCCGACGCAGGAGCGTCTTTCGGTGCCGGTCAGCTCACAATCTACCGCGCTTTTACGATAAGCAACAAAGCCCTGCCGATAGCCCGGAGCAATCCGCAAGGGAATTACCCCCCGGTGGTGATCGGTGTTACAGGTACCACCGGACAGACCCCTGGGGCCCCCCTTCCTTTACCTGCCCAGGAAGAAAGCAGCCGCCGCATGCTCACTCACGAGCTGGGACACGGATTGGCCGAAGCGGCCCACAGCGTCGAGCCTGGTTTGTTTAATGACTACAAGCGAGAAGTCGGGTGGGTAGCCACACAGCTCTTCGACATCGGTCAGCCCGTGGTACAGACCGCCATCGCCAATGGATCACCACCCCCCGCTCAATTTGAGATCACCATCAATAACTGGAACTCTCCACAATGGGTCGAACAACCAGTGAGTGGCTATATGGTGAGCGGTGGCCCCGCCGAGGATTTCGCCGAGGCCGTTATGACTTTTGTGCGGGAACCTAACCTGCTGCTGTCCCGTTCGCCCCACCGCTTCCAGTTTCTTTTGGATAGAAAAGATCGCTGGCAACCGGCTCTGCTTCGGGTTCCCCAGATGGGGGATTTTCCACTACCTCAAGGGGCTGATCGCGCCGTCTGACGAGATGGATTCGATTTTAACGATGATCACAGAAGTATCTTTACTTTATCGGGGCTGCTGGCGCCCGGCCTGCTCCTATAGAGGCTGCGGAAAAAGTCGTTGTTAGGGCAGAAAAGCGTACCTCAGGGGCTAAAGCCCGACGTATTCTCAATCGTTTACGGCCCGACTTTACTAAAGTCGGGCCCTGATACAAAACAGAGTATTTCCGCAGCCTGTTTATTCGCGGGTGAGAACTTTTCCTGTCTTATCCAGGATGTACGGGCTGGCATCGGGATGAGCAAAGTCAAACATGCTGTTGAGTGAGCCAGCGATAGCGTCAAACGAACCTCCACCGACACGCTCACCGTTGAGGAAGGTGTCTTCAATGAAACGCAGAACCGAAGTCTGATCGGTCAGGCTGTGGTCGACGTAGTTGCGCCGCGCGTACGGAGAAATAACCAGCAGCGGGAGGCGGGGACCGTAGCCGCATCGGCCCTGGGCATGGTCGACAGCCGGTCCGGGAAGGGCAGTCGCGCCATCTCCGCATTGACCGGGCGCGGTTAGGCCATCCGCCTTGGTGGTGGACTGGTTGGCTATCGGCCCCATCTGATGGTCGTACCAGCCATCGGAGTCGTCATACGCCACAATGACGGCTATGTTTTTCCATTCGGGCCGGCGTTCCAGGAAGTTGATTACGCTGATGAGCCAGTCCTGCTCATCCAACGGGTCGGAATAGCCGGCGTGCGCGTCCTGAAAACCGGGTGCCTTCAGGAAACTGACCGCCGGGAAATTGCCGGCCTTTACGGCGGCGAAAAAATCCTCGGTATCGTACTGGTGATTCGCGTCGTCTCCATTGCGGCCGATCATTCGTACTGAAGCTGGCCGGGTATGGTGCAAGTTGGCAGTCGGGGTGTAGTACTGGAACGGCTCGTGGTGGGGAATGTAATCCGGAGGGGATTGCTGGGTGACTTTTGAGTAAGTGCTGCGCAGGCAGCCGGTGGTTCGATTGGTATTTGTCCTGGTTAAATCGAAGCCCGCTTCAAACCATCCCCAACTTACATCGTGCTGGGTCAGCATCTGCCCGATGTTGTTTCCGGTGTAGTGTATTTGCCCCCAGGAGGTGCTGGAGCAGAGGTCGCCGATGGGATCCGCGTCATCGACTTCGGTATGAGTGTCGCTTCCTCCGTCGACGAGATAACTCACGGCGTTGATCTGGTCAGTCACTCCATTGGTTTGGCCGGAGATCAGTTCGATGGCTCCCTGGGTGGATTGGCCGAAGGTAGAGGCGAACGAATTGTCGTTCAAGGCATAGCGTTGGGCGTAGTTCCATAAGGCCGTCACAGTATTGCCGTCGAAGTAGGCCATCACCAATCCCTTGGTCTGTTGGGCATACGCAGTCGGCGCGCCGTGCAGGCTCTGCGGGTAAAACTTGTCGGTGGGAAGAGCCGGCAGCCCGGTGTATTGCGGAAAGGAATCCATCAAGCCGGCGTGGAAGGCCAGTTGTTCTTCCGTGTAGCCGTGATTCTGGTCTGCTGTGGCGGCTTGCGCGGGGCCCAGGCGGAAGGGATTGGTGGCGTAGGTTCCGTTTATTTTTGTGTTCAGGAAATTTGGGTTGCGTTCAAGCAACATGCGCGTGAGGCCGTTCACGGCCGGTGTGCCTGGTCGCGGCCGGAACGGAGTCTCGTGGGGAGGGTTGAGTGCGTTGGGATAGGTGGCGAAGTAGTGATCGAAAGAAACGTTCTCGTCGAAGATCACCACAACGTGCTGGATCGGGTTTGCCGTCTGCGCTGACGCTTGCGTGTTCAGGCCAACAAGAAACGCTAGCGTCAATACGAGTAGCGACCCCATCACGGTTTGCTGCAGACGAAGTTGGCAGCATC
>CAZSUK010000472.1:0-5853 GCA_964609355.1 uncultured Acidobacteriaceae bacterium | reverse complement strand
GTTGCGCATGTAGTTGACAGAGCCATTGCCCAGGCCATAGTGCGTCGCATAGGGGTAGTCGCTTGACGTCGTGAATGCGTCCATCATCCACGAAAGTCGGCCATCGTCGCCGATCACGATGTACGGGTCTTGCTCAAAAGTGAGAAAGGGCGCCAGTGCCGCAGCGCGCTCGCGCACGTTGCGCTGCATGAGAAGGCGGCTCTGCGAATTCACGTCATCGCTGAATGGCAGTTTGGCTAGATCGCCGCGGTCGAAGGCCAGCAGAATGCGGCGCAGAAATCCGCCCACGACGATGCCGCCGCTACCCTTGTAAGACGTGAGGTTGTTCGTGTCCCCTTGCGGATAATTGAATTCCTGTTGGCGCGTCTTCACATATACGTCGGTGTCGGTCAGCTCGCCAAAGTAGATCTCCGGCCGAGTCACATTGAGCCCTGCAATCGTGCTCTGCACCGGCATATTGCTCATGAAGAGAGTGGGCAGACCTTCCGGTGTGAACCCGTTGACCGGGTTCATCGTAATGCCGTAACCGTGGGTGTAAATCAGCTTCTCATTGATCCAGTTCCGGCTGCTCTCAGGAAGTTTCTCGACATTCAATTCGCGGGCCGCGAGCATCACCTGGCGCATGTTGCCTTCGATTTGATAACGATCGATATCAATATCGGGAAAGTCATAGTAGGTACGAATTTCCTGAATCTGGCGCAGCGCATCCTGCAGAGCCTGCCAATCCCAGAGGCGAATGTTTTGCAAGGTGGGTTGGTTATTGGCCGGATCCGCCGCACCGACAGTGGTCTCCGCGGGAAACTCGCGTTGCAGGAAGCGGTCCAATCCGTAAGCCTGGCGAGTCATGAGCACGTTGTTGGCGATGTACGGCCGCTCGCGCACCAATTCGTTCGGTTTGACGATAAAACTGTTCATCCACCACGCCGCGACGTGAACCCCGGCAAAGCAGAAGATCGCGGGGAGAACCGCCGCCGCCAGCCAGCGACCCTGGGCCACCGTGGCGGCGTTGGCGATCGCCCCCGCCGCACCGGCAACCAGCGCCAGGGATACCAGAAGGAGCCCACCGAGGGTGAGGTGCGCATCGGTGTAGGTAACGCCCCCGAAAACCGTGTGCGCGGTGAACAGAAGATCGTAGCGGCTTAAATAGACCCGCCAGGCCAGCACCAGCAGGAAGAACGCGAGCGTGATCGACAGTCCGCGCCACGGGATCGTCAGATAGCTGCGGCGGCCGGTAAATGCACCCACCCCGCCGGTGAGCAAGATGAAGAAAACCGCGAGCCCACAGACAATGATAGCCAGCGTCAGCAGCCAGCCCGAGACGAGCTGCCATACCGGCAGGGTGAAGAAGTAGTAGTTGAGCGGAAGGCCAAAAATCGGATCAACGACGGTCCCTGTGGAGTGCGGTGCAGACCAGAAGAGAGCGAATGTTGACCATTCCGACATCATGCCGAGTCCGCTTATCAAGGCAACGATGATCGAGCCGCCGACAGCAATGACTCTCATCAGCGGTTCAACCGGAAGTCGCAACGGCTGGCCACCGAAGTAGATCGTGCGCATGCTGGGCAAATCGGGCAGATGCATGCGTTTCAAGGCGACAAAGGATCCAAACAGAACCAGGAATGTTGTCGCCGAAAACAGGATAAAGATCGTTGCCTCAAGGGCAAGTGTGGTTGAGAAAACACTCCCATAACCAAGCGACCTGAACCACAGCAGGTCAACAAAATAGGAGAGCGCGCTTCGGCCGGTGATAATGACAACGAAGATGGCTACGAGGATCAGGAAGAAGCGGAGCGCCCGGTTCCGCGGAGCATTCTTGGGCGGCCAGTCGATTGTTGTAGGCATTGCTAGTCTGCATTCTACAGGGGGTGGCCCTTGAGGGCGGCGGCTGCGGAATGAGTTCGGACGAAGAGCGCATGAGTAACATAGGCGCCGGCAGCGAAACTTTCCTGATGGCGCAGACCGGAATATGATGGGCGTCGTATCAGCGGAGAACTCCCTCATGGCTCCTAAAAAATCGACCACTAAAAAATCGGCAACAGGTTTTTCTTCCCAGCAACGCGTTGTGCTGCCGGGGAGTGAGAAATCACCCTTATCCGCAGCCACTGGCGAAAAGCCGGTGCGTCCTGCAAGCGTCATCACTGTATCTGTCGTCGTCAGGCGCAAAAGCCCGCTGAATGCCAGGCGGCTGGGAAAGGACCGCCTCACCCGGGCCCAATATCGCCAGCAGCACGCTGCTGATCCTGCGGCCATCAAACTGGTCCGCACCTTCGCCACGGAATTTGGGCTCACTGTCGAGAAGGACACACCCAAGCCGGAACGCCGCACCGTCAAGCTGACCGGGAATGTTGCGGCCATGGAGAAGGCGTTTGGCGTCAAGCTCACCCAGAAAGTGCTTGAGGGCGTAACCTATCGCGTCCGCGAAGGCAGCATTCTTATACCCTCAGAATTGGCCGGTGCAGTGGAGGCGGTCCTGGGCCTCGATAATCGGCCTCAGGCCCAACCTCACTTCCGCGTCCTGGGTTCCACTATCAACGCCCAGACAGCAGGAACCGGGGGCTTCGCCCGCGCCCACGCCGCAGCAGCCGGCACTTCCTACACCCCGGTCCAGGTGGGCCAGCTTTACCAATTTCCCCAGGGTGCGACTGCTTCTGGCCAGACCATCGGCATCATCGAGCTCGGCGGGGGCTACCGGACCAAGGATCTCACCGCCTACTTCAAAGGATTAGGCCTGAAAGCGCCTACGCTTACCGCAGTATCGGTGGATGGGGGCAAGAACACTCCGGGCAACGCGAATGGCGCCGATGGCGAAGTCATGCTGGATATCGAGGTATCCGCTGCCGTCGCACCGGGGGCGAAGATTGTCGTTTACTTCGCACCCAATACCGATCAGGGATTTATTGACGCCGTCTCCAGCGCAGTACACGACACGACCAACAATCCCAGTGTGATTTCTATTAGCTGGGGCGGCCCGGAGTCCAGCTGGACGGCGCAGGCCATGAATGCTCTGGACGCTGCCTGCCAGTCCGCAGCCGCGCTCGGTATTACGATCACGGTCGCCGCCGGCGACAACGGTTCGACCGACGGAGGTACAGGCAACAACGTCGACTTCCCTGCCTCCAGCCCGCATGTCCTTGCCTGTGGAGGAACCACTCTGGAGGGGAGTGGCAGCGCCATCACGTCGGAAGTAGTGTGGAACGAGCAAGCCAATGGTGAGGGTGCGACAGGTGGGGGCGTGAGCAACGTATTTCCTCTGCCATCCTGGCAGGCCAATGCGAATGTCCCTGCGCCTTCGTCGAGTGGGCGAGGTGTGCCCGATGTTGCCGGCGATGCCGATCCGGTTACCGGCTACCAGGTCCGCGTTGACGGGCAGAGCCTGGTCATCGGCGGGACGAGTGCAGTTGCCCCGCTCTGGGCGGGGCTTATCGCGCTCAGCAATCAGCAGAACGGAACCAGCGCTGGATTTATCCAACCGCAGATCTACGCCGCAAAGGCAGCGTCTGCGTTCAACGACATCGTCTCCGGAAACAACGGCGCGTTTTCCGCCGGTCCCGGGTGGGATGCTTGTACCGGTCTAGGTTCTCCCATCGGCGCCAAACTGATCCCGCTTCTGGGCAGTTCGACCGCACCAACTAAGAAGAAGGGCAAGAAGCCGGTCAGCAAGCCGCCAGTTAAGAAGAAGATTTCTCGGCGCTGACTTTGCTTTGAGTGAGTATCGGAGAAAACCGCAGGTCCCTCTACTACGCTCCTTCGGAGGCTCCGGGGGAGCGTAGTGGAGGGACCTGCAGTTTCTTCCCATTACCTAAGTGTTGATCTACAACTTTAGCGTCCAAACCCCAATCAATACAGCCTTCCCGAGCGACGCATTATTGGTTTAGCATCGCACTCATAAAAGAAAGAAGTTCCTGCAGTTTTGTATTAATTTCCCCATCTGCGCTGTTAGTAAGAGGAACTACCACCATGCAGAAATGGGGAGTAGGCCTCCTGCTTGGCGCGACCGCGCTCCTCGCTGGATGCAGTGGTTCAGGCAGCACCAGTGGTACCTCGAATCCCACCCAGACCAGCAGCACTCTGACTGTATCGACCACCTCGCTTCCGAGTGGAACCGTGGGTACAGCCTATAGCGCGCCCGTAGCAGCCTCCGGTGGTACCGCTCCCTACACCTACAGCGCCACGAACCTGCCCGGCGGCCTTTCTATCAGCGCTTCCACCGGAATGATTACAGGTATTCCCGCGCAAAACTCAGTGGGAACTGCCTCAGCAACGGTTAAAGTGACGGATTCAACCCAGCCGTCCTCCCAGTCCGCCAGTTCCCGTCTGAGCATCAGCATCAGCCCCGCTGCGAGCCCCGCCGCTCCGGCGGTGACCACTACTTCCCTCCCCAGCGGCACCGTCTCCGTTCCTTATCCATCGACCAGCCTGCAAGCTTCGGGAGGTGTCCCGCCTTATAGCTGGTCGTTGCAATCCGGTAGCATGCCCGCCGGGTTGAACCTTTCTACCGGAGGAGCCATCTCCGGAACGCCCACCTCGGCTGGCGCCTATTCATTGACCTTCGTGGTGACAGATGCATCCAGCACGCCGGAGACCGCGAAAGCCTCGCTCACACTCACCGTTTCCGCCGGACCAACCGGGCCAACGTCCACCCTGACCTTGACCACGACCACCCTGGCAGACGCCACGCTGAATACCGCTTACTCAGCGACATTGACGGTGGCGGGTGGCGTAGCACCCTACACCTTCACGTTGGCTAACGGTTCTGCCCTGCCGGCGGGATTAAGTCTCTCCTCCGCTGGTGGCATCAGCGGCACGCCCACCACGGCAGGAAGCACTGCCTTCACCGTGGATGTGACAGATTCGACTACCCCCACCCCACTTTCAACAGCCGGCAACCTAAGCATCACAGTCAATTCAACGGCAGGGCCATCCTGTGGCAACATGAGCACCGGCAATGACGCCAGTCTGAACGGCTACGTGCTCTTCCCGTCTTCGAATGCGTGGAACACAAACATTGCCTCCTCGGCGGTGGATCCCAACTCGGCAACCATCATCGCTGCGCTTACGGGAAGCAAACTGCATCCAGATTTCTCCAACATCGTTGACGGAAACTACGGCATACCCTACGTGGTGGTGGACTCCAGTGTCACTCCCCCAGTGGCGGTGACGATGACAACCTACCAGAGCGAGAGCGATATCACCCTGTATCCCATCCCTCTCACAGCTCCCATCGAAGGCTTCCCTCCGGCTTGCACCCTCAACGGGGACAATCACCTGCTGGTCATCGACAAGAACAAATGCTGGCTATACGAGACCTGGCAAACTCAGCTCTGCAGTGGGACCTGGAGTGCAGCCAACGGAGCTATCTGGGACTTGACCAACACGGAGCACCGTCCTTATGGCTGGACGTCAGCCGATGCCGCCGGCCTGCCCATTTTTCCCGGGTTGGTGCGTTACGACGAGGTTGCTGCAGGCGCCATCAACCACGCCTTCCGCATGACCCTGGCGCAAACCAAGAGCGATGCCAATGGTGGATATTTCGTAGCTCCGGCTACCCACGCGGCCGGCAACAATTCCGGGACCGACAACATCATAGGCATGCGCTTGAGGCTCAAGGCAAGCTTCGACATCTCCGGCTACAGCGCCGCCAACCAGGTGATTCTCACCGCCATGAAGAATTACGGCATGATCGTCGCTGATAACGGCAGCAATATGTACTTCCAGGGAGCCCCGGATGCGCGTTGGGACGATAACGACCTGGGCGCTCTGAAAGCGATTGATGCGTCCAATTTCGACGTGGTGCAGATGGGAACTCAATACGATGACGCCACCGCGCCCACCGGCCCAGTGCCCACCATTAGC
>CAZSUK010000471.1:0-10980 GCA_964609355.1 uncultured Acidobacteriaceae bacterium | reverse complement strand
ACTACGACGCTAAGGGGAAGTTTCGCAATCGCTTCATTGAAACCAATATTTACGGGGCTTGATTCGCTTCCGGGAGAACCCAGGTCGCATTGAGATTCCTGGCCTGCGATCGCAGACCATGGGCTTCGGGTCTGATGAAGTTGTCCCGTCGGGACTTACATAGACTCGTTTGACCCTGAGGAGATTGGTCGCTGCGACTGGGGGCTGCGTTTACCGGATGTCTTCTTCCGGTTCGCGCAACACTTCTTCCTCGATTTCCATGTCTCGATACTCGTGTGAGTCGAACACCTGGCCACAGTCCAGACATTCAACATATTCGACGTCCTCTTCACGCGCTACGACGCGCACTTTGGGGTGTTTGCAGGCGGTGTCCATCTGGGGGTCTGGTTGGTGAAACGTGTGCTTCTCGGCAAGATTGTACCCGCCCGATTCAGCCTGTCAAATGGGTTTCTGCGTTTCCGGTGACCGACGGGCGTATTTTCATTGAAATAAAGGGCTTCTGAAGTTAATTCGAGAGTTCGGTAACGGTACGCACCTGCTCCGGCTTGAGGCCGGCATCCTCGAGTTTGCCAAAAATCATTTTTCCCGATGCCGTCTGCAAGACACTGGTCACCGTAATTTCTACGGCGCGCCCAATCATGCGCCGCGCATGGTCGACCACCACCATGGTCCCATCGTCCAGGTAACCGACACCCTGGTTGTATTCCTTGCCCTCTTTCAGAACCAGTATGTTCATCTTTTCGCCAGGCAAGACCAGCGGCTTCAAGGAATTAGCCAGGTCGTTCAGGTTCAGCACGTGGACGTGGTGCAATTGGGCCACCTTGCTCAGATTGAAGTCATTGGTCACGATGGGAGCGGCCATTTTCTTTGCCAGCTCGATCAATTTCAGATCTACTTCGCGCAGCTGGGGAAAGTCGTCTTCAATGATCTGTACGGAGAGTAAGGGGTTAGCCTGCATCTTCTGCAAAATATCCAGACCTCTGCGCCCACGCTGGCGGCGGGAATTATCGGAGGAATCAGCGACCGTCTGCAGCTCGCGCAACACAAACTCGGGCACCAGCAGCGTTCCCTCCAGGAATCCGGTGTCCACCACATCTGCTATGCGGCCATCGATGATGGCACTGGTGTCGAGGATTTTGAGGCTACGCTTACCGCCCGCCGCTCGTTCGCCGGCAAAGAGTTCGGCCAGGCCTCCGGTAAAGTTCAGCAAGTCGCCCTTGCTCGCCCCCACCATGAGGCCGATATACGACATCAGCATGAGCACAAATAGCTGCAGTAAAGCCCGGGTTCCCCCCGGAGGCAGGCTTCCACCCAGCACCATACCGAACAATGCCGCCCCTGCAATCCCCAACACGCTGCCCAGCACCGCGCCCAGCAGACGCTTGATACTCAGCGCCCGGACGCGCAACTCAAAGACGATCACCGCGGCTGCAGCGACCGCGCCCAGGATCGCCGAGGTCCAGGCCTCTAAACCGAAGGGGCGAAAAAAGAAACACGCAGCGGTAAGAACGACAATAAATAGAATGCGGATGAGAGCTAAATCCATGAGACTCCAAGCAACCACCGGAGTATACCGATGGCATATGCTTCGGGGCAAAAAGAAATCCCGAAGCCACCTCAAGAGCGGCTTCGGGAATGGACCGATTTCCGACTTCCTGTGCTTCGGTAACCCTTAGTATTTGGGTACTCTGGGATCGATTTGCTCGCTCCAGGCCTGGATTCCGCCGGCCAGGTTCTTTACTTTAAAACCGGCTTGCTGCAGGAATTCAGCCGCCTTCTGGCTGCGGCCCCCCATCTTGCAATGAGCGACTATCTCCCGCTCACGATCCAGTTCCCCTACCCGCTTCTGGAGATCGCCCAAGGGAATGAGATACCCACCGATCTCCGCAATCTTGAATTCATGTGGTTCGCGGACGTCAAGCAGGAAGTAATTCCTTCCCGCGTCCTGCTGCTGCTTGAACGCAGTGACGTCGATCTGCTCGATACCATTGACATGTACGGCATCTTTGGCCGGCGGTGGCTCGATTCCACAAAACTGCTCATAGTCGATGAGCTGGGTTACGGTCGGATGGGTGCCGCATACCGGGCAATCCGGGTTCTTGCGCAACTTCAGCTCACGGAAGCGCATGCCAAGCGAATCCACCAACAGCAGGCGCCCGATCAGTGGATCACCGACACCGAGGATCAACTTAATGACCTCGGTCGCCTGGATAATACCCACCAACCCGGGAAGTATGCCGAGCACCCCCCCTTCGGCGCAGGAAGGAACCAGCCCCGGTGGGGGTGGCTCGGGATACAGGCAGCGGTAGCAAGGTCCCTGCTCCGTGGCGAACACGCTGGACTGTCCTTCGAAGCGGAAAATCGAACCGTACACGTTGGGCTTTCCGCTCAACACGCAAGCGTCATTGACCAGGTAGCGGGTGGGAAAATTGTCAGTGCCATCGGCTACGATGTCGAAATCCTTGAATATCTCCAAGGCATTGGAACTCAACAACATGGTGTTGTATTTCACGATATTCATGTGCGGATTCAGGGCTTTGAGCTTCTCTTCTGCCGAGTCGAGCTTGGGCCGCCCTACGTCCTTGGTGCTGTGAATGATTTGCCGCTGCAGGTTGCTCGAGTCGACGACGTCGAAATCGACCAGCCCCAGGGTACCCACTCCGGCCGCAGCCAGGTAGAAGGCAAGGGGCGAACCCAAACCGCCGGTACCCACACAAAGGACCCTGGCTGCTTTGAGCTTCTGCTGCCCTTCCATGCCCACTTCGGGCAGAATCAGGTGGCGGGAATAACGTGCGATTTCGTCGTTGTTGAGCGACGGCAGTGCCACCGCGGGGACTTCGGTCAGGGTTGCCATGTCTACTCCTCCGGCAATCGATGGGATGATTGACAAGCTATCGCTGTCTTTGACTGCCGTATTCTCTTTCTCGCTCAAATAGCGGATATCTTCGTCGTTCAGGTAAACGTTCACGAAAGCGCGGAGCTTGCCATCCTCTGAATACAGATGCTTCTTCAGGTCCGGATGGTTAACGGTTAGTTCATCCAGCGCCTGGCCAACGGTCGCGGCCTCTACCGTCACCGTGGCTTGTTTGGCCGCGAACTGACGCAAGGGGGTAGGGATGTGAATCTTCATTCGTGCAACTCTCTCTCTTCTCGGATCTGATTGGGTGTCGGGGACCGGCTTGGGGACTACGGGGCCGACGGTCAACAGCGTTCGTGCCACAACGCTATTTCTTCGTTTTCAAACCGCTTGTCGTCTTCGCCCGTTCCGGCGAGAAAAAACGAGTTGGTCTGCTCGGCTTTGCCCTTTTCGACGCTGGTAATCACGTAGGAGCAACCCAGCCAGTGCGCTTCATTGAGATCGGTGGACGACCAGCGCGCAGGATGGTCGGGATGTGAATGGTAGAAACCGACTATGTCCAAGCTGCGCTCCCGCGCCTGTCGCTGAATGGCAATTAGTTCCTGGGGCGCAATGTGGTACCGGTTATGTGCGGAATCGGTCCGCGTGTTGCCAGCTCGGACAGCGAGTTCGACTTCATTGGCGCCATCCAGAGCCTTCCCCAGCAACACTCCGCAACATTCATGGGGATAGGTCTCTTCGCCGTGCTCACGCAGCTGGCTGTAAACCGGATCACAAATCCTCAGCACCGAACTGGTCATTATTGTTCCCAAAATCGTTCACTCAAGTACTTGTCAGCCGAATCACACAAAATGGTCACGATCACCGCGTCTCTGCCTGCGGCGGCTTCTTCTTCGCCGACCCGCAAACTAGCTGCCACCGCAGCAGCCGCGGAGATGCCCAACAACAAGCCCTCTGACCGGCCCAAACGCTTGGCCATTTCGTAGGCTCCTTCGGTTGACTGCTCCACATGGCGATCTGCCACACCGGCATCATAAATAGGAGGCACAATCGCGGTGGCCATATACTTCAACCCTTCCAGCCCATGGAACGGAGAATCAGGCTGCATGGCAATGCACTCGATGTTCGGATTCAGCTCCTTCAGGCGTCGGGTGGTGCCCATGAACGTTCCGCTGGTGCCCAGTCCTGCCAGGAAATGGGTGATCCTTCCCTCGGTCTGCTGCCAAATCTCGTTCGCCGTACCTTTATAGTGTGCCTTCCAATTGGCCTGGTTGCCGTACTGATCGGCGTAATAATACCTGGTTTTATCCTGAGCCAGTTCACGCGCTTTCAAGATGGCGCCGTCGGACCCGTCCGCCGGGTCCGTCCACACGATGTTCGCCCCATAGGCGGAAAGGATTCGCTTCCGTTCGGGCGAGACGTTGGACGGCATGCACAGGGTAACCGGAAAGCCTTTGGCTGCGCCCAGCATGGCATAGGCGATGCCGGTATTGCCGCTGGTCGCATCCAGCAAGTGCTTGCCTGCGAGCAGCCCCTGGGCCTCGGCTGCGGCCACAATCGCTGAAGCGGCTCGATCCTTGACCGAGCCCCCCGGGTTCGCCCATTCCGCCTTGCCCAGCAAGGTGACCCCTGGGAGATGGCCCGTCAGCCGATCGAGTCGCAGCAGGGGAGTATTCCCAATCCGTTCCAGGATGCTACTGCCCAGAGTACGCAGCGTCGAGTTCGCTTCAATTTGGGCTTCGGTTTGCATGTTTTCTGTTCGTCCACGCACGTTGCGGCATCAACGCCGGTGTGCGAAAGTAAAGTGAAGCACTTCTAGTGTAGCTGCCGGTCAAAAACCAGGACAATCCGTAGTCAGTCGCAAGCCATGCGAACAAAAGTACACTTCCTGAATTTCGAGCAAGTATTAGCCACTTTGCGCTCCTCTGGGTTTGATGTAGAGTCGGTGCCTGGGGTCGCAAACCAAGTACTGGTGCGCAAATATGGCGCCGCGGCGATCCTGGCCCGGGCGGGGGAGCCATCCGGTGCCGACAAGAAGCTCCCGCACACGGCGGTATGGTGGAGGGAGCGGCCGGGATACCTGTTAGGGGGCGAGGTAGCGACCCTGCTCGATCGCGGATTCCAAAAGTTCTGGAAGACCAGGCGGCTCGAGGTTCCGGCAATCGCGGAGTCTCTCCAGGCGGTTCATCGCTTTGCCGAGGAACTGCGAGAAGTGATCGGCGAACCCAGTTTGTATAACGAATCCCTGGGTACGACCAGCGACAGCTATCACTACGACCGCGTCAAAGGGCGCGAGCTTCCGCTTGCCGAGCGGCCTGTTCCGGCGTGGGAACTGCCTCCTAAGGTGTAGTTGTTCCGGCCTTAGCCGTCGACCGGTGGCGGGGCTTCGGTCCTATGAACAAACGGTAGGGACCCGAACGAGGGCTGTGGTGGGCTTCGCCCATCGTTTTCAACCCACGTACGCTGGTGCGAACATTGAGCACCCGTACGGAGCTGCGAGGCCCGCGACAGGCTTCAGGGTGAGGCCTGCGGTATCCCACATCTCGCGAAAAACGAGCGAGATGTGGGGCACCCGGCGATCGATGCGGGGATAGAGTCCAAAAGTGGTGGCGGGGATAGAGAACAAACGCTACTTCTTTGACCGCTCACGCTGTAGTTCCCTGTAGACGTCGCTTTTTGACACGCCCCGCTCACGCGCTATGCGCTTAAGAGCATCCTTCTCGTCCAGGCCCTCGGCTTCCATCAATTGGATCACTTGCTGGCGTACACTGACGGCCTCTTTAGCCGGTAGAACGGCGCTTGTAGCCTCGATCAGTAGCACTATTTCGCCGCGTACCCGCTCGCGTGAGGATAACGCCAACCGCACCTCCCTCGCCGTGCCGCGCAAATACTCCTCATGGATCTTGGTTAGCTCGCGCGCTACCACCACGCGCACTTGTTCTCCCCACACTGCTTCGACATCGGTCAATGCATCCAGAATGCGATGGGGAGCTTCATAGGTGACGAGCGTGAGGCCAGGATTCGTCGAAGCCAACGATTCGAGTTGGGTCCGGCGCGCACCCGGCTTGGCTGCGAGAAAGCCTACATACAGGAAGCGCTCCGTATCGAAGCCCGAGGCGATGAGCGCACTGAGTGCAGCGTTCGCTCCGGGAATGGGGATGACGCGCACACCCGCTGCCACTGCAGCCCTGACCAACTCGAACCCGGGATCAGAAAACGCCGGCGTGCCCGCATCGCTAACCACCGCGACACGGCCCCCCTGCTGCAACAAAACGATCAGCTCGATTGTCCGCGCCTGTTCATTGTGCTCGTGATAGCTGATGGTGGGAGTCGAAATATCAAAGTGGTTCAGCAGTTTTTGCGTCTGGCGCGTATCCTCGCACGCGATCCGGTCAACCTCCTTCAACACCCGCAGGGCGCGCAGTGTGATGTCCTCGAGATTGCCAATGGGGGTAGCAACCAGATAAAGCCCGGGCTCGAGCAACGATTATTCCTGGCTCTGGCGACGCAATTTTCGGCTCTCTGCCAGCAGGCTCATGGAGTGCATTAGATTTTGCAGGGTCACGATACCGACAATGCGCTCGCCTTCGGTCACGGGCACTAACGAAAGTCCACGGCCGGCGAAGCGGCTAATCGTCGTGCCCAACGAGTCCTCAGGTTGAGCCACGTGGAAGCTGCGCGACATTACCGCCTGCACATAGCCGTTACCTTCGCTGCGCAACGCGGAAAGAATACTTTGGCGCGAGATGATGCCCACCAGGCTGTCGCCGCGCACCACGGGAAAATCATCCTGCAAGCTGTGAATTGACTTGTGCAGCGCATCTTCCAGCGTGTCTGAGGGAGCCAGCATGGAAAACTCCGTCAGCATAATGTCCTGCATGTTGACCGTGTCGACCACACTTTGGAAGAGCACACCCTGGTCCTCAAGCTGAGCGCCGATCAGGATAAAAAATCCTGCCAACAGCAACCATGCGTTCATCAGCACCAAACCGGCAATGATTGCCGTCATAGCCAGGACCTGCCCCAGACCCGTCGCCACGCGTGACGCCTGCGCCCTGCCCTGCGCCCGGGCAACGCCGCCACGCACTACCCTGCCACCGTCCAGCGGATAGGCGGGCAGCAGATTCAGCACCCCAAGAAAAACATTGAACCAAACGATACTACGAATAAGATGAGTCGGGGTTATCCAGGGACGGTCGAGAAGATTCAGTGTAGGCGACATGCCCAGCACCAGCATGGCCACCACCAATGCAAAACTCAGGTTGGCCAAAGGTCCGGTGATGGCCATGCGCCACTGGATTTTGCGGGCACCCGCATTCTCTGCGCTTTCGGCATTGGCGTAAGCCACCAGGCCGCCGATGGGAAGCAGCAGAATATTTCTTAGTTGTAATCCGTGATAGGCCGCCACGATCATGCGCGCCACTTCGCGTACCGCCACCGCACTCAGCAGCACCAGCCACAAGCCCACTCCACGAAACATGGTGAGATGGACGCTCTCGGTATACGCCATGCAGATGCCGAGCAGGAGAATGAAGAAGGTGTGAATACGCAACTCCACTCCCATCCATCGGCCCAACGGAAATGACCATCCACGCATTGCGTCCGTCCTTGTTCCTTATTGTAGAGCTTGCCGCTTCACCGGCTGCGAAAGGATTCATTTACCATCAAATCCGATGCGGGTGATCGCCGGCACATACCGTTCGCGGCGGCTGATCGCGCCCCGCGGGCTCGCCACCCGGCCAACCAGCGATCGGTTACGTGAAACATTGTTTAATGTTCTCGCCCCTTGGATCGATGGCACTGTTTTTGTCGACCTGTACGCCGGCTCGGGAGCAGTCGGCATCGAGGCTCTCAGCCGCGGTGCAAGCTTAGTCTACTTTGTCGATAAGGCACCGTCTGCGATGGCAGCCATCCGTAGCAATCTCGCTGCCCTCGACATCTATTCCGGCTTTCAACTTGAAGCGAGCAACGTTTCCTCCGCGCTGGGCGGTCTCTCCGCAGCCGGAATCATCTTTCTGGATCCGCCCTACGAGGCGGCGAGCGAATACGAGCGCACGCTCAGCGCCATCGGTCAGAATGCAGATTCCCTGCTGACTCCTGATGGTATCGTCGTCGCCGAACACAGCCGCAAGACTCAGCCGGCGGAACACCACGGCGCACTGAAACGCTATCGGGTGCTGGAGCAGGGAGACGCGGGTTTGAGCTTCTACAGCAGGTAGCCACCGCCGCGGTGCTGGCCGGTCTTCAAATCGACCTCAAACGGGAGCTCCTGATCTGTTTTCATCTCCCATCCGAATCCCAGCAGGGTTTCTCTTTGAACCGATGAAATGCGAATTCCATCCCAACTCAGCCGGCCGGTTTGCCAGGCCTTCCCTCCTGGTCCCCAGGCAAGCAGCGAATGAAAGCTCGAGAATATGAGCAAATTTTGTTCGGCAGCCGTGGCAACTGCAGTCACGGGCCGATACACCACCTGTTCCCATCTCGCGGGATCCCTAGTGTCGATGAGATAAGCGTAGCCGCCGGCAACGGCACAAATCCAGGCAGCATCAGGACAGGCCCAAACACCAGTGGGCACAGCAGTCCCGGCAAAACCCAGCGCACAGGTGGCGAGAAACGGAACCGAGTGAGCGGGGCGAATCATGATCTCCAGCGCACCGTGCTCCACTTCTTCAACCTTCACGGGATAGACGAACTGCCGGCTGGGCAATATCAATGGGCGGGAGGCGAGGACGTCCGCTTCCCATTCATGAGCGAAGGTGGAGTCGATCAGAGTTTGCTGTCCCAAAGCTCTACCCGCTCGCGCACACTCAACACATGGGACGGTAGATCGAGCCGGCTACCCTCTTCGAATAGTGGAATCAGCTTGTCGAACTCCGGACCAGAGTGCGCGCCAGTCAAGATGATCCGTACCGGGTGGAAAAGATCCTTCCCTTTTACTCCGGTTTCCGCCTTGACCTCGTTCATCAATTCCTTAAAACGCTCCGGAGTCATTGCGCCGGTTTCGGCGCGAACCTTCGCCTTAAATGCCTCCGCTACTTTCGCTCCTGCTTCTGAATTGAGTATGGCCGCGTCTTCCGGTGTAGTCTCTGCGATACGCCAGACAACCGTAGCCCTTTCCGGTAGTTGCTGCAGTTGGTCGACGGCCGGGAGAAACAGGGAGAGCATTCGGTCGAACCAGTCAATTACCTGCTCGCTCGCGGATTCTGCCAGGAGATTGAGCTTCGTGAAATGGGGCCAAGCCAGTGCCCGTAATTCTGGCAAAGGCGAATGCTTCATAGCCTGCCGATTAAGCCAATGCAGCTTGTCCCAATCGAAAACCGCCGGAGAAGGGGTCACGCGCTCGAGTTTGAACTCCGCGATCAACTCTTCACGAGTAAAGGTCTCGCGCGTTCCTCCTTCAGCGCCCCAGCCAAGCAGGGCAAGATAGTTTGCAAGCGCCTGGGGCAGGATTCCCATTTCACGGAAGCTGGCCACCGAGGTAGCTCCGTGACGCTTCGACAAGCGCTCACGATCGCTGCCAAGGATGGTCGAGAGATGCGCAAACTGCGGCAGGCTCCAACCGAAGGCCTGGTAGATCGCTACTTGCCGGGGAGTGTTCGAGATGTGATCGTCGCCGCGAATCACATGCGTGATCTTCATCAGCGCATCGTCGATGGTGACTACGTAGTTGTAGACCGGGATGCCGGAAGAGCGAACCAGGATAAAGTCACCCACCGCCTCGCTCAAAAACTCCACATCACCGCGAACGATGTCGTGGAAGCGCAGAGGGGCATCGGGCACAGCCAAGCGCACGGCGAAAGAGTCACCGGCAGCCGCCCGGGCCGTGGATTCCGCAGCAGTCAGCGTTCTGCATTTGCCGGAGTAAACCTGCGTCCGCTGCAGGCTGAGAGCCAACTGCCGCTCCTGCTCCAGTTCCTCCGCGGTGCAGAAACAACGGTAGGCTTTGCCTTCCTTGAGCAGCTGGTCGGTGTGCTCGCGGTAGATCTCCAAACGCTCGCTCTGGCGGTAGGGGGCATAAGGGCCGCCGATCTGCGGCCCCTCCTGCCAGTCCAGACCCAACCAACGCAAATCTTCTATCAACTGCGTTTCGTAGCGGACTTCGCTCCGCTCCACGTCTGTGTCTTCGACACGGAGTACAAAGTCTCCTCCGTTGTGGCGGGCGAAAAGCCAGTTGTAGAGCGCGGTGCGGGCGTTGCCCACGTGCAACATACCGGTGGGTGAGGGCGCGAAGCGCACCCGGGGGATTGGCTTAGGCATAAGTCTTTTTTGATGTTACAGGGTGGCCCAGGGCTCGTGAGACATGGGTTTCTCTTCACCCATCGGTCCCACTGAAACACCCAGATCTCCTGAGGAACATCGCTTTGTTGCAGAGGTCCAGGTCGAGAGCTGCGGAATCCCACATCTCAAAATCGAGATGCGTCTGGGGGGCCAGAAAAATAATGCGAAATAAGAGAGAAAAGAGACATAAGGGTCCTGAGATCACAGCTAGCGGAAGTGCTCCCATCCGAAAGCAACCAGTTCAGTAAAGACGCCATCGCGATCCAGCGTCACCTGCGGTCCCTTGCCGCGCTTCTTCATGCGGCCGATTGGGTGAACTGCCACTCCGCCTAAATGCTTTTGTATCAATAATTTGGGAGATGCCGTGAAGAGCAGCTCGTAGTCTTCTCCGCCGTGCAGTGCCTGCTCCAACGTCGCACGAGCGTCTACGGGGAGTGCGGCTGCATCAATTTCCGCCGCTAAGCCACTCTCCTCACACAGATGGGCCAGGTCGGTCGAAAGCCCATCGCTCACGTCAATAGCAGCCGTTGCCAGCTTCCTGGCCTTGCGCCCAGCAGCCAACCTCGGCTCCGGGAAAAGATGTGGGTGTCCAGCGGTCGACGTCCCACGGAAGCTGGCCGGCTGCTGCTCAAGGGCGAACAACTCAGCTGCAGATCCGCCCAGTGCCCCCGTCACATACAGCACGTCTCCGGCTCGTGCACCGGAGCGCAGAAGAGCCTCTCCTTTGGGCACGCTCCCGAGAAGCACGATGTCTGCAATCACCATCGGGGCCTTTGCCGTATCCCCACCGGCCAATGGGACCTGGCAGCGTTCAGCCAGCGCCATGAAGCCGTGGAAGAAGCGCT
>CAZSUK010000470.1:0-3870 GCA_964609355.1 uncultured Acidobacteriaceae bacterium | reverse complement strand
CATGCTCAGCAGCCGCAGCAGCAACATGCTCAGCAGCCGCAGCAGCAACACGCTCAGCAGCCGCAGCAGCAACATGTTCAGCAGCCGCAGCAGCAACATGCTGAGCAGTCACAGCAGCAACATGCTCAGCAGTCACAGCAGCAACATGCTCAGCAGTCACTGCAGCAACACGCTCAACAGCAGCAGGCCATGCAGCAACACAAACAGCAACCGCGGCAACAACAGGCTGACCAACAGGGAATCCAGCAGCAGGCCCACCACACCCAAGAACAGCAGAATGTCCAGCAGGCAGCATGGCAAGGACATCGATCGGAGAACTGGCAATCTGACCACCGCACATGGCAGCAACGCGGCGGTTACAATGGCTACCGTATTCCTGCGAGTCATTACAACGGACATTTCGGATCAAGCCATGAGTTCGTAATCTTCAGCCAGCCCTACATGGTCATCGGCGGATTCCCACGCTTTCAATACGGCGGCTATTGGTTCAGCCTTGTTGATCCTTGGCCAGACTCTTGGGCAAGCAACTGGTACGAAACCGACGACATTTACGTTAGTTACGCTGACAATGGGTACTACATGTACGACCGGAGATACCCTGGTGTTGGCATCGCAGTCAGTGTCTCGCTCTAGGCCGCCCCCTGAGTTTGGCCCGTGAAAACGGACTCCACGACTGGCAATCCCAGCTTGGGCTTTTGTTTGTAATCAGACTCTTGAAGGTTTGCTTTATGCCAAGCTGCTCTGCGCTTCTGAGATTGAGACAGTACCCGCTTTCACCATCTCAAAAATTTTCGGACGCTCTTGACACGAGGGGGTGCCTGCCATATATCGTTCGCGCAAGCACAAAAGGGCCCAGCACAAGAGATTTTGATTAGGAGGTGTCAAATGCCATTGGACCTTGCCACTTTGACGTTGGTAGCCAAGCCAGTGACCTTGGACGAGGGAATCCGAGTTTTGGAACGGGATAAGTACCGTTGCAGGTACTGTGGACTCGACGGGACGGCCAGCTTCGAGAACGCTCTCATCATGTCGGTTGATTTCGTGGTCCCTCGGGCACACAAGGGCAGAAAGGATCCGAGCAACTTGGTGGCCTGCTGTCGTCCATGCAACATGATCAAGGGCCGGCGCGTCTACGGCAGTTTGGAAGAGGCCAAGACTTACGTGCTGGCGCGCCGCGAGGATCTGCGTAAAGCGTGGGAATTAAAGAGAGGGCGACCCCTTAGCCAGTCGGCTTAAGCCCGCCACCCGACGGTGGTCGCGAGATGAGCATGAGGAGCCGTTGACGAAGGGCCCTTTTTTGTTGCTCAAAAATGTAGTGGCAAATGTAGTGCCAAGTTTCCTCGGATACCTATTCGGACGGGGTTTATCCCTCAAGCTGGCTTCAGCCTCGCGTACAGATTTGGTGTGAGCTTCAATCGCCTCGCTCTGCGGCCGCCGCTAAGGTCTGTTGCTCGGAAGCGATTGTTACGTAACGGCTGAAAAGATGCCTCTTGAAAGGCTTGAGTCAGATAGTAAGGGGAAGGACCTCAGCCTCTGACGGGCCACTCGTTCGCCGAGACACTTGTCTAAAACTCCAGTGAATTCCTGAAGGACGGATGGTGGTTAAAAGATCACCCCCGAGTGGTCGGCTAGCCCGAAGCTGGCACATGGTTGATTCGGCTTTCCGAACAGGTACAGTCGTGCTTCGCCCGGGGGGAACAAGGATCATTTATCTCACCCCTCGACATCGTCCGAACCAATCTCCGCATCTGATCGCATGAGGATTAAAGCAATGGACACAAAAATCCTGGTTCTCGTCGTCATTGCCGTAGGCGTCATTATCTTCATCGCAGCACTGCTCGTGATGCGCAAACGGAAGAGCGACCAATTAAAGCAACGTTTCGGTTCTGAATACGACCGCGTCGTACAGCAAAACGGAGGTGCCCACCAGGCAGAGGAAGTTCTGGCTCAGAGAGAGAAGCGCGTGGAGAAGTTTTCCATTCGACCTCTGTCCGGAGGCGACCGCCAAAGATATGCGGAAGAGTGGGCACTCGTGCAGAAGCGGTTCGTCGATGATCCTTCAATCGCAGTCACAGAAGCAGACAAGTTGATAACAACCGTCATGGGTGCGAGGGGTTACCCCATAGTCGACTTTGAGCAAAGGGCTGCGGACGTCTCTGTGAACTACCCTGGAGTGGTACAGAACTATCGGTCCGCCCGGGAGATTGTCTTGCGTCACGGTAAGGGGCAATCGACCACCGAAGACCTGCGGCAGGCCATGGTCTGCTTCCGCTCCTTGTTCGAAGAACTGCTCGATTTCCCCAAACCGGAAAAGATAGGAGTCTCCCATGAGCGAATTGCTTCTTAACGACGAAAATCTGACAACGGCGGATATTGCGCATCCTGAGAGAACCACGGTTGCTCAGCCATCCGCAATCGACGATCGCAACCTTCAGCCCGGGCAAGCGGTTCCTGCGCCCCTCACCGCGAGGGAGGCCACCCCGTTATTTCCCGACGACGAACTGCATAATTTTCGCGCGCGCTGGGATCAAGTTCAGACCTCATTCGTCGATGAGCCTAGGCAGGCAGTAGAACAGGCTGACAGTTTGGTGGCGAATGTAGTCAAGCGCGTCGCCGAGCAATTCTCCACCGAGCGTGCGCAACTGGAAAAGCAATGGGACAGTGGCGACAATGTTTCGACGGAGGATCTGCGGCAAGCGCTAAGGCGTTATCGATCGTTCTTCGACCGCCTGCTCGCCTTCTGACCAGAAGCGAAAGAGGCCCACAACCTAGCGCTTTTGCGAGGGTAGGATCTAAAGGACCTAAAGGAGCATTGAGCAAAAAAAAGGCCAGCCCATAATGAGCTGGCCTTTCTCTGTCGTATGTGTACTACCCAAAGCACCAAGATGCCAATAAATACTCACCAGATGCATACAGTGCGCTCAGATATTTGACACTGCGTTACTAGGCGATTCCGCCTTTGTGGGTACGGGGTACTGCCGATATCCTCGCTTATGATGCTTCGCGACCCGTAGGACGCTCCTGCAACTGAGTAGGTCGAGATGCCCGACGGATCGTCGTCCGCAGCTCCGGTAATCAACCCCGGACCAAGCTCTCTAAGAAACTGCTGCACGCCACGATGTGGTGTGGGCTTTGCTTCTAACGGCGTAGTCCGCGATTTGGCCACGACTCATGGTACTCGACTTCATAATGCTTGGTCGTCAAGAGGGGAACGTCCCCGTCATGCCGTACAGGTCCACTCTCGGAGTGAGCCAATTTGATCAGACACTCGTATTAGCGGCTTCTATGATGGTGAATAGTAAAGAAGCGAGCCGAACGCTGCAGACCAGTCCCGCTTCCTCTTACAGGTGAGGTTACACAATGGAAACCATATTGGTTGTTCTGGTGGTGCTGTGTTTAATCAGTGGCGGGGGCTGGGGATTTTCTCGTTGGCGCGGCTAGATCGCCCCGTCGCAGGCCGAACGCATGCCCTGCCGCCCGATCGTATTTGCTGTATTGTGAGGGGGAGCTCGAGTCTGGGTTCAGACCCCAGGAACCTACCTACAAACTCCGTGAACTAAGTCAGCAAGCTTTCTTTCCTTGAGTTCTTAGGAAGCCGTGTATCCGATGCAGTCTAGTGCCGTCCTGGGCGAAGCTCGGCAACTCCACAACCTGACTGACCGTCTTGATTCGCTTGCGGAACAACAAGGACGACGATTGCCAGTATCAAAAGGGAGATGCAGAAGCCGCGGCTGACAGAGTCAGTCCGCAATGATGGGAGAGACCATGCCGCACCGGTCGCCGAACAACCTCCCAACTCGCCCCGCGGGAGTGCGCGGCTCTGATCATCGGCCCAGCGCCTTCCAGCGCAGTAGAGAAGGCATCAGCGGT
>CAZSUK010000469.1:0-6539 GCA_964609355.1 uncultured Acidobacteriaceae bacterium | reverse complement strand
CACCATCAGCCTGACCGTGCAGTAGGAGGAGACAGATGCGATACCACAAGACACTGCTGATCACCGCGCTCATCGCACTCTCGGCCACTCTCTCCTCCTCCGCCCAGGCGCGAGCGCAGGAGACCTTCGGCACCGAACCCGGCGAGACGCCAGTACTCGAGACCAGCGTCGGCTACACCTTCGTTCACGCCAACGCGCCACCCGGCCAGTGCGCCTGCTTCTCGGCCAACGGCGGATACGGCTCGGTCGTCTTCAACATGCCGCGCGGCTTTGCCCTCGTCGGCGACCTCACCGCCGTGCATGCCCATAACATTGGTTCTGCAAATCAAAGCATTACCGTCTTCAACTTCCTTTTCGGCCCGCGCTACACCTTCCGCACCATCTCCAGACGCTTCCTGCCGTATGCCCAGGCGCTCGGAGGCGGCTCCGAGGAACTCTCCAGCTACACCGCCGTTCAGACTGTCCGCGGCGCGGCGTTCAGCGTCGGCGGTGGCGTCAGCACACCCCTCAACCGTCACTTCGGCTGGACCATCGTCGAAGCAGATTGGGTCCATTCCTACATCCCCAACGCACAAAACAACCTCCAGAACGACCTCCGCGTCTCCACCGGCTTCATCTTCCGCCTCGGACCAAGATGATGGTCGCCGCCGGAATTCCGCAGGCCACAATTTCGTAAACTAGAAATATGAAGCGCCCGCCAATCTATGTCACCGCTCTGATCGCGGGCGCCTTCTTCATGGAAAATCTGGACGGCACCATCATCGCCACGGCGCTTCCGCAGATGGCGCACAGCTTTCATTCAAGCGCCGTCAGCCTGAACCTGGGCATCACCGCTTATCTGCTGACCCTGGCTGTGTTTATCCCTATCAGCGGCTGGGTCGCTGACCGCTTCGGTGCGCGTTCGGTATTTGCTGCTGCCATCGCGACGTTTACCCTCTCATCACTCCTGTGCGGGGCGGCCCACACACTCACCCAGTTCACGCTGATGCGCATTCTGCAAGGCATCGGCGGAGCCATGATGGTGCCGGTCGGCCGCCTCATCGTTTTGCGTACAACCCCCAAGCACAAGCTCGCTGAGGCCATCGCCTACATCACCTGGCCCGGCCTGACGGCCCTGGTGGTGGGGCCGCCGCTGGGGGGCTTTATCACCACCTATGCCAGCTGGCATTGGATCTTCTTCCTCAATCTCCCCATCGGAATTGCCGCCCTGATTCTCACCCTGCTGTGGGTGGAGAACGTGCGCAGCGGAATAAAACATGCGTTCGATTGGCTCACTTTCCTGCTTGCAGGGTTCGCTTCCGCCGGTGCCGTTTACGGCATGGAGAAGCTGGGCAGCGAAGGGGTTCCCTGGCAGGTGCCCGGCCTGGTGCTCGCGTTGAGCGTGCTCAGCGGAGTGGCCGCGATCGTTGCCGCCCACCGCAATCCCGCTACTTCCCTCATCGACCTGGAATCGATGAAGCTCAAGACGTACTCGCTTTCTGTTTACGGAGCGAGCGCTTTCCGCATCGCGGTCTCGGTGCTGCCGTTTTTGCTACCGCTCATGTTTCAGATTGCCTTCGGGTTAAATGCCTTTCAGTCGGGGCTTTATCTGCTGGCGCTCTTTGCCGGCGACCTGACCATGAAGGCCTTTGTCATCCAGGCTCTTCGCCGCTTCGGATTTCGCCGCCTTCTGATCGTGAATGGAATCATCACCGCCGGAACCATGGCTCTGTGCGCCCTGCTCAGCCCCGCCACCGCGACCATTCTGGTGATTGCCACCCTTTTCTTTCACGGAGCGGCCCGATCCATGGAGTTCACCTGCCTGACAACCTTGGCCTACGCGGAAATTCCGCCAGAAAGGATGAGCCGGGCCAACGGCTTCCTCAGCGCGGTGATGCAGCTAAGCCTGGGAATGGGCGTGGCCATCGGAGCCATCACCCTGCGCCTGGTCGCGCACGCGCGCGGTCATTCTGCGGCCACTCCTCAACTGCGCGATTTCCATCTAGCCGTGCTGCTGATGTCGTTTGTGGCCCTCGGTCCGGTGTTCGACAGCCTCGGCCTTCCTCCGGATGCCGGTGCCGGCACCAGCGGTCATCGCCAGCCGGAGCTCGAAGTCAATCCCGTCTGAGCGCCGTACATGGCAGAATGATGGGATGTTCACTGCCGAAGAGCTCAAGCAATCAAAGTTATTCAGCATTCTGTCCGAGCCGGAGATCGTCAGGTTGGCCGAAACGGCGGCCGATGTTCGGCTTGCGCCCGGCGAATGGTTGAGTCGCGAGGGCGAGCCGCCCTATTTTCACGTCCTTTTTGAAGGCCGTCTGCAGATGGTGAAAGATGTTCTTGGCCGCCAGGTAGACATCACCCACTACGAATATCAGGTGGGCGATTTCTTTGGCGAAACCCCCATTCTGCTGGGTACTCAGAACCTCGTCTCACTGCGGGCAGAAATAGCTTGCCGGATTGTGCGCCTGGAGCGGCAGCAGCTTCAGAATCTCATCAGAGATTCGAAAGAAGCCAGCGCCCTGATATTGCAAACCATGAATGAGCGGCTCATGAGAGTGCAGGAATATGTCAGCACGCTGCCCTCTGCCAGGGTGCTGATTCTGGGCTCGACATATGACGCCGATTGCCGCGACATCCGAAGCTTTCTTGCTTCCAATCGGATCCCTTACGAGTGGGTCGACCGGGAACTTGAGCCGGAGCGTTTGCCACAATTCTTGCCTGAGGATCGGGGTTGTCCGGCGGTGGCGATCGATGGCAAGCTCTTCGACCACACGCCCACTGTACGTGAGGTGGCCGAGGCCCTTCAACTTCAGACAAAACCAAAAAGCGACCGTTACGACGTCGTAATTGTAGGAGCAGGTCCAGCGGGCATGGCTGCCGGGGTGTACGGCGCTTCGGAAGGGCTGAACGTGCTGATGGTCGAGCGTTCGGCCGCAGGCGGGCAGGCCGGAACCTCATCGCGTATCGAAAATTATCTTGGCTTTCCTGAAGGCATCTCAGGGGAGGATCTGACTGGGCGGGCCGTAAAGCAGGCAGTGCGTTTTGGCGCCGAGATTGCGATGACGCGCTGCATTGAAAAGGTAATTCCTGCTGCCGGCGGCTACCAGTTGGAGCTCGATGGCGGGCAGCGCGTTTTTGCTCGCGCTGTCTTGCTGGCAACGGGGGTGGAATGGCGCCGGTTGAAAGCGGAGGGCTGTGAGCGCCTGTTGGGGCGCGGTGTGCTCTACGGAGCCGCTCGTCCCGAGGCGATCAGTGTGAACGGGAAGAAGGTCTTCATAGCGGGTGGTGGCAACTCGGCTGGCCAGGCGGCAATGTTCTTCTCCAATTACGCTGCCGAGGTCAAGGTTTTGGTGCGCGGCGAAGGTTTGAAGCTAAGCATGTCGCAATATCTGATTGGTGAAATCGCCTCCAAGGCCAACATCGAAATCGTGCCGTTCAGCGAAGTTGTCGAAGCCCAGGGAGAGGATCATCTGCAGAGACTGGTGGCCCGGGTCGGCGGCAAACTGGTCACCTATGAAGCCGACGCCCTGTTCGTAATGATTGGTGCGGTTGCGGACGCTTCATGGTTGCCGAAGGAACTGGAACGCGACGAGAAGGGTTACATCTGCACCGGACGCGATCTTACCAGCTGGAAGCTCGACCGTGCGCCGTTCCCTCTGGAGACCAGCCTGCAGGGTATTTTCTGCGCCGGCGATGTGCGTCACAACTCGATCAAACGCGTATCCAGTGGAGTAGGTGAGGGAAGTATGGCAATCGCCTTCATTCATCAATACTTGGCGCTTGAAGAGAAAACAAAGGTTTAGACCTCACCTGGAGTTTCTACATTTTCCGCACACATTTTGTAGCAGGTTGCATCTTGATTCGCTCCGGTCGGCGTGTACATGCTCGTCCCTGCCGAGATCAGCGAACTTGCGCAAATTTCCGACAAGTTAGAGCGTGTCGGATCAAAAGTAAAATGGGCCCCCGCTATTTCAAAAATTCTCAAACTTTCAAAAAAACCGATTAAGGTTCAGTATGAAAATCAAGGGGGAAGCGAGCATCAACCCGCTCGTGATACCAACTTCAGGAAACGTTACAACCAGATGACAAGGAGGCAGATCCATGGAAGATACGAACGCAGTGGTTGCAGTATTCGACACTCACCCGGAAGCAGACGAAGCCGTGAGGGAATTGCAGAAGTCGGGCTTCGACATGAAGAAGTTATCGGTAGTAGGGAAGGACTATCACACGGAAGAGCATGTGGTGGGCTACTACAACGCCGGAGATCGCATGAAGCACTGGGGCAAGTTAGGTGCGTTCTGGGGCGGACTGTGGGGCCTGCTGTTTGGCGCCGCATTTTTTTGGGTTCCTGGCATAGGCCCGGTGTTGATTGGCGGCCCGCTCGTGGCCTGGATCATCGCTGCGCTCGAGGGTGCCGTGGTTGTGGGCGGCCTAAGCGCGGTCGGTGCTGGCCTTTTCAGCCTGGGTATCCCCAAGGACAGCATCGTCATGTATGAAAGCGCGGTCAAGGCCGGTAAGTATGTTGTGGTGGCCCACGGAACCGCCCAGGACGTAGCCAGGGCCAGGGATATTATGAGCACTTTGAAGCCAAGTGGATTGACCGATCACGTACTCGAGCCTGCCACGGCAGCGGCGAGCTAATTTCCAGAAAATCCGTTCCCTGTACCAGCCCCGGACTTTGGTCCGGGGGAGCGGGTTTTCAAAAACTCATAACCTGCAAGACCAGATGTTAAAGAGTATCTTTCGATAACCACAGTCCTCGCCCCGAACAGCTTCCCGAACTGGTGGTTATAAGGTGGGCGAACTTGTCGCGTTGTTGGGTATCCGAAAAGAAATCGAGAAAAGCATGACTGGTCTTCCCTAGTCCTATCTTCGTAACAGTCACTGTGGTAGAGCTGCCTGCACCTGAAGTATTACGCGCCGATAGGAGGTCAGCCTTGGTGTTCCGTCGTCGGTAACTTCGAGGATGATGTGCGCCACGCCTTCTCCCTTGCATGGCAGCAAAGGAAGCCACGCCGGCCGGCAGGGAGACTTAATCGTCACCTGAGCCTGGGGACTGTTTGCTCCGTTGATGGTGACATCCGCGCCATGCGTACCCGCCAGGCCGGCTTCTGCATAGACCCACCAATGGTAGTGAAGCGTGTGTCCATCGGGGTCTTTGCTGCCTGCAGCATCGAGATCCACCGTTTGTGTTGCTGCAGCGGTTAACTCGATAGGGGAAGTCCCACCTTGTCCGTTTACCACCAACTCTGGATTGTGGTTGGCGTGGGCGAAATCCTTGATCGTCCAATCCATGCGCGCGGCAAAGTCGTTTTGATAGGCCTCGCGCCAGCGCCAGATGGTGGCTTGATCGGAGATATGCTCCAGGCCGTCGATACCGACCACGCGATCCTGTGAGGTGGCGCGACTAAATTCGTCGCCACCCTGGGACCAGATGGCGTGGGTCTCGCCGTAAGGTTGCCGATACACATAACGTCCGCCCCAACCGCCCCAGTCGGGGCGGCGATACGCGTTCAAGCCATTGTCGATCAGGCCCAGGTACGACGGGGTATCGCCTTCCATAATGAACAGGAAACGTGGATACCACTTACCCATAGGACCCTTGGCGCGAATGTTAGTCTCCAGCCACTCATTGGTCACCAGGCTGGTGTCGGCGCCACCGTAATTGCGGTAGTAAAGATCGCCGCTGATGCCGGTCCATGTCGCCTGGTAGTACTCCTCGCTATTCGGTGGGCTGGGCTTGACGACATAGAAGAGGGTAGGGAATTCGCGCCGGATCCAGGGGCCTGCATCGTCCTGATCGGAGATGGAGGAGACACGCAGGCGGGATATGAGTCGCTCCATCCCGGTGGAGGAATGCGAAGCGCGCAGATCCATGAGCGCCTGGGCCAGCGTGTTGGCGCCGCCCCAAAGGCAGATCCAGAGCGGGCGCGGATCGTCACGTTCGATGGCTTTCATCAGCGCCTCCGAGCCGGCGGATGCCTTGCCTTTTCCGGTTGCCGCCATGCCGTAGGCAGCCTGCCCGGCAAAGATGTGCCGATCGAGCTCATCGGCAGTAGGCCAGCCCTGGGCGTGCAACAGCAGGTTGGGTCGCACCTGCCGGTAGGCCTGAACGATGCCATGCATGGTCTCAGGATGGGTGGCGGTTTTCTGCCAGGTTGAGGTGGTGGCGATCATGGCCTCAAGGTCGAGTTCGTTGGAGTAGAGCAAGAGACGAACGAACGACATTTGATCGTCGGGCTCATTGCCGATATCGCTGATGATGGCCACTCGCGGATGCCCGGTGAAGTTATCCGCGGCGGGCGGCCGGGTCTGTTGCGCTGTGGCGACCACGCAGGCAAATAAACAAACAGCCAGAATGCTTCCCACGCGTACGCCGCTCCTGATGAGTTCTTCCATTCCAACATTCTCCTCCGTGCAGAGTTCTTTGTTCGATGAATGCGGTTCGCTTTCTCCTGCGATTGAAGTTTCCGATACACGGTTAAGTGGGTATGTGCCAGCTGGCCCCGCAACTGAGGTCGACCATGACACGACGGTTCACCACCCTCCTTCAGTTT
>CAZSUK010000468.1:0-11157 GCA_964609355.1 uncultured Acidobacteriaceae bacterium | reverse complement strand
TGCTTCGCTATTGTCAGCTTAATCCTGCGATAGCCCTGTCGCTAACTCGCTGTTCCAGCAATGGAACTTGCCTGGATTTTACCCTCGCGCAACGTGCCCGCGTGGGCCGGCTCCCAGTCTTCTTTTCGGCCAGCTGTCTCTGGAGGGAGTACCCCTCTTCCCCCTTACTCCCGGAGGTTAGTCCGAAGTGTATCTTTCACGATCCATCGTTCGAGCTTTGACGTTCGCGTGGGCAACCACGCTGCTTTTCACGCTGCCCGCTGCGGCCCTCGCGCCGGCTGTCTACCATCCTCTCGATGCCCTGACGCCGGCGGAATACTGGGTGGTGTATAAGGCGGTGCGCGATGCCGGGCACACGCAGGAGAAAACCATCTTCTCGAGCGTGCTGCTGCACGAGCCGGAAAAGCAAACTGTGCTGGATTGGAAGCCAGGGATGCCGATGGAGCGTAAGGCGGACGTGGTGCTGTATGACAAAGGCAAATCGTATGCAGCGCTGGTGAATATTACGACCGCCAAGGTGGAGTCGTTCGAAGAGCTGAAGGGAGCGCAGGCGCCTTTCACGACGGCGGAAGAAAACGAAGTGAACGATGCGATCAAGCACGATCAACGGATCGTGGACGCACTCAAGAAGCGGGGCATCACGGATCTGAACCTGATTACCTGCTATGCGACGCCGGGCGGATATATCGGTCTGAAAGAACAGGACGGACGGCGCATCGGGTGGGGCGGGTGTGAGTACAACATCGACTCAGAAAATGGTGAGGAAGACCGCGAAGTAGGCGGCATTTTTTTCACTGTGGATATGGCGACCAAGAAGCTGACACGGTTTGAAGACTATGGCGTGGTTCCCATGCCCCCGGTGAGCGAGTTGTATGACCCGAATGGCGGGCCTGCGTTGCCAGGGACCAAGCCCATCGTGGTGTCGCAGCCGGAAGGACCCAGCTTCACTATCAAGGATGGAGAAGTGAGCTGGCAGAACTGGCACTTTAGGTTTCGAGTCGACCCGCGCAGTGGCCCGATCATCAACCAGGCAGCGCTCGATTACCAGGGCAAGCGGCGTTCGGTGCTCTATGAGGGTTCGCTTTCTGAGATGTATGTGCCCTATATGGATCCGGAAGAGACGTGGAACTCGCACGTGTTTCTGGATGCCGGAGAGTATTTCATGAACACCGGTCTGGGGATTCCGAAGCCGCTGATCAAAGGCATGGACTGCCCCGACTACGCCACGTATTTTAGCGGCACGTTCTTTCATGACAACGGAACTCCGTTTGTGCGTCCGCAGCTAGCGTGCCTGTTTGAACGCACGCTGGGCGATCCGGCGTGGAGGCATGCGGAGCAGGACAATATCTCGGGCCGGCCAGGACGGGAGTTGGTGTTCCGCACGATTGCGGTGGTTGGTAACTACGACTACATCCTCGATTGGCGGTTCGAGCAAGAGGGAGCGATCACGATTGCAGTCGGGGCCACCGGTGAATTGGAAGTGAAGCCGGTGAAGGACAAGATGGACACGATGGGGAAAGATCCGGAGGGCAACACGGTGGAGTTTGGCCACCTGGTGGCGCCAAACACCGATGGAGTGGATCATGACCACTTCTTCTCTTTCCGCTTAGATCTGGACGTGGATGGGGTTAAGAATAATTTTGAGGTGGACAAGCTGGTGCAGTACAAGCTGCCGCCGGCCAGCGCGCGGAAAACAATCTGGGCGATGAAGGCGGATTGCATCGGCACCGAAGGGTCGGCCATGCAGGACCTCAGCATGCAACACCCGGCGATGTGGCGGTTTGTGAATCCTGATGTGAAGAATGAGCTGGGGTATCCGACCAGCTTTGAGATTATGCCCGGGTTGACGGGGGTTTCGCTGCTGTCCCTCGATGATTGGCCACAAAAGCGGGCGGGGTTCTCGGACCACCAGCTGTGGGTGACCCCTTACGACGCGAAAGAACGGTACGCGGCTGGAGTATACGTGTCGGGAAGCAAGGGCACGGATGGTTTGCCGGTTTGGGTGAAACAGAATCGCAACATCATGAACACGGATATTGTTGCGTGGTACACGATGGGGTTTCACCATGTGCCGCGGCCGGAGGATTGGCCGCAGATGCCGACCATGTGGCATGACTTTACGATACGGCCGTTTGATTTCTATTCCAAGAGTCCTTTGATGGACTTACCAATGCAGCCTTAGCAGTTTGGGTGCAAGAGTTGCGTATCCCACCCTTCGCAAACAGCGCGAAGGATGGGGCACCCGACGTGTATCCACTGGGCCGGAGGATCGGCCGGTTCCTTAACGTAGTGGTCAAAGTGTATCTACAGGGATAAGTAGCAGTGACGATTACATAACTTTTGGAGGTGAGCTATGACCGGTTCCTTTCTTGCGAAGCGGGTGCTAGTGGCCCTGCTGGCTTGTGTTATGTCGTCAACCTTGGCCGCGTATGGCCAGTCCACGTTTGGATCCATCGTCGGTACGGTGAAGGACCAATCGGGGTCGGTGGTGCCGGGTGCGACCGTCACGCTGGTGAACGTGGGGAGCTCCGCGAAACATACAGCCACGACCAGTGCCTCCGGAGGTTATGAGTTTCTCAACCTGGACGCGGGGACCTATCAAGTGGAAATTCAGGCCAGCGGCTTCAAGGACCAGGTGTTCGACCACCTGGTACTGCAGGCCCGCGATACACAGCGCATCGATGCCAGCCTGGCGGTCGGCGCCGAGTCACAGACGGTTGAGGTGCAGGCGGCCGGGGATGTGATCACGACCGACCAATCGAGCCTGGCATCCACCAAGACGGGCCATGAGCTGGTGGATCTGCCGGTTGCTGTTTATTCCCGGTCTAATGGTTCGACTAGCCCTATTTTGACTTTGACGACAGAACCTGCGGTCCAGGTGGATGACAACAACAACCTGGTGGTCGCGGGGACTACGCCGGCACTGATGTCTTACACCATTGATGGCATCAGCAGCGTGAACGTGGAGTACAGCGGGCCCATCAATGAGCTTTTCCCTTCCTTCAACTCCATTTCCGAGATCCGGGTCAGCGAGACCAATAATAACGCGGAATATAGCGGTGTGGCGGACGTGACGACCACGTCGAAGGCCGGGACCAATGACTACCATGGAGGGGGCTTCGAAAATTTCGAGAACACGGATCTGACGGCCGGCAATCCGTTCACGGGTAAACCTTCGCTGCACATGAATGACTTTGGCGGCTTCATTGGCGGCCCGGTGAGGATTCCTCACCTTTATAACGGGCGCGATAAGACTTTTTTCTTCGGCAGCTACGAAGGTCTGCGGCTGCCGCGTCAGTTCCCGTTGGTGGAAAGCTTTCCCAGCGTGGATATGCGGGCTGGGAATTTGTACAACTATTTGTCTACGGTTCAGGGTACATCTACGCCCACGATCAACAACTACGATGGCACTCCAATTCCCTGCACCGGGCCCACCAATTGCCATGTTCCCGTATCTCCAGTGGCGGCGAACACGATTCAGTACTTGATGCCGCTCCCCAATAGCGGGAGCGCCGACTCTTTCCAGAACAATTATTCGGTGAACTTCCCGGCGCCGATTTCGAGCAACCAGTTCGATGTACGCATCGATCAGAACATTACTTCGAAGCAATCCATCTATGGGCGGTACACCTTCAAGAACCGCTCGGTGACCACCGCGCCTACAGTCAATTGCGCTGGATTTTGCGATACCAGCTTGTCTCCCTTGCTGGGCGGTATCGAACAGCCGGAACAGGACCGCGGGTTCACGGTGGCGTACAACTACACTTTCAGTTCCAAGCTGATCAACGAGTTTCGTGGGGGGTTCAACTCGATCCGGGATTCGCTGGATGCGAACGTGAACTCGTCAACGTTGCTTAACCAGGTAGGGATTACGGGGATTCCCGATGTAGCCACGGTTCCGACGGTTCCAGATATAGAGATTGTCGGATTGCAACGAACGGGCGGCCTGAACACGACTAACCAGCAAAGCAAGGTGATCCAGTTGCTGGACGATCTGACGTGGGTGGAAGGAAAGCATACGTTCAAGTTCGGAGGAGATGTTCGCCGGCTGACCGACCATGACGAGAATGTGTTCGGCAATTACCGCGCGGGACAATATGTTTTCAACGGCACAAGCACGGTGGGGACAACCATTGGCGATCCTTATACACAATTCTTGTTGGGCTATCCGGATAACACCACGCTGGCGCAGGTCACGAACCCGGCGATGAATGGGCTGGGCTACTCCTATGCCGTGTTTGCCCAGGACGATTGGAAGATTACTCCGCATCTGACGATTAACGCGGGGCTGCGCTACGAATTGCATCCGCCGTTAAAGGACACACACTACAACACGGCGGCATTTTTGCCTGACTACGACGAGAATGGAATTCATGGCGGCGTGGCAGTGCCGAATGCGCAGGGGCTGAGTTATACGAATCCTGGGTTCGCGGCTTCGATCGCACCCACGCCTATCCTGACGGCGAAGCAGGCCGGTTTGCCGCTCAAGTTGCGCTACACCGACAAGACAGACTTTGGGCCACGGATTGGGCTGGCGTGGCGCCCGGGTGGAAATGACAAGACGGTGTTTCGCGGAGGGTGGGGACGGTTTATCGAGTCCCCCCTGGGATTCTCGCTGGTTTCGGGATGGGCGGTGAGCGCCAGCTTCGTTCCCCTGTATACGCAGGACTACGGGCCGACCGGTGCTCCGTTGCTCAGCTTCCCTTCTCCGTTCCCTGCCAATTTGAATCAGCCGGGAACGGCGAGCTTCGAGTATGCTTTTCCGATTCATTACCGCGATCCCACGGTGCAGCAGTGGAATGCCACGTTCGAGCATGACATGGGGCACGATATCGGGATGCGGCTGTCGTATACCGGGTCTCATGGGAGCAACCTGGAGAACTTTAACGATCTGAACCAGGTGCCGGCGAATACTGGGGTGGCGGCCCCGCTGGTGTATCCCATCTGGGGGATTATTCAGAGCGTGGTCAACCAGGGCATTAGCAACTACAACAGCTACACTGCGCTGGTGGAGAAGCGGATGTCACATGGGTTGCAGTTCCAAAGCAGCTACGTACTTACCCGGGATCTTTCGGACGCAGGGGGCGCGGTCCCTACCGCGTTCGCGCCGGCGGGCGGCAACTGGGTCTCTGATAAGAACAATCCACGGCTGGACTATGGCAATGTGATGTTCGATCGGCGGCATCGCTGGCTCACTACTGCTCTGTATCAGCTTCCGTTTGGCCGGGGGCAGACTTTTCTGTCAGGGAGCGGGCGTCTGATGGATGCGGCGGTCGGTGGATGGCAGCTGGGCGGTGTGTTGGTGTTCCAGAGCGGGGCTTTCCTCACCATCGGGCAAGCATCCGTTGACTCGGCGAATACGGGGATTTTGAATACGCTGGGTTCGGCTCGGGCGGATATTGTTCCGGGTGTGAATCCTCGGGCAGTGCATGGATTGACGAATTCGGCTGGGCCGGTTTATATCAATCCTGCTGCGTTTACGCTGCCTCCTGTGAATGCTGGGCGGTTCGGTACTTCTTCAGTGGGGAATGTGGTGGGCCCAGGCACGGATGCGGTTTCTCTTTCCTTGATTAAGTCGATTAAGATTACCGAACAGCTACAGTTTCAATTTGGGGCGCAGGCGGCTAATGCGCTTAATCATCGGAATTATGATGTGCCGAATCAGTATGTGGACGATTCAGGGTTTGGGACGATTTCCGGGTTGCAGAGTGCGGAGGGTGCGGGTCCGCGGAATGTAGAGATTACGGGCCGGATTAGCTTTTAATTGCACGGGGTTCAGCGGAGAGAGGGAGGAGCTTTTCAGCTTCTCCCTTTGCTGTTTTTGGGGTTTGGTTAGGGCGCAGGGCACAACGCAGATCTCTCCACTTCGCTTCGCTTCGGTCGAGATGACAAAGGGTAGAAGATGTTTGATTTAGGAACGTCAGCTTGTGGATGAGAGAGGAAAAAGACAGAGCTTTGATGGGGGCTTCGCCCCATCTTTTTCGGCCCACGTACGCTGGTGCGAACATGGGGCACCCCTGTGGAGCTGTGGAGACCTTCGCAGGCTTGAGGGTGAGACCTGTGGTATCCCACATCTCGCGAAAAACGAGCGAGATGTGGGGCACCCGGCTATTGTGACTGGGATAGAGCCGGGAGCTACTGGATTACGGTTAGGGGCGACGGCTGTACAGGTGGGGGCTTCGGGGTGAAGCGGGAACGTAGTTTGCCTACCTTGTTTCCTATTCGCTCCGAGGCGTACATCAGGTGCCCTGCGGTCAGGCCGCCTAATACTTTGTGATGGCCTACGGCCGCTAACGCCATCGAGGCGACACAGCCGCATTGCGAACAGTCGGGATTGCCTCCGAATTGACAGGGTCCTATGCGGGTTTCCAGATCTGCCGAGAGAGAGGTTGTGGTTCGGGCGAAGATGCAGTCCTCGGGCGATTGCGGCGGATTGCGCAGCTCCTCAATCATCTCGCGGTTCATTTGGAACTTTGGATACAGAGGATAGAGACGTTCTAGCTCGTTCAGGACTTCACTGCGCATCGACGGGGTTAGGATTTCCGGTCCCTCGGCTCCCTGTTGCGGAGTAAAAAGACTTACCCAGATGCGCTTAACCTGAGGACGATCACTCCAGAAACGGAGGAACTCTTCAAGGTATCCAGGACGGCCGGATATCTGGCCAGTGACCGTGCAGTGAATGGTCACGAAACTTTCACTGATCGACTTGAGAATTCGCTCGTAGGTGGCGGGCTTGCGGCGCTCGTCATGCTCCGGTTGTAACCCATCAACGGAAACCACCAGGCTGAGCTTGGAAAGGGTGTTCCAGGCGGCGGGGAGGGCACGGAAGGCGCTGGTGACCAGCTGGACGTGAACGCCACGCTGCTCCAGTTGAGGGAGAAGAAGCTCCAGCTCACGGTAGCGAACCAGGGGGTCTCCCCCGACAATCGAGAGGTGGATGGGGCGCTCGCGATCGACGATGGCGAGCAGGCGGCGGACAAGGTCGTCCCCTTTAAAGTCAGATAGCTGGCGCAGGTTAACCCCGGTTCCTAAGTGCTCAGGCTCGTAGGCGTAACAGCCGGGACAGCGGAGTGGGCATTCGCGGGTGATCTCGATCGAAAGCGTTGGTTTCTGGCCGGTAAGAATACTTCGCCAGGCGTGCAGCACTTCGGATTTCTTCATGCAAGGGGCCTCGGGGGAACTGCGAGCTGTCCTGTTAATGATAGTAATGAATCCGGGGGTTTTTCCCTAACCGTTAGACGCTGCATGCTGCTTACGGTAACGGATCACCAGCAGCCTGATGGTGAGCGCCAGCCCTCCCCCAATGATGGTGCTGACGGCGCGGTGGTAGGCAACCTCCCTGCCCGGGAGAGCGTTCAGCGCCAACAGAGAGACAATGTAGGCGGTAAGACACAGGGTGAATAGACCGTAGTTCACGTTGTTGAGCGAGTACGACAGCCAAGCGAACAGCAGGACCAGGACCGCGAGAATGGGCGGGGAGGGCTGGAGATGTGCCAGCGCGTAGCTGGCCAGCATGGCGCCCGCCAAGGTGCCTACGGTGCGGGCAATGGCGCGATTGGCGGTGTCACTCAGTCCGGGCCTGAGGACCAGCAGGGCGGTCATGGGGATCCAGTAGCCGTTGGTGAATTGGAAGTGGCGGTAGATTTCTGTACTGGCCCCCAGGGTAATGGCCAGGCGGATCGAATAGGGCAAAGCGCTCGGCGCGGTGTCACGGTTGACTAAGGAGCGGGCGGCCTGCTCCACGTGCAGGCGCAGGGCCTGGTGCTCGTCACGCATATAACGAGCTACCGATAATAGGTCTGTCCGCAGTTGCGACAACAGGCGAAGCAGGATGCTGGATGTTATGAGCTGAAGCGCGCCGCCGGCCATGACCAGCCCAGAACGAACGGCCGCAGCCCGGGGGGAAAAGGGGAAGGCGGAGGCGACCAGGAGGAAGACGACGAACTGCTGTCCGACCCAACTGACCCCGGCCTGACGCAGGGAGAGCATTCCGTAAACAAAGGCCGTTCCCGCAGCCAGCATCACCAGGATGTAGTTGGTGTGTCCCGCTACCATGCCGACAAAAGTCGCGGCCCCGATGCCCAGGGTTACCAGGATCATGGGGAGAAGGTGCGATTCGTCAATGTGCTGCTTGTAGCCGAAGCCGACGGTGAAGGCGCCGCCGGTGGCGATGAGGGCGGCTCCCGGGTGACCGAGCCAGATGCCTAACACGAGACAAATGGCCATGGGGAGCACGAAGATGAGGTCCGCACGAAAAGACTGAGCTCTCCAGTCAAAGATGTAACTGTCGGCGAGAAAAGGAGCGACGGGGACTGGAGAGGCTGCAGACATTTCTTTTTTGACGATACGCCAGTTGCCGGGTACCTCGATCGTCGATAGGATACAGGGGCGCTGGCTGGGATTCCTATCGAGCGGAGGAGACGCATGCGGCGGTGGCTGGGTTTGGGATTGGTTTTTTTGTTGGCTGGTTTGTCAGCAGCACAGGCACAAGGCCGGCTGAGTGATAAAGACCTGCAGCGACTGATGCAGAATTTGAAAGATGATGCGCAACCCTTTCGCCAGAGTTTTGCGAATGCGCTGAAGAACAGTTCGATCCGGAAGACCACGCGCGAGAAAGACGCACGGGCGCTGGTGGATACCTTTGCGAAACAGACTGACCAGACGCTGGATATTTTCAAGCATGGGAAAAAGGCGGACGATGGGGTCAAAGAGCTGGTGTTTACGGCGGCACAGATTGATCCCCTGGTTTATAGCTTGCAGTTGAATACACAGACAACCGGTCAGTGGGAAAAGCTGCGCGGTGAGCTGCACCAGGTCGCACAAGCGTATGGCGTGCCGGAGCCTTACCTGGCGCCGCAGGTTTCGGCGGCGGCTAGTACCCGGGGGACTTGTTTGAATGCGGTCGGGATCGAGCGGTCACGGCAGCTGGTGAATGAGTGCTTGCAGGTTTCTCCTTCGACCCACCCGCCTTGTAATGCTCAGAATGCCTGCTCGCTGATTGTGGATGAGATTAAACGCGGGTGCGGGTTGATTCAGCAGGGTGCTCCTGGGTTTTGCTCGGAGTATCGATGAGAAACATTTCCGTCCGCGACAGGCTTGAGGGTTAGGCCTGCGGTATCCCACATCTCAAAATCGAGACGTGGGGCACCCGGTGATTGTCGCGGGGATAGAACAAAAGCGCGTTCTACTTGTCTGGGGCTTTGGGGAGACTTAGCAGGTTGGCGAAGAGACGGTAGGCTCCCGGGATGCCTTCGGGCAGTTGGCGGTAGAGAGCGTAGGCTACGTAGACGTAGGCTCCCTTTCCGTAACGGGTGTAGAGGAGTCCTCCCTTTTGCGCTTCCTGGCCGGCGTCGTGCGTCTCAGTCAAGGCCTGGTAATGCGGGTCCCAGGAATGCATGAAGGAATGACCGCGCTCCTCTACCCAACCCTTGAAATCCGCGGTGGTGATTTTGTTGGGCCAGGAAAGTAACGGGTTGCCTGGCTCCAGTAGCTCGACCGCATTGCCCTCATCGACTACCTTCTCCGGATCCCCCGTCAGACTGGTGGGATACGGTCCGTAATTGTGATCGTACTCACGGCTGTTGTATTGCACGATGAGTACTCCTCCCCGCTTTACGTAGTCCAACAAGCGGCTGTTGGCTGTGGCGAGTTCGGGCCGCGCTGCATACGCGCGGATGCCTAACACGATGACGTCCCAACCCGATAGATCGCCGGCGGTGATGTCCGCGGGCTGTAACAAGTGGACCGCAACGCCCATGCTCTCGAGCGACTGAGGGACGTCATCCCCCGTTCCCATGACATAGCCCACTTTAAGGCCAGAAGCGACCTTGACGTCGACACCTACCAGTTTGTAGGGGGCAGACTGGTAGTAGTTATAAGGACGCAGGCCCGGGTAGCCTACCGTCTCATAACCCTGGCTGTATGGATGGCCCCGGTACTCAGCCACCGCGCCGATGGGGTAAGCAGCCTGCTGAAGATTCTGTGGGGTTACGGCAAAGGTCAGGGTCTGTTGGACATCTCCCGTAAAGGGGGCCGATTGCGGAGTGGAATGCCAGCCTTGCGGCAGCTCGAGATGGACCTCGGCCGGAGCCGTGGTTTTGATGTTGGTGCGGACACGGAGGTTTACGTCCGCGGGCTTCTGCTGCTCGAGCGGGATGATGCCGGCGGTGGCCGTGGCGGCTACCGAGATAGCCGGGGCAATGATCAGCGGTTGGTAGACTCCACCGGGGCCGACTACATGCTGGACGGTTTGCACCGACTGGCCGGTGCGGACGGTGACTCCGTCCACGCTGAATTCAGCCCAGGCTTCCAAAGGATAGGGCGGGAGCGGGTGGTCCAAGCAGGAGACACTGTCGAGATCGTAGTAGGGCTGTTCTACGTCCTTGCGATGAAAGCAGGCCCTGGTGAAGCTCGCGTCTTCCGGGACGGTGAGGCGGAAGTCGGCGGTCTGACGCTGGTTGCCCTGGAGTGCTCCGTGCATCGGGTTGGTCGAGGTGATGTGCCAGTCGCCTTTACTGGTGGGGCGCAGGGCTACGCTCTCGATTTGTATGGGGAGGGCGCTGGGGTTGGTGAGATAGGCGGTGACTCCGAAGGACTGGCCGGGTACGGCGGTGGTGAAGGTGTCTTGTGGCTCGGTGGCGAAGCCGGAGCGGCCGCGGTCAGGATTGGCCGGGGCGACCACCGCGGTGAGGGTGACTCCCAGGGCCTCGACAATGGCGCTGTTGAATTGCGCTTCCTTTACAGATAGCTCGTGGTGGAGGTTGTATTTTTCTTCGGCGGAGAGGTCGGAGGATTCCACCTTTTGCATTAGTAACTGTGTTTGTTTTAATCCTGTAGTGAGGATGGGGACCAGCTTTGCCGGTTGCCCGGGGGAGAAGGAGCGGGTGGCCTGGTCTACGGTGGCGGCGATCTGGGTTAGGCCGGCGGTCAGGAATGGATGCTGGCCCGGGGCAAGCGAGGCGATTCCGGCGAGCGAGGTGTTGATGCCGTCAAAGAAGGAGTGTTCCACGGCCGGAGAGGGCACACGCGATCCGTAGCGATGATAGGGGGTCTTGAATTCCCCGGAAAGGGGGACGCCGGTGCCTCCGTTCTGGGATTTTTGTTGGCCCAGGCCTTCGCGGGCGAGCTGGATGTAGGCAGTGCCGAGGACCGGGTCGT
>CAZSUK010000467.1:0-4191 GCA_964609355.1 uncultured Acidobacteriaceae bacterium | reverse complement strand
TTGCGTCGAGGAAACGGTGATCGGCGCAGTATATTTCGTGGACGAAGTGGTGGGGTTTGTGCCGTCGATGGTGTAGTAGATCAATGCTCCCGTCGTGGCATCGCTCATCGTCACCGTCTGCGCCGTCGTATACGTTCCAGCAGCGGGAGAGAAGGCCGGCATAGCGGCAGTCAGCTGGATGGTATACATCCCGGAGGCCACAGCACTACTGACATAGTTGGCAGCGGTTGCGATGGCATGAATGGTTTTCGTCGAGGAAACGGTGATCGGCCCGGTATATTTCGTGGACGAAGTGGTCGGGGTGCTGCCGTCGGTAGTGTAGTAGATCAATGCTCCCGGCGTGGCATCGCTCATCGTCACCGTCTGCGCCGTCGTATACGTTCCAGCAGCGGGAGAGAAGGCCGGCATAGCGGCAGTCAGCTGGATGGTATACATCCCGGAGGCCACAGCACTGCTGACATAGTTGGCAGCGGTTGCAATGGCATTAATGGTTTCCGTCGAGGAAACGGTGATTGGCCCAGTGTATTTCGTGGAGGAAGGAGTGGGGATAGAGCCGTCGGTGGTGTAGTAAATCACCGCGCCGGGTGTCGAATCGCTGATCGTCACCGTCTGCGCGGTCGTGTAGGTGCCGGATGCCGGGCTGAGGGTGGGAGTCGCCGTCACCTTCACTGGCATGACCTCCCATAGATCGTTCAGGTAGCCGATCACTCCCTGCGCATCGGCACCGGATCCTCCGAAGAGCCAGAAATTGCCAGAGATATCAGTCCAAGCGACCCCTTCGGTCCTGCTTCCGGGAAGGTTACCGGCAGCTGGGCTGCCCAGCGTGCCGTATACCCCGGCGGTCGCGCCGCCGGCGCCCGCCATGCTGCTGCCGCCCATCCAGGTCCATTCACTCGCAACAGGATCGAACTTCCAGAAATCATTCAGAAAGCCGAGCATGTTGTTGGCGTCAGAGCCGTTTCCTCCAAAGAGCCAGAGCGAGCCGTCCTGATTTGTCCAGGTAACTATGGACGCTCGGCTGCCGGGCGTATTTCCCGCAGCCGCAGTGCCCAGCGTGCCGTACACTCCAGGCCAGTTGCAGATGCCACCTGCCTGGCAACTGTTGCTCCCGCTCATCCAAGCCCATTCATTGGTCGTGGGATCGAACTTCCACAGATCATTCAGATCGCCCTGGCCGGCCAGTGCGTAACCGTTGCCTCCGAAGAGCCAGAAATTGCCGTCGTTATCCGCCCATGCGCCTGCGGTTTCCCGGGCTCCGGGTACATTCCCTGGGGCTGGAGTGCCCAGTTGTCCGTAGACTCCTGGCTGGAGGGTCGTGCTGCTGCCTCCCATCCAAGCCCACTGGTTGGTGGATGGAACGTACCTCCACAAATCGTTGAGGTCTCCAAACTGGGCAAGAGTGCTGCCACCGTAGCCTCCAAAAAACCAGAGGCTACCGTCTTTGCTGGTCCAGGCAACCCCATTGTTCCGACTCCCCGGAAAGCTGCCCGCAGTCAGCGAGCCCAGCGTTCCGTATACCCCGGGAACCGTACCGTTGACGCCCAGATTGCTGCTGCCCCCCACCCAGGTCCATTCCCTGGTAGAAGGACTGAACTCCCACAGGTCGTTCAGGTTTCCGTTTGTGCCTGCAGCGTCGAAGCCTGCCCCGCCGAAAAGCCAAAGATTTCCATTGCCGTCCGTCGTGCCCACCGCTCCCGAGCGTCCTCCTGGGGTATTGGTGGCTGCGGGTGTACCCTGCTGGCCGTATATTCCAGGCTGGCCGCCATTGAAGGCGGGTATCGTATTGCTTCCCGAAACCCATGTCCACTCATTGGTCGAAGGGTCGAATTCCCAGAGATCGTTGAGAAAGCCGAAGGTCTCGGTGGAATCGAGCCCGCCTCCTCCGAAAAGCCAGAGATTACCAACCTTATCTGTCCAAGTGACCGCGCCCAGCCGTCCGCCAGGGATATTGGCAGCGGACGGCTGACCCTGAGTGCCGTACACTCCTGGCTGGCCTTTTTCGCCGCTGCTTTGTTGGGTAAGGACGCTGCTGCCGCCCATCCAGGCCCACTCGCCGGTCTGCGCATGAGCAGCCAGGGACGCGGCAGCGGCAACAAGAATGGCTAGTACGGCGGTGCTTCGAATTCGAATAACAGCCTGGGGAACAATGCGTAACACAGCGGAAAAAGCGGGAAAAAACGCGGACAGGACGTTCTTCAAAAGTAACTTCCTTACCTGGGGTTGGCCCGGGGAACTGCCAGCTACGCCGCACTCCGGTGTAGCCTAGGCAGGTTACCGTATCTACGACGTATTGCTCCACCATTATTCTTTCGGATATAGATCTGAAAGTACTCCTCGAAAAGGATGAAGCCACGTGGCTCGAAAAAGCGGTGCTGGCGGCGATCGATGAGGGCGTGATCGGTTCAGCTATTGGGATGCGCACGAGCTTGATCCCAGGTTCGTTTTCTTCCCGCCCATGGAGTACAAACCTGGGGCTCATGAACGATGAATTTGGTCATTCTCAAACAGCAATTGCGTGTCTCCGCAATCGGCAATCACGATTGAATTTACCTTAAGCCCTTTCAGGTGCTCAAATAACCCCTGAGAACTGCGCTCCCTGATGTCTCCACTGCCTAGTAGTAAGTCACCTCTTAGGAATAACGCCTCGGGGATTGCGTCACAATTCCGACTTGTCTTCGAAAACAAGCCTAAGTTATAGAAGCACGCTCTAAGCGTGCCAATGACAGATGGCTATCTAAGATAGGCGGTTAGATAGCCAAAGCTAGGTGGGCATCGATCGCCAGGAATTGCGGCTGGTGACTCTTACTAAGATTGCTGCCCTGCGTCGCCGGGGGCTTCGCGTATCCCTTTGTGGCCAATGGACCGGAGGGGCTAAAGAGGGTGTGTAAGTGCCGGGGAAAAGAAACAGCAGGGCCCGTCAATACACTTCGCTCGGTCGAAAAAACATGCTATCCACACCGAGCTTTAGGTGGTGAAGGGGTTGGATCGTTCATCCGCGTCGTCTCCTGGGAGAGATTTGAGAGAGCCGGAGGGCGCACTGCAGATCCCTCCCCTTCGGTCGGGATGACAAGGGGAGAGGAGTGGCCCAGGTTGAAGCTGCTAGTGGACGGGGAGAAGAGCAGATCCTTCCAGTCGGCTTCGCTCGGTCGAAAACACATTTCCAAGAAAGGAGAGCTGAACCGCAGATCTCTCCACTGCGCTACGCTTCGGTCGAGATGACAAAGGGGAGGGCGGTCCTTCCAGGGAGATTAGTTGCTGAATAGGAGCCGTTTTTCATCGCCATTGGTGGGCCGAAGGCCCATGACCCCTCGGTCGAAAAACATGCTATCCAGAGCGAGCTTTGGGGTGGTGCAGGGGTTGGAACCGTCACTAAAGTACTCCTGATGCGGATCATCACTCAGGTTGGCGATCGTTCATCCGCCTCGAAGGCCATGACTTCTCCGGTCGGGATAACAGTTCCGTGGTGCCCATAAGAGCTTTCCCGAGAACTACTTGACCCCGCACCAGAACTGCCATCTCGACCGCAGTGGGACCGGCTGTTTTTCCGGCTTATTTAGCGCTTTTGAAAGTCTGGTGAGCCCAGCAATAGACCCGCTACCAGCGCGGCTTGTTTGTCCGCCGGCGCTGGAATCGGGGTCGGCAAATCCATCACCTGTACAAATGCCGCGCGGAGTGGCATCGTTCCAGCCTGCTTTGCGCCGGGCTTCGCTAAATCTGATCCCGGCAAGGCAAGCGGTCCCTGGGCAGCCAGTTGGTCCGCCTGCTGCAAGACAGTTTGCCGGGCTTGCGAATTCAACTCACCCTCCAGGAATAACGCTTCCAATTTCGTTTCCTTTTGCGCGGAATCCAACGCATCCGGTTTGTTGATCTTCATTAGCGCGTCCAAGTCCGTCGCTGTGCCCAGCTTGTTGCTGCTGAGAGCGAGAGCAATATTAATGCGGCTCAGAAGATCACCGGAGTTTACCCACGCACCCGCTGTCCAGGAATAACCATTCGGCGTCTGGCAGCCAAAGAAAGGCATCCCCAATTGCCCCATTGCGTTCAGCACGATCGCAGGGCGCTGGACCTCACCGCCCGTAGCCCGCACTGCGGAGAGGACGAACTCTTCTGGAGTTTTTACCTTGGCACGATACGCCTCGCGGGACCAGAACTCCGGCGAAGTAAACAGAGTGCGTAGCACCTGGCGAATGT
>CAZSUK010000466.1:0-22439 GCA_964609355.1 uncultured Acidobacteriaceae bacterium | reverse complement strand
AGTATGTAATCGACTCCAGTTCGTGTCCGATTTGGGTAATTGTCTTGTTGGTACTCGTATACGCCGCAGCTGAGGTTCGAGCGACAACGCCGAGCCGTTCCGGGTTGAGTTCGCCGAGATCTGTAATAATCTCTTCGGTCAGACCGTCACTAAAGTACTCCTGCTGCGGATCATCACTCAGGTTGGCGAAGGGCAATACTGCCATCATCACGCGCCTGGGGTTGCTGGCAGAATGTGATCGTGCGCGGAACTGCAAAAAATACTCACCTCCGGCGAGAATCACCACCAGGACGGCAGGCAACGCGGCTCTCCATCCCAACCAGCCCCAGGACGCGCCAGCCGGTTTCGCAGTCGAGCCCCCTTGCTCGGCCGAGGGTCCTTGGACCTCCACCGTGGGCGCGACAAACCGGTAACCTTTTCCCGTGATCGTCTGTACGAAAAGTGGATCTTCCGGATCGTCCTTTAAAACTTGGCGGATCTTCCTGATTGCCGTGTTGATGCTGCTATCGGTATCTAGGAAGACATCCTTGCCCCAAATCTGATCGATGATCTCTTCTCTGGTCACGAGTTGCCCTTTGCGCTGGACCAGCAAGAGCAGCATTTCCATCGGAATTCGTGCCAGCTTCAGAGAACGACCCGAACAGCGCAGTTCGAAGGCGCGCCGGTCGAGTTCGAAGTCATCGCCAAACCTGATTACGTCCGAAGGCATAAGGACCAAACCACCAGGAGAGGCCCCCATTCTACCCCGAGTCTGCCACTGCCCGAGCATTTCCCCTCAGGCCGAGATGTGGGTTACGGGTTCAGGAGAAATTCAGCAAGAATTAAGACGGGTTTCATTGCTTCGCCATTGCCATCAAATGACAACCGGGACAATATACGGGCCGGGACCTTGTTGGGACGCCTCCAAGAGCTGCGATTTTCAGAACAAGGCCGCTGCAGAGGAAGAAGGGGCGCCACGGGATATTTCCGGTCCCAACGGTCTGACAGGGGACACCACAACACAGAGGGACCGGGAGAAGAAAGTAGCTCGAGGGTGGAGTGCTATCCCAGAAATTCCTGGGAACTAGGTCAAAACGGAATCCCATCTGGGAGATAAGACGAAAAGGTCGACAAACTCCTGTGTGAGATTTGGCTGACAAGGAGAGAAACCATGAGAAGAATCTTGCTAGTGAGTAGTTTGCTGTTCGTACTCGTCTTCGCTGGCGCGTTCGTTCTTGCCCTGCGAGGGCAGGCACAAAGTGACGACAACGAAGCCTGGAAGGAAGTCGACGGAAGGGTAAACATAGGGTTTAAGATCGCTCCAGTGCGTCTGGACTTCGAGAGCAAGAACCGTGAACTCGTCGGGCTAGGCAGCTATTTGGTAAACGCAACGGGCGGCTGCAACGATTGCCACACAAGTCCGTCGTATACGGCTACCGGCAATCCTTTCAATGGGCAGCCGACCCAGGTTAATACAGCGGTCTACCTAGCTGGGGGCGCGGCTTTCGGGCCGTTCTATTCACGCGACATTACCCCGTATAAGGATGGATTGCCGGCGGGACGAACCTGGAACGAGTTTCTTGAGGTAATAAGAAACGGTAAGGACTTCGATCATGAGGCAGGTCAGCCCGGGCCTCCTCTGCTTCAGGTGATGCCGTGGCCGGACTATCGCTATATGACCGATCATGAACTCCTCGCCATTTACGAGTATCTCCGCGCCATTCCGCCGCTTCAGCCGAACTGTCCGTCCGGCACGACCGTCGCGAGCAACGGGGAGTGCGAACCAAATTGAACAAAGGTGATTTTCGAGTCGCCCTTTGGTCTTGAGTCCCGAGAAGGCTTTGCTCGGGCCCCAGGGCTTAACTCGTAGGTCATTCTAAATAGCTCCGGCGGGATTTCGTGCCCGTGGAGGAGTAGGATCGCCGACGCCTTCAGGCTGTGATCTCACTGGCGCTGGGAATCGATGCGACGACGGCCGTGTTCAGCGTGATCTATGCGGCGTTGATGAACCCCTATCCATACCCGGCCGTATACTCCAGGGCGAAACGCCGATTCCAAGGAGGCCGTATGTTGATTAGCCGTCGCCGCCTATTGGGAAAGTCGCTAACGGTAGGGGCAGTAACCGCAGCCTCCAGTCTCGCTCCATCCTTGTTGCTAGAGCTGCTCGCGGCGCAGGCAGTCCCGCTTGCGTTCACGCATGTGACCGTTATCGACGCAACCGGTCAGCCAGCGTTGCCTGACCACACCGTCGTCGTTGTCGGCGATCGCATTCAGACCATTGGCGATTCCAGCGAAACGAAGCTGCCAAAGAGAGCCCGGGTCATAGATGCGACCGGAAAGTACATGATCCCCGGCCTCTGGGACATGCACGCTCATTTCCGTGGCGGCCCCGATTTGATCCCGGACAATGAGGCGTGGCTTTCGGTTTTCCTCGCCTACGGAATCACTGGGGTTCGCGAAATGGGCGGGGACATCCCAGAAACCGTGTTCCGGTGGCGTACAGAAATCGCGAATGGGACGCGACTCGGCCCTCGAATCCTCTCGTCTGGACCTAAGCTCGATGGTCCAAAGCCGGCTTGGCCCGGATCAATCCCCGTCACCGATGTGGCATCGGCGCGAGCAGCTGTCGACAAAGTGAAGTCCATGGGCGCGGACTTCGTCAAGATCTACTCCTGGGATTTCCCGCCGGATGTTTTTGCCGCAATCCTGAACGAGGCTCACAAGCAGGGATTGGATGTCGGCGGCCATCTGCCGTTGATGACCTTGACGACCCGCGATGCCATTCATGGCGGGGTGCGGTTCATCGAACACGCAAACCTCTTCGTGCTCGGAGGCTGCTCGCGAAGCGAAAAGCAGATCAACGATGACCTTGTGGCGCGACGCCAATCCAAATCGCCGATGAGCCTTGTAGAGCTTATGTACAAATACGCACAGACCTTCGACGAGGATGGCGCCCGAGAACTTGCCGGGGAGTTGGTCCAGCACAACGTGTGGGTCACGCCAACCTTAGCGGCAGGGCGGGGGAACGAGTCGCTGGGGCGGGTCGATTATGAGCAGCACCAGGACCGCAAATACATATTTCCCGGGATGTGGAAGACATGGGATCCGAAAACCGGCCTAAGGCATCCGTTGCGAGAGGAACAGTTAGAGCAGCTCAAACTGGTCGATGAGAAGACAGCGGCTCTGGTAAAGCTCATGCAAACGCGCGGGGTCGGGTTGCTAGCAGGCTCAGATTCGGGTGCGTCGAACAGCTACAGGTTCCCCGGTTGGACGCTTCACCAGGAACTTGAGTTGTTGGTCGGGAGTGGACTTTCACCGATGGAAGCACTGCAAGCAGCCACCAGGAACCCTGCGCGATTCCTCGGTGAACTGCCGCGCAGCGGGACTTTGGAAGAGGGCAGGACTGCGAATCTTGTCCTGCTCACTGCGAGTCCACTGGAAGACATCCGGAACTCGAAGAAGATCGACGCAGTAGTGTTGAATGGCAAGCTCCTGACTCGCGCTGACCTGGACCAGCTCCTGCAGGACGTAGCGACGAAAGCGGCAGCTGCGAACCGCGCTCTATAAACGGAGTTTGGTTGTCGAGTTTGGTTGTCAGACGGGGACTGGAACTTTGTCGGAAATGCCGCTGGAACAAATTAGGGTCCGTTCATCTTGGCAGAAGTTTCAGCATGGCGAAGTAGCTGCTGTTATCGTGCCTATCGTGGGCCGATACAATCGATTGGTCGCAGTGGATGTCCCACACCATGTCACGCAGCGTGGCAACGGGCGGCGATCATGACGACTCGCAACGTCATCACGTTGGTTCTGCTCTGGATTTCCGTCCTATCGTGGAGCGTCTATGTCGGCGGCACGATCTACCAAATGGTAGTGATTGATCCCATCTGGAATGCCTCACTGCCGGAGTCCCTGGGGGCCTTCTTCAAGGGCACCAGCTTTCTCCAGAACATCGTGAACTTCTTTGGGCCCCGTATGATGCCCGTGCGCTACTTGCCGCTCCTTGGGCTGCTCTTCTTTGGTTGGGACTTACCAAAACATCGGCCACTCTTTGTTATCGCCGCGATCTGCATGACCATCGGACTGGTGTTCACTCTGGCCTACATCTATCCCATCAATGCAATTTTATTCACACAGGCAGGTGGCGGCCACACCCTGGAAGAGGTCCGCGCTCTGGCGCACAACTGGATCGTTGCGGATCGGGTACGGCTGTCGGTGATATCGGTGGGCTACTTAGCTTTGCTACGAGCGCTGAGCATTGAGATCGCTAAGCGTTAGGGTGGTTTCACGAGAGCGCAGCAGTTTCACACGAGATAACGAAGATTGCCGTCACGGTAGCTTTATGCGATGGCGCTTAGGAGGACAACATGCTACACAGCGGCACAACTCCCACGCCGTTAGCAAGACAAGCCCGGAAACCACGACTGCAAAGCTATTCTCTTACGATTCTATTAGCGACGACGTTTTATGTACCGCTCAGCGCACAAGAGCTTAGTCCCTCCGATCAGGCCGCCGCGGATGCGGCTATAAAGCTGATTCGGCCGGAAGCGATCGCCGCGCATATGCGCTTCCTCTCCGATGCTCTGCTCGAAGGGCGTGGAACAGGCGAGCGCGGGCACGAGATTGCGGCGCGCTACGTCGCCGCTGAACTCGAGTCCATGGGTCTCCAGCCCGCGGGTGTAAACGGCACATGGTTCCAGCCCCTGCCGCTGCGGGGGACCGATCTAATTCCAGAGCAGACTTCGTTCCAACTCGTGCGTGACGGCAAATCGCAGACGCTGGTGCTCGACCAGGACTACATCATTTACGCCAATCTGCTGCTGATGGACACGACCGTGGACGCGGGGGCCGTCTTCGTTGGCTACGGTGTAACCGCGCCGGAATTCCAGTATGACGATTACGCGGGAGCGGACGTAAAAGGAAAGGTAGCCGTAGTACTGCGCGGCGCGCCGGCGCGATTTCCTTCTACCGAACGCGCCTATTTCGCCAGTGCCCTTACGGTGCAGCAAAATGCCGCCGCACATGGCGCGGTCGGCCTCATCGTCATCGATTCGCCGGAGTTTTTGCGTGCTCAGTGGAATCGCGTCATGCTCCAGTTGCGCGCCGACCCGCCCATGCGCTGGCTTGACCCGCAGGGTGCTCCCTCGGACACGGTTCCAGAGATTCGCGTTCTGGTCAGGACCAACCAAAGCGGCGCCGAAGCGCTATTCGCGGGCGCCCCGAAATCATTGCCGGAAGTTTTTGCGGCCGCGAAAGCAGGCAAACCAGGATCTTTCCCCCTGCCGGGTACGGTGCGGATTCATCTCGCCAACCGCTTCACAAGGGTCGAAAGCCGCAACGTTATCGCGAAACTAACCGGTTCTGACCCGAGCCTCGCAAACGAGTACGTGGTTTACTCGGCGCATCTCGACCACCTCGGCATCTGCCATCCCGGCGAGGCAGACCCCATCTGCCACGGTGCTTCTGACAACGCCTCGGGCACCGGCGCGCTGCTCGAGATCGCCCGCGCATTCACGAGCTTGCCGCGTGCGCCCCGGCGCTCCATTCTTTTCCTTTCCGTCACCGGTGAGGAACGAGGCTTGCTCGGGTCGGATTATTTCGCGCACTATCCAACCGTCCCGCTCGAAAGCATCGTCGCTGACGTGAATATAGACGGCGCGCCCGGCGTGCGCCTTCCCATCAAAGACATCGTCCCGCAGGGCGCCGAGCATTCCACTCTCTCCAAGGATGTAGAGGCAGCTGCGCACAAGATGGGGTACACGATCAGCCCCGACCCACGCCCCGAAGAGGGATTCTTCACTCGCAGCGACCAGTATTCATTCGTGAGGCGCGGCGTGCCGTCCGTCAAAGTCGATGCGGGAACTCAGAGCACCGATCCAGCGATCGATGGCGCCTCGTTCGCCAAAAACTGGACCGCGACCAATTACCACACTCCTAACGACAACATGGACCATCGCTTCTACTTCGATCCGGCGGCGAAGTCCACAGCGCTGAACTTCCTCATCGGCTACGAAGTAGCGCAGCAGTCCGAACGCCCGGCATGGAATGCGGGCGACTTCTTCGGCACGAAGTTTGCGCACAAACAGTAGTTGAAACAATCGGTGCGGCCGGGGCACGCTTCCAATCTCTCTACGAGCCATGGGGCAATACCACCACTCACGCCGGCAAGATGATCATGACCGTCTTCGCCGGTATCGCAGAGTTCGAGCGCGACCTAACTCGCGAAAGAACCGGCGCAGGGCTATCGATCTCGCGACCGTTTCAAGACGAAGTTCCGAGGAGGCGATAGAGGGTTGCAGGATGGACGCTGAAACTGCGGGCCACCGACAACCCTCCGGGCCTGAACACCTTAGGACAGTTCATGTTTGATTTTCCATAGTTTTATTCGTAGTGCAGGGCTTCGGCCATGTTGATCTTTGACGCGCGCATCGCGGGCACCCAGGTCGAGGCCAGGGCGACGATAACGACAAAGAGAGGAACGCCAATCAGTACGGCGATGGTATGGGTCTGAAACCCGGTCGCGGCTTGAAACATGTGCCCCACCAACCGCGGCAAGGGCAGGCAGAGTGGTACCCCGACCAGCAAGCCGATCACAACCAGCTTTGTGCCGCTGTTCAAAACCATGAAAAAGATGCGCTGGCGGCGCGCCCCGAGAGCCATCCGGACGCCGATTTCTCGATTTCGCTGGTTCACCGTGAACGCAATCACGCCGTAGATTCCGATCGCTACCAGCACCAGCGCCAGAATCGCAAAAATCTCCAGCAGGAACACGACCAGCTTGTTTCCGCCAAGCGACGTGGTGATTATTTGCGTCATGGTGCGCGGGTTGTCGATCGCCTGATTTTTGTCGAGTGAGCGAATGGTTTGTCGAAGTGGGAGAATCAAGCTTTTCTCACCTACGCTGGTGCGGGCCACTAAGGAAAAACGAGCTGCTGGATTTTGTGCGAGAGAAACGTAGATCTGCGGCTGGAAGGAGAGTTGTCCCTGATAGTCAGAAACGTTCTCCACAACTCCGACGATTTCTGCGGCCGTCGGAGCACCCGATGGCGCTATCGATACTGTGACCGTTTTCCCGAGAACCTGGCCATTGGACGCGATTTGCTTCACGAAGGCCTGGTTGACCAGGGCCACTGCGGGTTTCCCGGCGCTGTCAGTGGCATTGAATCCGCGTCCACCGATGAGTTCGATGTGCATGACGTGCAGATAATCGGGGCTGATGGCGTAGTATCGCGCCCAGGGGCGGTCCTCCGGCTTTACGATTGCCTGGCCTTCCAGGCTGAATGGAACCACGCGCGCCCCACTGATCGGCAGATCGGTTGTGGCCGCCGCCAGTTGAACGCCCGGCAGCTGTTGCACTCTGCGTACAGCCTCGGTGACAAAAGCGCGTTGTTTGCCGGCGCTGTCATACGTCTCTGGAGCAAGCTGCAATCCGGCCGTGATCACCTGCTTCGGATCGAAGCCTTGGTTCAGATTGTCGAGATCGTACAATCCTTTGATTACGAGGGAGCAACAGGTCAGAAGTACCAGGGCCGCCGCGATCTGGCCGGCTACCAACACGCTTCGCAGCCGGCTTGGGCGTTTCCCCGAGGTAACGGTGCGCTGCCCTTCCTGAAGCGTCGGATTCGATCTCCTGGATATATCCAGGGCCGGGAGCAGGCCGAACAGCAAAGCCGTGCCGATAGACACCACGAGTGTGAATATCAACACGCGGGCGTCGATGATGATTTTGCCGGCGAAATAGGCGCCAAACTCGTTAAAGTCCAACTTGGCGCGCAACAGCCGAACTCCACCAAGAGCCACGAGGACGGCGAAACTGCCGCCCAGGAGCGCGAGAGTGAGATTTTCGAGCATGAGTTGCCTGATAAGGCGCCACCGGCTCGCGCCTAGCGCCCTGCGAATGGCAAACTCCTTCTCTCGCGAGAGACCCCGTGCCAGCAAAAGGCCGCCGACATTGCCGCACACAATGAGCAACACCACACCAGCAACGCTCATCAGCAGAGCCATCGTGGTGCGCGCGGATCTTGCAACCAGGTATTCTTCCATCGGTGTGACTGAGGCGCCCCAGTCTGTGCTGTGCTTCAACAGGCTCGCGGAATAACGCGCATCGAGCGAGTGCACTTCTGCCCTGGCCTGGGTCATCGCGATTCCTGGTTTCAAACGCGCGAAGACTACATACTGTCGCGGAGCGAGCGCTTGCGGTGTTCGCTGCTCGTCACTGAAAGCGAGTGGAATCCAGAGGTCCGCGGGGTAATAGGTCTGCTTGAACGAGGCCGGCATCACACCGACCACGGTGTATCTCTCGCCGTCGAGCCGCATGGTTTTGCCGATAATACCGGGGTCCATGCCAAAGCGGCGCTGCCATAGGTCCTGGCTCAGGATGACAACCTGTTTTTGATCCGGGTGATCATCGCCCGGTAGGAAGGTGCGTCCCATCTGGGCGGTCACGCCGAGCAACTGAAAATAGTTCGGCGAAACCTGAAAGGAGCGCAGGCGCTCCGGTTCGCCGTTCTCAGACACGTTAAAGCTTCGGGAACCATCCAACGCGGCCATTTCGCTGAAGCTCTGCGCTTGATCGCGCAAGAACAGAAGCTCGGGTGCGCTGATCGGGCTGTGATCTTCATCGTAGGTGCTGTTCGTTCCGACAACTACGCCCACGCTGCCGGGGTCACGAATGGCAAGCGGGCGCAGGATGCCGCTGGCAAGGCTGTACACGCTGGCGTTGATGCCGATGCCCAGCGCCAGGCTCAGCACTGCTGTCGCCGTGAAAGCCGGCGACTTAAGCAAGCCATGAATACCGTACCTGGTGTCTTGCCGGATGCTATCGAGAAGTAAAGCCGTATCCGCTGCCGCAGTGGATTCCTTAACGACGGTGGGGTTGCCGAATCGAACAAGCGCATCCCGTTTCGCTGCTTCGGGAGCCATGCCTGCGGTGATGTTGTCCTCGGTCCGCATGGCGATGTGGGCTTCGAGCTCAGCCTCGATCTCACGCTCGACGCTGGAGCGCGAGAATAGATTTGCGATACGGCGGTAGAAGGACATCGCGTTACCTCACGCGTACCGCAATACTGAGCGGACGCCTTTTACGAGATCTTCGAAATTCTTTTCAGCTTCGGTGAGCTGCTTGCGCCCAGCAGGGGTTAGCTTGTAATACTTCGCCTTGCGGCCGGTCTCCGTGAGTGCCCACTGGGAAGCAATCCAATGGTTTTGCTCCATGCGGTGGAGCGCCGGATACAACGACCCTTCCTCCACGCTCAGCAATGAGTCGGTTGCTCTCTGAATGTGCAGGACTATGCCATAACCATGCAAAGAGCCGGACTGGGCGAGAGTTTTGAGAACCAGCAGGTCCAGGGTTCCCTGTAGATCGTTCTTTGGCATTGTTACACCCCTAGACAGCTCAGTACGGAGCACTTTACCCATAGACGTATAGGTATGTCAAGAGGCTTTGCACGCTGAGGCAGATTGCAACGGCAAAGCGTGTCTACTTCGACAGTCGTTGTGGCTTGATTTTGATTATATAGAGTGCTACATAGGTGTTGCAACGTCTACGAAGCGGGCCGAACTTCAGGCAAAGATTGTTCGCACGCCTCATGGTCTGGAACGCCAACAGTTCGCAGGGAGCCCTCACGCTCGAGTTACGCAAGGCCTTTTCCGGGACAGGACGGAACTGGCACTTTGGGAAATAGTCTTTTTCAGGATCGAAGGCGAGGAGAACTCATCTTTAACCCCGTAGAAAGGTCGTTTGCCAAAGCACCCGTCCCGTCTGACAAGTAAGTTTTGTGGCAAGTAAACTTCGTTCCATCACTTGCTTCCGAGGTCAAATCCACCGTCCTCCGCGATGGAAACAATATCGCGGGAACCGTGCAAGACGCGAACAACGATGATTTCTTCGGGACGTGGAAGGTAATAGATCGCATACTTCTCGTAAAACATTACTCGTAATTCAGGTGCGAGAACAGGACGGGGCGCGCCAGAAAATGGGGCCTGCAGTGCCTGGTTAAATCGGCTCTCAATGCGGGTGAGAAAGTCTGTAGCCAGGGATTCAGAGGCTTCTTCGGCGAAGTAGCTCCAAATCTCAGCAAGGTCTATTTCTGCCGTCTCGGTAAGGCGAAGGCTGAGCGGTCTGCTAATAGCTTCCTCCCGCGCGCGATAATGCGCTCAGCGTCAAACTTAGCGAGCCGGCCCTCGGCCACATCCGCCAAACCACGGTCAATATCGGCCTTGAGCTCGGCGAGTTGACCCAAGCGGAGCTGACGCTTCATCTTCCAATCCCGCAAAGCCTCGCGAATGACTTCGCTGGAAGAAGCATAATCTCCGCCTTCAACGGCACCCTTTACTAATCCCGCCATATCGGCAGGGAGCGTAATCGTCAGACGCTCAAGATCAGCCATACGGTGGTCCCCCTGATTCACTCTAGGTGCATACTTTATCATACTTTATGGGGCCGAGGGGACAACTGTAGACATGGAAGTTTGTATTGGCCCCCAAAAGTGAGACAGGGTGGGAGGCGGCCAGCCCCGGCCTCGTTCACGTCGAGGCCTGAAAACCTGAATTTGTGTAGATTAATAGCAGTTCTGTTCCCACATTTATCGACTGCACATGCTGACATCGATCAGAGGACGCTCGGTCATAGTGACCGGAGCAAGCAAAGGAATCGGCAAGGGAATCGCCCGCGTCTTTGCTGCGCAGGGTGCCCACGTTCTCATCGCCGCAAGGGACCTCTCGCAGGCCGAGGCTGCAGCCGCGGAGATCCGCACCAGTGGAGGAGTCGCCAGTGCGGTTGCGGTCGATGTCTCCAGGGCGGAAGACAATGCCCTCATGGCGCAGACGGCAAGCGAAAGACATGGCGGCATCGATATCCTCTGTTGTAATGCGGGGATTTTTCCTGCCGCGAAGCTGTTCGACATGAAAGAGAGCGATTGGGATCAGGTTCTGGATGTCAACCTCAAAGGAACCTTCCTCTCCATCCAGGCGTGCCTGCCGGCACTCAAGGCAAAGGGAAAAGGCCGCATCATCATCACGTCTTCCATCACTGGGCCGATTACAGGCTATCCGGGCTGGAGCCACTACGGAGCCAGCAAGGCTGGGCAACTCGGGTTCATCCGCTCAGCGGCCATTGAACTCGCCCCCCACAACATCACCATCAACGCGGTGCTGCCTGGCAACATTCTCACCGAAGGTGTGAAGGCATTGGGACCGGAGTATATCGCGAGGATGACGTCGGCGATTCCCGCACGCAGGCTGGGATCGGTCGAAGACGTCGCCTATGCCGCACTGTTTCTGGCCAGCGATGAAGCAGCCTTTGTTTCAGGTCAGACCATCGTGGTCGATGGAGGACAAGTCCTCCCCGAATCCCACATGGCCTTGGAAGAGCTGGGATAAAGTAGTTCCTGTTTAGACGTATCCCGAAGCGAAGACAGTCAAGTCGCCGCGACCCGCAGAAAGAGACTCAGAGGGGGTGCAGGACGAAGTAATTCCGCGAGCTATTCGGGGATTATTTCGCCTGTCACGCATCCGCCTTTCAGAAGACCCATCCCTGTGACTAAGACGCAGGTGGGATGCTGTGGCTGTTGCAAAAGAGATTGCTCGGATCGTATTGAGCTTTCAGCTGCGCAAGCCGCGCCAACTTCGCAGGTCCATAGGCCGAGCGAACACGATCTGCTGACTCGTCCGCCGTCATATGGTTCGCGTACACGGCTGAGGACACGTAAGGCTGCGCCGACGTCCAGAGATCACGAGCCCACTGAACGTTGCGCGCATCGTCTTCGGCGGTCTTCCACTGCGCGATGATGGACATCTCGAAATTGTGATGCCGGTGGTCAAAGGCCATCGCATCCCGGGGCACGCGTTGAATGGCGCCTTTCACTTCAAAAAGCAGAACCATGGATAGGGGCGACGATGCGGCGTTCGCCCCCTCCCGAAGCACCCGAACCAGGCCGGGACTCAGTACATCCACAAAGTTCGATTTCCAGTAGTACCGCGATCCGGCGGGTACCGCGGCGTCGACGATGCTTTGGATCGCAGTGTACGGCATCGCGCGGACCAGGTCGGCGATGGGTGGCCCAAAGGTACGGAGCGGCGCGAGTACTCTTTCCCCCTCCTGGATGGGACCTGCCCAAACAACGATCGCACCGACGACAGGGGTGCCATCCGGCAGGTGAAGAAAAGCCAGAGTGGTATCGAGTTCATCCGGTGTACCGCGCAGGAATTGATCATAGAAAGCGATGAACTCATCCGCGCGCTCTCTGGGATGAATAATGAGGCCGCCAAGGACCCCAGCCAAAGGGTGAAGACCATAGGTAAAAGAGGTGGCTATGCCAAAGTTTGCACCGGCGCCACGCACAGCCCAGAAAAGATCAGAGTTGCGCTCTTCGCTTACTGTGATCCGTTCGCCTTCCGCGGTAATGAGATCCACCGAGAGAAGGTTGTCGCACACGGCTCCATGCTTTCCCATGAGATAGCCAAGGCCGCCACCAAGGGTCAGACCTGCGATTCCTGTGTGCGAGACCTGGCCGCCCGTGGTGGCAAGGCCGTGCCCCTCCGTGGCGCGATCGAACTCACCCCACAGGACGCCGGGTTCCGCGACGGCCTCACGCCGAGCGGGATTCACCGCAACCTTCTTCATTGGCGAGAGATCAATCATCAAACCGTTTTGACAGACAGCCGTGCCCGCGACGCCATGACCGCCACCGCGGACGCTTACGTGCAAGCCCTCAGTTCGCGCGAGTTTGATCGCAGAGACCACGTCTTCAGGAGAGGTGCAGCGCGCAATCAGAGCGGGCTTCCGGTCGATCATGCCGTTCCAAATACGGCGAGCGGCAGAATAGTCTTCATGCGAAGGGGCCAGAAGGAGTCCGCGGAAGTGCGGCTGCCATGCGGAAACGAGCGAGAGAATCTGTGCTTCTGTCACGTGTCATCACCAGAGGGAGGCACCATAATAAGCCATTTTGCACCCCCCCAAAAAAGAACTTCATAATTTGCGGAACAGACGGAATATTAGAACCCGGCAGCATTCATTGTTTGCCGCCCCTGTTCCCTGAGCGAGGACATATCGATAACGAAGCGGTATCTGACATCGTTTTTCAACATGCGCTCGAAGGCGTTGTTGATTTGTTGGATGGGGATTAATTCGATGTCAGGCACAATACCGCGGTCGGCGCAGAAGTCCAACATCTCTTGTGTTTCGCGGATGCCGCCGATGAGGGACCCGGCAATCTGGCGCCGCTGGAACAGTATTCCAAGGGCTCCGAAGGAAAGCGGAGCGGCCGCGGCGCCTACCAACGCGAGTGTTCCATCGCGCTTGAGAAGATTGATGTAAGCATTGAGATCGTGTTGCACGGCTACGGTATCGAGGATGAAATCAAAAGTTCCTGCGTGTTTCTGCATCTGTCCGGCATCTGTTGAAACGACCGCTTCCCACGCTCCCATCCTCAGCGCATCGGGCGCTTTCGCCGGAGAAGTCGTAAAAAGGACAACTTCACTGCCAAACGCAGAGGCAAACTTCACGGCCATGTGACCCAATCCGCCGAACCCCACGATGCCTACCCTGTGCCCGTTGCCCACCCGGTAGCGTCGAAGCGGGGCGTAAGTGGTAATGCCGGCGCACAACAGCGGGGCCGCTTGCGCGAGGTTGAGCTTGTCCGGCACACGGAGTACGAACGCTTCGTCTACGACGATGCTCTCGGAATAGCCACCATACGTAACCCCGCCCAAGTGCCTATCCGGGGAGTTGTAAGTGAGTACAGGAATGCTTGCGCAATACTGCTCTTCGCCCTGGCGGCAACTGGGGCACGTTCTGCAGGAATCGACCATGCAACCGACCGCGACGCGGTCACCCACCTTGAAGCTGGTGACCAAGTTACCCACACCGGCAACTTGCCCGATGATCTCGTGACCGGGCACGCACGGATAGGTGGCCGGAAATACTTCCGGCCAGTCGTTTCGCGACCAGTGAATAACTGTGATATTGATCCACTTGCATCGATTCGACGATGCTTTGGTTCAGGCCTGCAACTTGGCCGAGCTGGACCCACAGGACCCGAACCCATACTTCTATATGACCCGGATCTATTGGTCACAGCAACGCGTTCCCGAGGCGCTCGAAGCCGCAAAGAAAGAGGCTGTGGCGGAACACCAGGACCAGTGGGTTCGCGACCAGGCAAACCTTGAGGAAATTTACAGGCGAGCAGGGGTGCAGCCAACACTTGTTCGGGCGGCCGAGTTGATGGCGAAGCACCGGCATCCGGTTGCGGCCGCGTTCGAATACGGTAATTTGCGCAATACGGAAAAGGTACTCCAACTGCTGAGAACGAATTTGAACGAGGGAGACATCGTAACCGAAATCAGGTCCGCGCCGGAATTCGATTTTCTGCGCCACGATCCACGATTCCTCGAAATCGAACATCACATCTATCCAGAGTTTTAAGGTTCCGCCTTCATCGTCGCACAGGTCCTTCAAAGTACAAAATCGGAAACCCTCTGTCGGAGGTGAGCGGCAATGCGAAAAAGCGCCTTTGTTCTTTTCGCGCTGTTGAGCGTATGCGTTCCCGTTGTTCTTGGGCAGCAAGACCTGGAAAACGTCCAGGTGCGGATTGCCCAGGTTGCGGGGAATGTTTACCTGCTGACTGGTTACGAAGGCAACATGGTTGCAGATATCGGAGACGATGGGATTGTCCTTGTGGACGATGAGTGGGCCGCGTTGGGCGACAAAATTCAGGCTGCTCTCAAGGGGGTTTCTGACAAGCCAATCCGATTTGTGATCAACACCCACTACCATGATGACCACACAGATGGAAATAAATACTTTCAGAAGCAGGCCTCAATCATCGCGCACGATAACGTCCGCAGGCGTCTCGAATCCAGCGGGGAATCAGGCAACCGCGGATCTCTCGTCTTCGCTGCCGGCCCGCAGCCGAAGGACGTACTGCCCATCCTGACCTTCGACCATAACCTGGTGATTCATCTGAACGATGAAGATATCCAGGTGATGCATCTTCAGAACGGCCACACGGATGGAGACAGCATTGTTTACTTTCCGAAGTCGAACGTAGTCGACATGGGCGACGATTTCCTGCGCATAGGATTTCCCTTTATCGACCTGTCGTCGGGCGGTTCCGTCAGGGGACTGATCGATGCCCTCGAGGATGTAATGGCACGCCTGCCTTCTGACGTGAAGGTGATCCCCGGCCATCGACCGTCTCCAATCTGGACGACATGCGAACACTCGTCAAAATGCTTAAGGACACTCGCTCCGCGGTCGAACAGGGAATCAAGCAGGGAAAGTCACTACAACAACTAAAGCAACAGAATGTGCTTGCACCCTGGAATGATTGGGAGGGGTCGTTCATAACCTCGGATATCTACCTGGAGACCCTCTACAACGACATCACCGGCAAATCCGAACGGCTCACTAAATCTCATTAGAGAATCGGAAAATCATGTTACTTGCGACTTACCGCCAGGCCATCGAGTTTTTATCAATGCCTATCCGTCACTGAAGCAGTGGATCTATCGTGGCAAATTAAAGACTGCACAAACGGCCGGCGGTCACCATCGGATACCGGAATCTGAGATCAACCGCTTGCTTCCTGTCGTTTCGCCAGTGGCGCCCGAGGCGCGGCGTCGCACACTTCGCCGCATCAGCGGACGGAACAAATTGATCTGACGCGTCCTGGGTGTCAAGATCAGCGGCTTCGTCGCACAGGTTACGTTGTCGATCGACGGGCAGAGCATGGCGGCCGTCATCACTGCCGATGCGGCGCGCGAGTTGCGACTTAAGAAGGGCCAGATCGTTGCCGCGGTGATCAGTCCACCCAGTTGATGGTCATCCGACTGGGCTAGATCCGTTCGACTTTAACGATTCGATTCGCTTAAATCAGTCTTATTGTAGAAACCGATTTTGTAGTTTTGCCGAGAGCCCTCGGAAACTTTCGCGACCGCCGCTCCGAATTGACCCAAGGCTCAGATTTCCGGCTGGTTCCTGTTGATACCGCAAAAGGCGCCATTCTCAATTCAAGATGTGCCAAAGCGCATGAGGAATGGCCGTTTGAAGTAAAGATGCGCTAAGCTTTGATCGACCCTTCTCGCATCGGCGGAAACCAGGGCTAAATCCCGCTGAGGCAGATGGGCCCATACGTGAGGTACTCATGTTGACCCTATCTGTGAACGGCAAGAACCGGGACGTACAGTCTTCGCAGGACACCCCTCTTCTGTACGTGCTTCGGGATGAACTGGGTGTAGACAGTCCACAGTTCGGCTGCGGGCTTGCACAGTGCGGCGCGTGTTCGGTGCTGCTTGACGGTAAGGAGATCCGCTCCTGCATCACGCCTGCTTCCATAGCTGTCGGCAAAGAGATCACCACACTGGAAGGCCTGCCTGCAAGGTGGGCGAAACAGAAACATCTGCCGGATGCGCAGGCGAAAGACATCCTGCATCCAGTGCAGCAGGCGTGGATTGAGCAACAGGTTCCGCTCTGTGGCTTCTGCCAAAGCGGCATGATGATCAAAGCGACGGAGTTGCTGGAGAGCAAGCCGAATCCCTCTGTGAGCGAGATCAAGGAAGCCTTCACAACCGGGGGCGTATCTCCGCACTTATGCCGTTGCGGAACCTATGTTGCGATCGTGGATGCAGTGCGATCCGCCTCAGTACTGATGGCGAAGGGAGACGTGTAATGGAAAATCTTCGCGAACAGTTCGAGCAGATGTCCGAGGTGTACGGTGCACGCCTGAGCCGTCGAAGCTTTGTGAAGGCAGGTGGCGTGCTGGTGGTGGGCTTCGGGTTCTTCGGAGCGCGTGGCGCAAAAGCTGCTGGACGCATGGACGGCAATGCCTTCGACGCGTCTCTCCCTCAGTCCTGGATTGAGATTCATCCTGACAACACAGTTCTGTTCCGCACCGGCAAGAGCGACTTCGGTCAGGGAACGATCTACACGGCGTATCGCCAGATTGTGGCTGACGAGCTGGACATGCCCTTTGAGGCAATCACCACAGTCGTTTCGGCGGATACGGACACCACTCCTGAAGGCGGTGGCACCTTCGGTCTGCTTGGCGAAGGCACCCCAAACATCCGCAAGGCGGCAGCGTACACCCGCCTGGCAATCCTTCAGCTCGCCTCTGAGGAACTTGGTGTGCCCAAGGATCAACTCAAGACGGGCGACGGCAAAGTTTCAGGCGGAGGCAAGGTCATCGCATACGGCGATTTGGTGAAGGATCAGGAGCTGAAGCTCACGATCCCGGTGACTGGCGACCTCACCAGTATCTTCGGCCTTCGGATCAATGGAGATCCGCCGCTGAAGCCGGCGAGTGAACTGAAGGTAGTGGGTAAATCGTACAAAAACAGCATTGTCACCTCCAAGGTCCGGCACGAGGAGCTGTGGGTTACGAACGTCAGGCTTCCCGGCATGCTGCACGGCCGTGTGGTCCATCCGGCTACACTCGGATCTCGGCTGGTCCAGGTCGGCACTCTCGACCAGGCCAAGTTTCCCAACTCGAAGGTCGTGGTGAAAGGTGATCTGGTCGCTGTCGTCGCTCCCACGGAGTGGGAAGCGGTACAGGCTTCGTGGTCGCTGGCGAAGAGTACGAAATGGTCGGAGTGGAAGGGCTTGCCTGGCAATGACAAACTCTATCAGAGCCTCCGCGAAGAGTCAGACTGGAAGGCTGCGCCGGTTGCGAAGAGCCGCAAGTCCCAGGGCGATGTTGTAGCAGGAGCACAAGCCTCCAAGAAAACTCTTGTTGCCACGTATGAGCTGCCGTACTGGAAGCACGCTCCTATAGGTCCGACACTGGCGGTTGCGGATTACCGTCCTGACGGCATCGTTACAGTTCACACCCACACCCAGAATGCGCAGGCCCTGCGCGGTCAGATTGCGATGATGCTGGGCACCACCGTGGACAAGGTGGTAGTGAAGACGTACCCCGGCGCCGGCCACTACGGCCGCTCCAACGGCGGCAACGCAGGCGCGGAAGATGAAGCGGTGTTGCTGTCGAAGGAGTTGGGCAAGCCGGTCCGCGTACAGTGGATGCGCAATGACGAGATGCAGTGGTCGACGCAGTCACCGGCGGCGTTCTCGGATGTGAAGATCAGTTTGGACGAGCACGGCCGCATCGCGGCCTATGAGATCGATCACTACCAGCCCGCAATGCAGGATGATCGCCCAATCGGAGCCGTGCTGGCAGGTCTGCCAACCATGCCTGCCCCTGGCCCCAAAGGCGGCATGGTGAACAATATCGCCAACGGCAGCTCCGACCAGTGGCTTTACGACAGTGTGGCGAACCTGGATGAGCGCTGTCACGGCACTTTCCAGGTCGGCCAGCAGAAGTCGCCGCTTGCGATTGGTTTGCGCGACCACAGCATGCGCACGCCGGGACAGTTCCAGCAGAACTTCCCCCGCGAGATGGCAATGAATGAAGCGGCCGCACTCGCAGCAGCCGATCCGCTGCAGTTTCGCATCGATCACGCTAAGGACGAGCGATTGCTAAACGTTCTGCAGCACCTAAAGGCAGAATCGGGCTGGGAGAGCAGACCCACACCGAACCCCAAGGCGTCTTCGACCGGGTCAAACGCTGTGCGCGGCCAAGGCATGTCGGCCATGTTTCGCTCCGGTACTTATTGGGCCTGCGCCTGCGAGGTCACGGTTGTCCCGGCCACAGGCGCAGTCAAATTGGAGAAGTACACCGTCGTTCTCGATCCGGGTATTGTGGTCAACCCGGAGCAGTTGAAGCGGCAGGTGGAAGGCGGTGCCGTAATGGGTATCAGCATCGCCCTGCACGAAGAGGTCAACTTTAACGAAAGTGCGGTCACTACGGCGAACTGGTCTTCCTATCCGATAGCCACCATGGCCGAGATTCCTGAGATCAAGGTTGTGATGCTCCACCGGCCCGAGGTCGGTCAATACGGGCAGGGTTCCGAGGCCGCAAATGCTCTTGCGGCGTCGGCAATCGCATCCGCTGTTCTCGATGCGACTGGCAAACCGATGCGAAGGATGCCGCTTCGCCCCGCTTACGTTTTAGAGATGCTCAAGGCTTAGTACACTTCGCGCATTTGCGGATCGCGCGGCCACTTCGTTAGGGCACCGGTGGGGGTACCAGGGTTAAGCCATGGTTGCTATCGGCTGGGTGAGGCAGCTTCGGAACCAGCTCGCCCCCACCATACTAATGGGCGAGTCTGATCCTTTTTAGGGACGGACGGAATTTCTCCTAATGAGCGTCACGCCCAGACTAGAGCCGACCCAAGCCAAGGCGTCTAACTTCGCAGCGGCCTCGCTCGCATTAGGGGAAATTCCGTCCGTCCCTAAAAAGGATCTGGGTTTCAAAAGCTGATGTCTGACACCGATTTCCGAAGACAGGCGCTGGAATGGCGTCCGGTCAAAGAAGCCATGACTCGGGTTAGACCCGCTAGAAAAACTGGTCTTTGTCGCGTATTTTGTCGATGAGGCCGAATGATTGGAAGATCAAAGACGACGGTGACTCCGAGGCCAGACAATTTGTAAGCCAAATCCTCCTTGCGCCTGAAACGTGAGCTTTTCGCTAAATCGCCCATCCGGAGGGCCCGGGGGAAGTTACCGAGATCCCACCTGCTGGTGTTTCATTTGAGCACGGCATGACGTGAGTGATTGAGGAGGTCTTTTGAGACACCTGACAGACGTTGTCTTCGCGGCATCGCTGATTGGCGTGGCAGCGCTAGCCATTCTCCGCCCCGTTGTCATCGTGCGGTCGGCCAAACGAGCATACCCAGACCTTCCCGAGGATGACGAGACGATCTTATGGATTGCCAGACTTACAGGCGTTGGGGGGCTGGGTGTTGCACTGTTCTTATTGGCGATCATCGTTCGGTCGTTTTCGAGGTGAACCGTGGGCGGGGGCTTTTGGCGAAATTGGTTGAGTGCATTGGCGATTCTTTGCAGGCGTCGTAAGCGTTTCCGGTTCGCACGCCAGTAGAGCAGGAACCGGTTGAATTTACTCAAAACCCCATTTCACAGGAACTCCGCATCAACGCCGAATGGCCACCTGGGCGGAAGGCCGACCTTATAGCCGTTTATCTCTGAGTGACGCGAGCTGGGTCTTTGCGGCTCCGAACCGCGTCAACACTTCACTATGTCTCTCGAGGAAGCACAGGAGCCTATTGAGCTGGGTACACCTGAATACGTTCCGCTCGCTTCGCATACCCTGGTTCTGCGTACCAGACTTGAAGTCCGAAGGGAGCTAGAACGATTAAAAGCCCGCCGCTCGCTCTTACGGCGAACGTTGTTTCCCTCCTTGTTATTCATGGGGATCGGCCTTCTCATAATGTTCCACCCTGAATTTGAGAGGTTCTGGATATATAAGCTAGCGGTGCTTTACCACTGGGCGCTCGCGGTGCTTATACCTTGGCTGGTTGTACAAAAGGAAAAGAAGCGGATCGATCGGCAATTGCTCTAGCTGAACAATGGCGCGTTTGCCGTGGGTCCTGGCAGCGCTGATTTGGGTTGGGAGCAGTGGTTATCGACTTCGCGCATCACTGAGTCCCCGGAAAGTCGGAATTTCGTTAACTTCCCCCCGCAGGGGTCGGGATGGCAAGTTACCTAAAATCCCGTATCTCGGGAACTTCGCAGCGCAATCTTGCTTCCGAGTAGCCGACGTCTGGAGCCTACAACCCGATTTATCTCACAAATGATAGGCCCCACCATGGGATTCTGCTCAGAGTGAAGGAATCCCCCAGCCGAGGGGCACCGTGAAGTAAGATTGTGAGCCAGATCATCCGGAGGCGACCCATGGACCCCGGACGCTGGCGCCAAATCGAGCAGCTTTACCATTCGGCCCTAGAGGCGGGCCCAACGCAGCGAGATCGTGTCCTGACTGAGGCATGTCGAGAAGATACCGACCTGCGCCGGGAAGTGGAATCCCTGCTGGCGCAGGTCACCTCCACCGAGGCCCTGGCCGACCTAAGTGCGTGGGCTGCAGCTAGCGAATTGGCAGCAGCACACACCATCTTGAAGCCCGGCGACGCTTTGGGGCCATACGAGATTCTCGGGTTGGTGGGAACAGGCGGGATGGCGTAAGTTTGTCTACCGTCGAAACACATGCCAGCAGAACGCCACATGTCCAATGAAAATGGGGTAGAGTCAGCAAGGAAAAAGCGTGGAGACTCGAAGATGATCAAAACGCTCACATTCGCAATCGTCGTTCTCTGTTGTGCGAATGCTTTCGCGCAGTCCGTCGGCACGAAATTAGACCACGTCGTTATCGCCGTTCACGATCTGGAAGCGGCCAAGCGTCTCTACTCCGGGCTGGGCTTTTCGATCCCAAGCAGAAACGGGCGGCATCCGACCGGCACGGAAAATTCGGTGGCGCTTCTCAGCGGGGGATCAACTGCAGACTTGACACAAGGCGGAGACGCCCCGCAATATCTGGAGTTGATCACGCCGTACGATACGAGCTTGTCAGGCGGACCCTCGGGGGGCGGACGCGGTTACGCCGAATATTTGATACAAGGCGACGGCGCCAGATCAGCGGGTCTGCGGATCGCCTCGGCCGAGCAGGCAGCGCGCGATCTTAGCGCGGCTGGGCTGAAGATCAAGGGGCCCACGCCTGGCACGATCATGATGGCCGGTGAGAAGGACCCTGCGCCGCCGCGCTGGTGGACCATTTCGTTCGTGGACCAATTGGCTTCGCGTCCTCTGTTTCTGATCCACTATGCGCCGCGTCCAGCGGCCACGGAACCAGTCGCGCCCAGGCCAACAAATCCTAATTCGGCTTCCTCTCTTTCCGCGCTGCTGATCGCGGTCAACGACCTACCTAGCGCTGCCGCCGGGTATGGAAACATCGGCAAGGTAAGCGATCAAGAAATCCTGCTGCCCGAGTTCGGGGCGGTCGGGAAGGAGATCCTCCTCGAAAGGGGCAGCATCCTGCTGCTGCGCGCGACCGATCCCTCCGGTCCCACGGCTCGACGGCTCAAAGAGCGGGGCGAAGGAATTTTCGCGGTGAGGCTGGGCGTGACGGACCTGGACCAGGCTCGCAAGCAGATCGGCGATAGGAATGTCTCGAAGGACCCCCAATCGATATTAGTCTCTCCGGAAAACGCGTCCGGCGTCTGGCTGCAATTCCAGGCAGCGCGGCCTTAGTGTGTCTTTGACATTGCTCCTTCATGCTGCTTTGTGGGAAGGTGCTAGCAATCACATCGACTTGGTACATGAAGTACCTGCAAAGTCGGGCGGTCTCAATGGGTGGATGCAACACTGGCTTGAAGTTTACTAGCGGGAGTCTCAAAGCCCAAAGTTTTTTCGCGGGCGTTGATTCAGTTGTAAGGCGACTTTGTCGAGATCGGCTTGAGAGTAACCAGATAAGTCGATCTTCTTAGGGAAGTACTGTCGCGGCAGGCCATTCGTGTTTTCGTTGGTGCCCCGCTGCCAAGGGCTTTGCGGATCACAGAAGTAGACTTGCACCTTTGTGTCCACCGTGAAGCTCTTGTGTTTAGCCATCTCCAGGCCTCGG
>CAZSUK010000465.1:0-3372 GCA_964609355.1 uncultured Acidobacteriaceae bacterium | reverse complement strand
ATCCCGACCGAAGCGTAGCGTAGTGGAGGGACCTGCGGTGTACCCCGACACAGCAACTACTTTAACCTTAGCCATCCCTCTCCCCTTGTCATCCCGACCGGAGCTCCGCAGGAGCGTAGTGGAGGGATCTGCGGTGCGCCCTGCCTCCTCTCAAATTTTTCCTGGGAAAACCTGTGGTGGGAGTTGGATGCTGTTTCACTCCTCTATTCCACTTCCGGGATGTAATCTACTCAGGCGACCATGACTCAACTGACACAGCTCGAAGCGGCGAAGCCTTCGAATTTTGACGGGCATAAGGCTCCAGAAATGGCGCTGATCGAGGACTGCGTGCATTGCGGCTTTTGCCTTCCCGCTTGCCCTACCTACGTGCTCTGGGGTGAGGAGATGGATTCACCCCGCGGGCGTATTTACATGATGAAAAAGTCCGCCCAGGGAGAGGCTCCGCTCGACCAACGGTTCGGCTTGCATATGGATAATTGCCTAGGCTGCATGGCTTGCATGACCGCCTGCCCCTCCGGAGTGCAATACAACAAGCTCATCGAAGATACCCGGGCGCAGGTGGAACGCAATGTCCCGCGAAGCACCACCGATAGCCTCTTCCGTAAGATTCTGTTCGCAACCTTTCCCTACGTCAGACGCCTCCGCCTGCTGGCTCTCCCCATGCTTCTCTACCAACGCAGCGGACTGCAGAAGTTGCTGCGCGCCAGTGGACTGCTGCGCTTACTGCCGAAACGGCTGTTGCAAATGGAATCGCTGCTGCCACGCGTGCCGGTTGGGTTTATGCAAAGTTTGCCCGCTAAGGTCTCCCCCGCGTCTGCCCCGCGAAGGCGCGCTGGCATGCTCTCCGGCTGCGTGCAACAGGTCTTCTTCCAGCATGTAAACCAGGCGACTGCCCGGGTGCTCGCCGCCGAGGGCTGCGAAGTCGTCATCCCCAAGGCGCAAGAGTGCTGCGGCGCGCTCATGCTGCACTCCGGCCTGGACGAACAGGCCGCGGCGCTCGCGCGGCGAATGATTGCCATCTTCGAAAAGGCCAAGGTGGACACCATCGTCATCAATGCCGCAGGCTGCGGATCGACCATGAAGGAGTATGGTCATTTGCTGCGCGACGATCCAGCGTGGGCAGCGCGGGCGGCGGAGTTCAGCGCCAAGTGCAAAGATATCTCAGAGATATTGTGCGAATTGCCCGCACGCTCGCCGCGGCACGCTCTGCCCATGCGCGTGGCCTACCATGACGCGTGCCATCTGCGGCATGCTCAGGCCATCCATGCTGAGCCGCGCCGATTGCTGGCCACGATTCCAGGCCTTGAAGTTGCGGAGATTGAGGAGTCTAGCCTCTGCTGTGGTTCTGCCGGCGTCTACAACCTGCTGCACCCCGAGCCGGCCAATCAGTTGGGCGACCGCAAGGTTGAAAACCTGCTCGCGACCAAGGCCGAGGCGGTCATCTCTGCGAATCCCGGTTGCCTGTTGCAACTGATGAGTGGTCTGCGGCGCCGGGGGCTCAACGCCATGCCCACCTACCACATGGTCGAGCTGGTGGATGCTTCGATCCGCAATGTTCCCCTTGGCGAAGCGTAAAATATGGCCCATGACCAATCCAACGGCAACAGTTCCTACAGTGGCAATCACGGGTTCGCAGGGAGCGGCAGAGGCGGAGATTCTTACGCCGCAAGCGCTCGAATTTCTTGGAGCTCTCTCAGCCAACTTTGAAGCAGAGCGTCAGCGACTGCTCGCCGCCCGCGTGACCCGCGGAGAAGCATTACGCAAGGGGCAACTTTACGATTTTCTTCCGGAAACTGCTTCTGTTCGTCAGAGCGAGTGGCGTGTCGCCCCGATTCCTTCCGATCTTCAAGACCGCCGAGCGGAGATTACGGGCCCAGTCGATCGCAAGATGGTGATTAACGCGCTCAACTCAGGCGCCAATGTCTTTATGGCCGATTTCGAGGATTCGACCGCGCCCACTTGGCGCAATGTGATCGATGGCCAGTTGAATCTTCGCGATGCGGTGCGCCGGGAGATCACCTTCTCCAGTCCAGAAGGCAAGCAGTACCGGCTCAATGACAAGACAGCAACCCTGTTCGTGCGCCCGCGTGGATGGCACCTGGCGGAGAAGCATCTTCTGGTGCAGGGCCAGCCGATCTCAGGCTCGCTGTTCGATTTTGGTTTGTACTTCTTTCATAACGCTGCTGAGTTAAAAAAACGCGGGACTGGCCCTTATTTTTATCTGCCCAAGATGGAGAGCCATCGCGAAGCGCGGCTGTGGAACAGCGTCTTCAACTTCGCCCAGGATACGCTGGGCATTCCCCGAGGCACGATTCGCGCCACGGTACTGATCGAGACATTGCCTGCGGCGTTTGAAATGGATGAGATTCTGTTCGAGCTGAAGGATCACTCTGCAGGTTTGAATTGCGGCCGTTGGGATTACATTTTCAGCTTCATCAAAAAGTTCAGTTACCGCGACGATCTTGCGCTTCCCGATCGCTCCACCATCACCATGGATCGGCATTTCCTAAAGTCGTATGTGGAGTTGCTGATCGAGACGTGTCACCGTCGTGGCATCCACGCGATGGGTGGCATGGCGGCGCAGATTCCTATCAAGCGGGACGCTGCTGCCAATGACGCTGCTATGGAACGCGTGCGCCAGGATAAACTGCGCGAGGTAAAAGCCGGGCACGATGGGACCTGGGTGGCACATCCCGGGCTAGTGCCGGTGGCTAAGACTGTCTTTGATGAACACATGCCGGGATCGAACCAGATTGCGCGGCGTAACCCGGGTATCCATATACAGGGATCTGACCTGCTTGCGGTGCCCGAGGGTGAGATCACGCGTAAGGGTCTGGAAATGAACATCGATATCGGTTTGCGGTACCTGGCAGCGTGGCTCGATGGCCTGGGATGCGTGCCGATTTATGACCTGATGGAAGACGCAGCGACGGCGGAGATTTCGCGCGCACAACTTTGGCAATGGGCACACCATGCAGGCCGGATGACCGATGGCGTTACGATCGACGTCCCGGTGGTGCTGGCCACGATTCCCGTTGTCCTCAAGCGAATTGAGCAGGAACTGGGGGCAGAACGGTTTGCTGCCAGTAAGTTCCGTGCGGCGGGCAAGCTTTTCGAAGAGATGACCGCGTCCAAAGAACTTCCCGAGGTCGGGATCCATGGCGTCCACCGGCAGATTCTCCGGCTTGTTGGCAAGCTCGATGTCGCTGTCGAAATTGATCGGCCGTGTGTTGACGTCCCAGTTCGGATCTTTGAACGCGAAGTATTTGTAAAAGTCGGTCGCGATGCCGAGTGGCTTGGGACCGGCCAACTGAGCCCAGCCCAGTTCGCTTCCCGGATAGAGCCCCGAGAAAATCTGTTTGCCGGTGCGCG
>CAZSUK010000464.1:0-5732 GCA_964609355.1 uncultured Acidobacteriaceae bacterium | reverse complement strand
TATTACGGTTTCCATCTCGACCCCAACCGCGGGCGCGACGATCTACTACACCACCAACGGCACGGCGCCAACCAGCGCCAGTTCCAGGTACACGGGACCCTTTACCTTGTCGGCCACCGCGACCGTCCAGGCGATCGGGGTGCTCAAGGGAGACACCAACAGCGCACCCACAAGCGCCACCTATACCTTGAATGGCAGGCACCATCACCGGGGAAACTGATGAGGCGCAATTGTCAGCATAGGTAAATGAGACAAACGATGGCGCTAATGGAGATATCCCATTAGCGCCATTTCTCTGCTCGACTTCATACTTCAGATAGATAGCTCGCTAGTTCTTAGGCTTCTGAAATGCGGCTGTTCCGATCTCTACAACCTCACCCCACCTCGGGTCAACTGGCGGCCGGCGGCGTATTGGTCGTGCCAATTCCACCATTTATACGGTGGGGTCTGGGGATACCCCGCCGGCGAGTCCTCCCACTCCTCCTGGCGGCCGAGCGGAGTCAGGTCGAGGTAACTCCACGTGCTCCCCATTGCCTCGTCACCGCGGCTGTTGACGAAGTAAGTGCGGAACACGCTGTCGCCATCGCGGAAAAACACGTTGTGCCCGTGCCATTCGTCCACGCCGAAATCCGCGTCGAAGCTGTCGGTGAGGGTATACCAGGGCATCACCCAACCCATCCGCGCTTTCATCCGCGCGATGTCCGCCTGCGGGGCGCGGGAGGCGAACACAAGCGTGGTTTCGCGGGCGTTCAGATGAGCGAGGTGGGCGACCTGGTCGGCCAACATGGAGCAGCCGCGGCACCCATGCTCAGGCCAACCGAATACGCCGGGCTCGAAGAAGGCGCGATAGACGACCAGTTGCGGGCGGCCGTCGAACAAATCCAGCAGGCTTACCTTGCCCTTGGGTCCTTCGAACTCGTACTTCTTCTCCACAGCCAGCCAGGGCATCCGCCGGCGCGCAGCAGCCATTGCGTCACGAGCGCGGGTCAACTCCTTCTCCTTGACCAACAGTTGCTGACGCGCAGCCTCCCACTCCTGCGACGACACGACCGGGGGCGTCTTCATGTTGCTCTGGGTCTTCTTATTGTTGTCCATGTCTCTCTCCTTCCTCGTTGTTGTTTCTGTTTGTCGCTTGTTGGTTGTTGCTGCGGAGCCTGCCTACGACCAGCGCAGCGATGCCGCCCGTCGAGGTTGCGCTCGCTGCGATCCAGGCGACGGTTGTCATACACATCGGACACATGGCTCGCTCTCCTTTTGTTCAACGTTCACTGCCGCGTTGCTCCCGAGCCTTTCGTTCGGCCCGCTCCTTGATGTGACCCAGTTGGTGCGTCCAGTACCGCTCGAACGTCTTCACCCAGTCATGGACTGGCTTCAGTTCGGTCGGATTCAATTTGTACATGCGGTGTTGTCCGCGCTTAATCACCGATACCACGCCGACTTTGCGCAACACTCCGAGGTGCTTCGACACGGCGGGCTGCGACATCCGCAATCGCAGTACTACCTCGCCAACCGCATACTCCCTGCCATCTGCCAACACACCAATCAGCTCACGCCGCCGGGGCTCCGCGATAGCGTTGAAAACATCCGTCGTTGTTGCCGCTCTAGCCATTCTTTTAATATATGCCGATATAGGCATGTGTCAAGCCGAGTCTTCAAATTTGAAGTTTGAAGCTGGAGTTTTGCTCTTATCGAAAAGGTGTAGCCTTGGACTTCAGTCCGGGGAGCCGGTGTTTCAAACCAGCGGGAACGCTCGGGATAAAGTTTCTGGCCTTTAAAGCCAGTGCCCTACCCCTTTTGAAGGGGTTCTTCAGAGCCCCTGCGGGCCGCGCTTCATCGCTATCCAGCGGACTCGAAAACCGGCGTGCTGAAGCGGGCACTCGACGCTTCTCCAATGCCGAGCCGGGTAAGGACAAGCACAGTGATGTCGTCATCCTGGCCAAACGTGACCGCAGCTTCGGTTGCTTTCGTGGCGTCTGGTTGCGCCGCAAACAGCGTCCGGACGCGATCAAAACCGTAGAGCTCACCGCTGCCACTACGTGCTTCGAGCAGACCATCGGTGTAAAGAGCAAGACGATCCCCTGCGTTGAGACGAACCGCCGATTCCTTATAGGTTGTTCCCGCGATCAAGCCGAGTGGCAAGGCGCCGGGCAGAGCAATCTCGCTGTCGTTGAGGAAAGGCGCGGGATGGCCTGCAGAGGCCAGTGTGCAAGCGCCGTCGGGGTCGAGGCGCAAGGCAAGGCAGGTGGCAAAGCCGCCGTGCAGGCGGCCGTACAGGCGCCGGTTGAGCGCCTCGAGCAATTCCGCAGGACTCGCCGTTGTCTCCGCAGTGGAGCGGATGGAACCGACGATGAGGCAAACGGTCATCGCCGCCTTGAGGCCTTTGCCGCTGACGTCGCCGAGCACGACGAGGGTTCCACCGGAGCTCAGCGGGATGATCTGGAAGAAATCCCCACCGACCTCTTGTGCCGGGCGGTAGGCGCTGGTGAGCGTAAAGCCCGGCAGCGTAGGAAGCGTTTCCGGGACCAGCACCTGCTGCAGCTCACGCGCGTTCTGAATTTCCTGCTCCAGACCGATCTGATGCTTGCGTTCGGCAATGGAATGACGGATGACCGCGTAAACGATCGAAACGAAGAGCAGCGTCCTGGTGAGCACAAACAGACCAATGGGGCTGCCGCCCAAAAAGAACAGCGGCTGTTCGAGCCGCGCGGCCAGGGTCCAATGACTATAGCGAACACCCTGAACGGCGATGTTGCTGACGGCATAGATCATGGCACTGAGAAACGCGAAGGCGGCTACGAACCAGCGAGCCGGATAAAGATGCTGCCGGCGGAGGACGGCGAACACCACGATGACCAGAGGAACGATCTCGAACACCAGCAAAGGAAGGGTCAGAATGGCATCGGCGATCTGTAGCTGCAGAGCGTTGAGCAACGATGGATAGAGAAAGAAGACCAACCCGTCGGCAATGCCGCCCAGCATTGCGGTCATCGCTGCGAAGCGAACGAAGCGTACCAGCTTCTTGTGATCATGGAGCTCGAGCAGCCACAGAAGCAAGAACCACTGCGAGACTTCTCGCACCTGGATCTCAATCTGGACAATGAAGGCGAGCCATATGAAGTTGTAGGGGATCTGCAGCCCGCCGTAGAAAAGCTCGACGAGCGGCGTGAAGGCAAAAACAGTCATCCAGAACAGCAGCCACTGGCCGCGGTCACGGAGCCAGGCAATCAGGCTGAGCAGAGCGACCAGTGTATACAGCAGCGTGAGGGCGAAGGTGAACTGCTGACGGCGCAGGAATTGATAATCCAGGATGGTCTTCGCTGCGCTAATCGCCTGCGGGTTGCCGATGCTGGGAACCGCGAAGAATCCGCCGAAGGCTCCGTTGGAGTTCGATGGCTGAGGGAGGCACCAGACCCGGACGGCCAGAACGCCGGTGCGGGCGGGACCCAGGTTATAGATCTGCGCGGGTCCGCCGGTGATCACCTGCAATTGGGGTGGCATGTGGCCCAGGTGGCCTACCTCGACCCCGTTCCAGTAGACCTGATATACGTCCCCCAGGGCGGGAATGAGAACGTGGAAGTTCGGCGATGCACCGGCGGCGGGCGTGATCGAGAGGGTGCGGCGATACCAGGCGTAGCCGCTGTAATTGGGGTGACCTTGCAGACTCCAGGGTTTGTCGGCGGTGAGCTGTTCCCAACTGTGATCGTCCCATGCGGGACCCGCCCACGCCGGGTTGTCTCCCAGGTGGAACTGCCAGGCTCCGTCCAGGGGACCCATGCCCTTCCCAAGCTCGTCAAAGACCAGAGTGTGCCCGCTGGGCAGAGCCGCAGCATGGACTGCGCCGGAGTCAATCACGGCCAGAAAAACCAGTGAAAGAACGATGCCTATCCTATGGCAAGTAAGCATAGGAAAGCATACCTTGCCGAAATGAAATGTTTTGGCGGTATTCTCTTAGGGAGTGGCAGCAGGTTTCGAATCCCATGGAGCATAGCGCGATCGAAACAGAGACAGCAGAACTCAGCTCTCCCCAGACTCGACTGCAACAATTGCGCCAGACCGTCGATGAGGGTGTGTACCGCTCTCTATCCTGGCGTCAGGCCCAACTCGACGGCTTACTTCAATTTGTCTCGGATCACGAAGAGGCAATGTTGGCTGCTCTGAAAGACGATCTCGGCCGATGCGCAGCCGAGGCACGGTTGGCCGATATTCTCATGGTGCGTTCTGAGCTGAAGCTGATACGGCGCAACCTGCGCCGATGGCTGCAGCCACGCCATGTTCACACCCCTCTTGCCGCACAGCCTGGAAACAGCTGGCTGCATCAGGAGCCGTTTGGTTTAGCGCTCATTCTGGGGACCTGGAATTATCCCTTTCAGCAGATTATCCTTCCGCTCGCCGGAGCCCTGGCTGCCGGGAATGCCGCAGTCGTCAAACTGCCGGAGGTCGCAATCCAGTCCGCATCGCTGATGGCCACCCATCTACCGCGGTATGTTGATCCGGCGGCTGTCATGGTGTTCACCGGAGGTCCCGAAACGGCATCCAGACTTCTTGCCCAGCGATTCGACAAGATTTTCTATACCGGTTCAAGCCGTGTGGGCCGCATCGTTATGAAGGCCGCGGCAGAGCACCTCACGCCAGTGACGCTCGAGCTTGGAGGAAAAAATCCGGTCCTTGTTGCTCCCGACGCCCCACTCGAAGTGACAGCTCGCCGCATTGCCTGGGGCCGCTTCATCAATGCCGGGCAGATTTGCGTTGCCCCCGATTATATCCTTGTGCCGGAGCCATTGCGTCTCCCTTTAATCGACTCTCTCGGACGCGCAATTCTGCGATTCTATGGGCCCAACCCACAAGTCAGCACCTCCTATGGACGCATTGTGAACCAGCAGCATTTCACCCGGCTGGTTGCACTCATGGCTGAGGGTAGGATCGCAATCGGGGGAAACCGGGACGCGGCGGATCGATATATCGCACCGACGGTGTTCACCGAGTTGCCTGCGAGCGCAGACATCATGCAAGAAGAAATCTTCGGTCCGCTTCTGCCCGTGGTTGGGTACCAAACCATGGAGGAAGCGGTAGCCTTCATCAGGAAGCGGCCAAAGCCTCTCGCGCTTTATTTGTTTACCAGGGATCGTTCCCTGCAATCGCGAATCGTGCGCGACACCAGTTCAGGCAGTGTCGTGGTAAATGACGTGGTGGTCAACCAGATCGTGTCCGGACTGCCGTTTGGCGGTGTGGGCAACAGCGGGATGGGCAGCTTTCACGGCCGGTACACCTTCGATGCTTTCTCCCGTTCCAAAGCGGTGATGCGCCGCTCTTTGTGGCCCGATCCTGACCTGCGCTATCCCCCCTTCACCAACAAGAAAGACCGCCTTGCGCAGCGGCTCCTTTCCCTCTAGACCCCGGTCATCTCAAGCAAACGACTTGCCAGTAGCAAGTCACGGATGGAATGAACGCGCTTTTAGGCTCTATCCCCGCACCAATAGCCGGGTGCCCCAAATCCCCGATTTCCTGTGTAGTTTCGTGGGTTCCCTGAACTTGATGAGCCTTTCCTTGACGAAAGGCGTTCACGCGGTCCTGTCCAGAGCTGCGTACAGGAAATTCGGGGTATCTCGCTCGTTTTTCGCGAGATGTGGGATTCCACGGCGCTTAACCTGACTCCTCAAAGTGCTAAGGAGAGTGTCGTGGCCCCACATCTCGCGAAAAACGAGCGAGATGTGGGGCACCCAACGATTCGTGGT
>CAZSUK010000463.1:0-10469 GCA_964609355.1 uncultured Acidobacteriaceae bacterium | reverse complement strand
TTCAGCGGATTCATGAGGCAGCGCACGCCCCTGCGCGCCGGCTTTCGGTTTGCGTGCGTGGATCATGGCCTTCCCCAAAGACATGTTGATCCTCCGTTACCCTCTCAATTCACCGTTCTTAAAAACCCTGCGTCCCACGATGCGACGCCCTCGCGCTGCGTACGGGCCACAGTCGCCACCCAGATCGATCGTGCTCCAGCATTCCTTAACACCCGGCTGCAGGCGCGGGCCGTCGCCCCCGAGGTGTAAATGTCGTCGATCAACAGCACGTCCCGTCCGGCCAGGGCGGCGGGGCGAGGCGCAAAAAAAGCGCCACGCAGATTCTGGCGGCGCTGGTGAGTGGTCAGTCCCGATTGACTGACCGTAACCCTCACGCGTTTGAGCAAATTCGTTTCCAGCCGGAGCACCCGTTGGGGATCGCGCTTGCGCAACTCTGCGATCGCGACCCGGGCCAGCAGTTCGGCATGGTTGAAGCCGCGTTGGCGTTGCTTGACTGGGTGCATGGGCACCGGGACCACCACCATCCGCCCCGGCATCGACCCCGCGAGGGGTTCCAGGCACTCCGCAAGCAGCACACCGAGCCGGCCGGCTATCGGCTGCATGCCGTCGTATTTCAGCAGGTGCACCAGGGAACGGAGCTGGCCATGGTAGCTCCCGTAAGCGACTGCTTTGACGAACGCAGGAGGAGCCAGACGGCACGGTTGGCAAAGACGGTCGGGCTCGGCCGCGGTGTCGGCCATGGGCGAGAAATGCGCAATGCCTAAATCTTCCCCGCAACAAGCGCAGAGAGTACCTGACTGCAGAGGAAGATGGGCGCAGCAGAGATCACAGATGGGGGCACGGGTAAAGCGCAGAAGAGAGGCGCCGCAGAGGGCGCAGGGGCAGGGGAACAAGGCACAGCAGAGGCTGTCCGCGGGACTTCGAAGCACGCGAACCACGGCACGCCAAACCGAGGTTTGGGCCGGCGGGACGTCGAGAGTCAGGGATTCAGTCTGACCAGAAAAGACGCACCTCACAGCAGGCCGGCGAGGCGTCTCGAGCTGCCCTGCCGCTGATGAGCAGAGTATACGGGGAAGACGAGCCGGAAAGCCAGTCCCGGTTTAGGCCACTTTCCCGGCAGGTTCACGCTGTGCAACACGCTTTCCCGCAATCGTTGAAGCTACCCCGGCCAGCACCAGCGCGGCTCCCGCGTATTGCAGGGGCGTGGGCCGTTCCTGTGCGATCAGCCAGCCAAGCAGCAAAGCGACCAACGGGTTGACGTAGGCATAGCTGGCGACGCGAGTCGTGGGATCCCGGGCGATGAGCCAGACATAGGCGGTAAACGCAACGATCGAGGCAAAGACGACGAGATAGACCATGGCAAATGCCAGATGCCAGTCCCATCGATGAGCCAGGCCTGGGAGGCTGCGCAGCTCACCCGTCGCGGCGGAAAGCAGGAGCAGAAACCCGCCGCCCCAGGTCATCTGCAAGCCGGCACTCATGCTGAGTTGCCGTGGCAGATCCAGGTGGCGGCTGGCCACCGTTCCACCCGCCCAGCAGAACGAGCCCAGGAGCAGGACCAGCGACGATACGCTGAAGCCGCTGTCATGAAACCCGGCCGGAAGCATCAGCAGGATTACGCCTGAAATGCCCAGAACCACGCCGGCCAAAGCCTTAGGCGTCGGCCTCTGAGAACCGGCAAATAGCCACTCGCCCAGCAGCACCCACACCGGAATGGTTGCGGCAATCACGGCCGCCAGGCCCGACGGGACTACCATTTCCCCCCAGAAAAGGCAGCCATAGTCGCCGGCAAACATCACCAGGCCAAGCCCCGCAGTGCTGATCAATTGCCGCCGGTTTGGCTGCGGCACCCCCATCGCGCAGCTATAAGCGTAGAGAATTGCCCCGGCGCACGAGAATCGGAACGCAGCGGCAAAGAAAGGCGGAGTCACGGCAACCACCTGCCGGATAGCCAGAAACGACGCGCCCCAGAGGAAGTAGATGGCAGAGTAGGCGAGAAGCTTGCGCATTGCTTTTATTAGATTAGAGTGTTTCCATGCCGAGCCAGCCGCAAGTTCAAGAAACTCCGCAAGCTTTTCAGCCGTTCGTTCCGCCCACAGAAACTCGCCCTGAACTGACCACCCGCGCGCTGGTGTTGGGCTGCATTTTTGGTCTGCTCTTTGGCGCCGTGACCGTGTATGTAGGCTTACGTGCCGGCCTGACCGTCGGCGCGTCGATCCCCATCGCAGTGCTTTCGATCAGCCTGCTGCGCGCGTTCGGTCGCGCCTCCATTCTCGAAAACAACATTGTGCAGACGACGGGCAATTCCGGACAGTCTATTGCCTCCGGGGTGATCTTCACGTTGCCGGCGCTCATCTTTCTCGGTTTCGACCTGGAGTATTCGCGCATTTTTATATTGGCGCTGCTGGGTGGGCTGCTGGGAGTGCTCTTCATGATCCCGTTACGGCGACAATTGATTGTCGAGGAGCATGGCCGTCTCACCTATCCCGAAGGCACAGCGTGCGCCGATGTGCTGCTGGCGGGCGAGCGCGGTGGCTCCTTCGCCGGACGCGTGTTTCTCGGACTTGGTCTGGGCGGCCTCTATACCTTTTTCCAGAATGAGAATTTGTTCGGTGCATGGCCCGGCACCCCGGACTACCAGCCGCAGTGGTTTAAGGGCTCCGCTATCCGCGCCGACGTCACCCCGGAATACCTGGGCGTGGGCTACATCATCGGGCCCAGAATTGCCGGCCTGCTGTTTGCCGGCGGCGTCTTCTCCTGGCTGGTGCTCATGCCGGCCATCTACTTCTTCGGCTCCCACTTTCCGCAGGCCATCTACCCCGGGACCAAGCCAATCGCGCAAATGTCTCCCAGCGATCTGTGGGCGTCTTACGTTCGCCCCATGGGCGCGGGTGCGGTCGCGGCCTCCGGGCTGATCACCCTGATCAAGACCCTACCGACGATCATTGGCGCCCTACGCGCAGCGCTCAAAGACCTGCGCTCGGGCGGCAAGGTAAAGAGCGCTACGCTGCGAACCGATGACGACCTTTCATTGACCGTGGTGATCGGCGGATCACTGTTGCTGGTATTGCTGATGTTTTTCTTCCTGACGTTCAAGCCAGTGCCCGGCGCGCAGGTTAGTTGGCTGGCGAATCTGGCTGCGTCGCTGCTGGTGGCGTTTTTTGGATTTCTATTTGTAACTGTGTCCTCTCGCATTTGTGGTTTGATTGGCAGCTCTTCGAACCCCGTCTCAGGGATGACCATTGCCACCCTCATGGCCACCTCGGCAATCTTTCTGGTCAAAGGTTGGACGGCACCTGCGTTTGGCGCCCTGGCCATCACCATCGGAGGCGTCGTGTGCATCGCGGCGGCCAACGCGGGCGACACTTCGCAGGATCTCAAGACCGGCTTTCTGATCGGTGCGACTCCGCGCAAGCAACAGATCGCCCTGGTGATTGGCGCTTGTGTTTCGACGCTGGCGATTGGAGCGACGCTGCAGTTGATGAACCAGGGGCTGGCGGAGTTTCGGCAGACGGCAAAGCCCTGGGACATGTCCGTGGCTCACAGTGGGGTGCAGGTAGAAGAGGAACACTTCCACCAGGCCCAGATCCATGTGATCACGGCAAACAAGACGAATGAGAATCGGCCGGGGAATGGTTATATGCTTCTGAACGCGCTCAATTCAGCTGAGTTGGCCGATGGGAAATATCTCTACAATCCACAGACGCAGCAGATTGAGGTGCAGTGGATCCAGGGGATTGGGAGCGAAAAGGCGGCGGCTCCGCAAGCCCGGCTGATGGCTACGGTGGTGAACGGAATCCTCGGCCGCAAATTGCCCTGGGGGCTGGTGCTGCTGGGCGTTTTCCTGGTGATCGCGGTGGAGTTGTTGGGGGTCCGCTCGCTATCGTTTGCCGTGGGCGCATATTTGTCCATCGCTACCACGCTGGCGATCTTTGCCGGCGGCATCGTGCGCTGGATGATTGATAGTGCGGCGGAGAAGGCGGAAAGTGAGAGTGAGATCAGCCCGGGTTCTCTCTATGCCAGTGGACTGATTGCGGCCGGCGGGATTGTCGGATTAATGGGCGTCGCGCTCAAGTTGTATGAGACTGCAGTGGGTAAGCAGGACGTGTTGTTGTTCCCTGCAACCAATCCCCTGCACCACGATTGGGTGTCGGTGTTGATGTTTGTTCTGCTGGCAGGTTCGCTTTACTACTTCGCGCGCAAGCCGCTCAAGTGATTTGCGCTACTCGCTGCGAAGACGTTTTTGCGCATCGCGGCCGGCAGGGCTAGCGCTGTCGACGCGCACCGCGGCTTCAAAGGCCTGTTTGGCACCGTGACTGTCGCTGCGGTCCATAAGCACCTGGCCGTAGTAGTCGAGTGCGGCTGCGGCGAGTTCGGGAGGCAGCGTTCCCTTAGCTGCGGCAGCCTCTGCCTGAGGGGCAATCACAGTGAAGTCGTTCGCAGCCTGTTCTTTGCGTTTGTAGAAAAAGGGTAGATGCCAACAGGACGCGGCACGGATGAAACGAGCCTCCAGATCGCCGGGCGCACGGTTCACCGCCTGGTCCATCTTTTGTAGACCTTCATTTGCCAGCCTGCGCTTATCCCAAATCGCCCAGGTGCGAGCCGCTTCCAAGAGCTCCAGGCTGCCGCTGTAGGCTTCGACCACCGGCTGCTCCGGGTAATCGTGGGCAAGGGCTCGAAAGCTCGCGCGAGCCTGGTCGCCTGCCGCATGATCCCCTTGAAGGTTGGCAAAATACTGACGCCGCGCTTCGGCAAGTCGCTGGCTGAAATCAGCGCCGGCACGCACCGTGGAAACAGTGAAGAGGATCAGGAAAAGAGCCACCCAGGGCTTTAGCTTACCCATAAGAATTAAAATGCATCCCGTGAGGGAACGGTTGCATTATCCCATGCGATAGGCGCGTTCTTTCCAGGTGACGGGTTGGCCGGCAAGCTTGCGAACAAGGGCATACCACTCAAGAACAAGCAATAAAGTGACTCCAAGCGGATGCAGCAAAGCTCCCAATAGCGATTGACGATATTTCCAGACTGAGAGGATGCGGGGAACAAACGAAGCAGCCACACTTACAAATATCAGCGCGCGTTCATGCGCGCTGAACGACGCTGGAGCAATGGCCAACGAGATGGCGAGTACCGCGGGAATGACTTGCCCAAAGAGGAGCAGGAAAGTGAAGGGCAAGATGCGCGCCGGCGTCGCCATGCCCTCCGTAGCGTTCTTCGATAAGCCGCGCCACACTTCGGATGCATTCTGGTACATGCGGCAAGTGGCAAGATGCGTAAGGTCGGCAATGTCGGTACGCAGACCGTTACGGCGAAAAAGCTTTGGCAACAATAGCCCATCGTGCATGGTGGCACGAATTGCTGCATGACCGCCGCTCTTGCGGTAGGCTTCGCGACGCACCATCAGGAACTGCCCACACCCCACCGCAAAGCCGGAGGCAGTCAGAGCACGCATGGCGGCCAGGGGTAAATAAGAAAGCAACACAAACTGGATCAGCGGCAATAATAGCCACTCGAGCGGTGTTTCCGTCTCCTGGCGGGGAAAGCCGCTCACCAGATCGGACCCGGTGCTGGACAGAAACCCGGACATTTCCGCCAGAGCTTCGGGGGCGAGACGTACATCCGCATCGAGAAAGCAGAGCACACTCGATCGAGCCATCTGGGCAAGCGCGTAGCAAGCATGCTGCTTGCCATTCCACCCTCCTGGCAGCGGAGGCGAAGATTGCAGGCGTACCCGCGCATCCCGTGCGGCGGTATTTCGTACGATTTCTGCAGTTCTATCCGTCGAGCCGTCATCGAGCACAACGATCTCAATCTCAATCCCGCGAGAGGCGAGCAGTCTTTCAATCGATGCTGCGATCACGCGTTCTTCGTTGCGAGCAGGGATGAGTACAGAGACCCCTTCCGACAATAGGCAAGTACCGGTGTCGCCACAGCTGGCGGCGGCAGGCTCGCGATAAATAAGCATGTTCCAGAGCCACAGCATCGCGGGCACGATCGCACACCAAAATGCGAGAACAATGATGGTACTCATCGGCGGGGTATGCTCCCATGGCTGGGCTGATAGGCACGCCCGGTCAGCAGGGCCAGAAGCCGCTTCCAACCCTCGCAGACACCGCTGATGCCCACACGCCCGGAGAGGATGGTTTCGAAGTCAGCCGGATCGCGCAGTTTAGCGAGTGCGGCAAGCTCGTCCTGGGTGGTGGCCATCGCCGCGCACAGCCGTTCATTCCATTCCTCTGTACTGAGCTGGCGCCCTTTGCTCACCTTTATCGGCTGGCCGCAGCAGATCAGGATCTCCGGCAGGCGCTCATCCCAAAAGGTGTATTCGGCAGCCATCGGCACCAGGGTACATGCGCCGAGCCGGGCGACCAGCGCTGCCAGCCCGGGACGGAAGACTACCGGACGGGTGCGCACGTCGGTGAAACGCCCCTCCGGAGTAACCCACAGAACGGAATGGGGCCGCGACAGAACTTCTTCCGCTGCACGCAAGAACTGGACCGCTCCGCGGCTGGTTCCCGTCTCAATCGGAAACAGGCCCAGCTTGCGTAGAAATCCGTAGTGTTTCAGGGCAGTGGCGTCCATAGGAGCGTAGTGATCCGAGGTGGGAAGAAAGTACCGCGAAAACAAGATCAAAGCAAGCGGGTCCCACCAGGAAGCGTGGTTGCTGTAGGCGATCAGCGGACCGTTCACGCTGGGGAAACGGCTGGCATTGGCCACACGAATCGCGTGAAAGTGACGCCCGACGTACCAGTGGAGATAGGTGGCAAAGAACGAGAGCAGGCGCCGCGACGGACGAACCAGCGCGTTAGGCATGGGCTAAGAGCTGCTCTGCCTGCTTGCGCGCAGAAACAGCCGCCTCCGCCCCGCGATAGTGCTGGTCGAGCGCATCCGCAGCGATCCATCCGCTCATCATCACCATGGGCATCCCCGGCCCCGGGTGTGCCGCCCCCCCAGCCAGGTAGAGGCCTTCGAGATCGGGACTGGCATTGGCAGGCTTGAAGGCGCCATTCCAGCGGCCATGGCTCGAGATACCGTAGATTGCCCCGTTGAGCACACGATACCGCTCGTCTATATCGACGGGCGTGAGACTGCGCTCAAAGACGATGCGGTCGTCTATATCCGTTAATCCGGCGGTTCGCTTGAGTTTGTTGAGAATGACCTGGCGGTAGGCAGGAAACATCTTCGACCAATCATGCCGCGGGCGCAGGAACGGAGTGTGCACTAACACATAAAGCGCATCGCCACCTGCCGGGGCAGTGGTTGCATCAGTGCCCGATGTGGAGGCGAGGTAACAAGTGGGGTCGGGCGCCGGCTCGGCCAGATCGTAAATGTGATGAAACTCCTCATGCGGATCGCGGGAAAAAACAAAATCGTGATGCGCCAGATGCTCGTAGCGCTGATTGAGTCCGAGGTACAGTACCACTCCGGAACAAGCGGGCTCGTATTCTCTCCGCTTCTCGAAGGAGTCGGCGATCGTACCGCCGATGAGCTCGCGATACGTGCGTACCGCATCTTCGTTCGAGACAACAGCGTCGAAGAGATGGATTTCTCCGCTGCCTGTCTCAAGACCCGAGATAGCGCCACCGGCAGTCAGCAGCCGCGCGACGTCAACCGAGGTGTGATATCGCACGCCGAGTTCGCTGCCCAGGCGGACGAGAGCCTGGGGCACGGCGCGTGTTCCGCCCTTCGGATACCAGATACCTTGCTCCGCCTGCATATGACCGATGGAGCAAAGAATCGCGGGAGAATTATCGGGCGATGAACCTACGTACTGCACGTAATGATCCAGCATCTGGGCGACGCGCGGATCCTTGATGAACTCGCGTATGGTTCCGGAGACACTCTGCCCCAGGCGCATGCTGAGAACATCCTTAAGCACCGAAAGCTGGAAGCTTCCACCAATATCAAAGGTATCGCGCATGGAGCCGACGGACTTCCAGAAGAAGAACTTGTCGGAGATGGTGTGCAGCCTTTGGGAAAGCTCCATGAACTCGCTGAAGCGGCGGCCCAGCCCGGGTTCCCTGCCCTCGAGCGAGGCGGCCATTTCGCGCAGATTATCTTTGAGGTCCAGAACGGTTCCGTCGTCGAAGAAGCAGCGCCATTGCGGATCGAGACGCACCATATCGAGGTAGTCGCTCATGTTGCGGCCGGCTTCGCAGAAAATGCGCCGCAGCACCGAGGGCTGGATCAGGATGGTGGGGCCCATATCGAAGCGGAAACCCTGCTCTTCGAGAACGGCCGCTTTGCCGCCCAACCAGGGATTTTTCTCGAATACTTCGACCTCGTAACCGCGTGCGGCGAGAGTGCAAGCCGCCGAGAGTCCTCCCAATCCGGAACCGATTACTGCTACACGCATGGGACTTTTCTCCTGTCTCAGTCGAGCCGGGCTGCCGCCCGCAACAGCCGGCGCAGCCCGTTCCAGCGGGCCAACCAGCTTCCACCGTGAACGGCCTCGAGGTAAGCGGCAAAGAACGGCTGATGCCTTGACGTAGTGGGGCGATAGGCACGCAGGTCGCGGCTGCGCTGGGCGACGATCGTCTTGAGGGTAGTCATCTCCAGCAAGCCCTCGCGGCCGCGGGTGGTGCCGAAACCGCTGGCCCTGCGTCCCCCGAAACTGACCCTGGGATCGGCGGTCGAAACGATAAGGTCATTGATCAGCACCGTACCCACCGGGAGCCGTGAGGCGAGGGCTTGCGCCGGGCGCTCCGGCCCGAAGATGGCCGAAGTAAGCGCAAAGGGACACGGCGCATGAGCGGCAATGGCGGCATCGACGTCCGGCACCTGGAAAATGGATAGGACGGGCGCGAAGACATCGGCTTGCGCGATGCGCATCTGGGCGGTGGTTCCTGTGACCAACGCGTAGCGCAGTTCCTGCAGAGACCCATTCAGTTCTATCCAGCCGCCCAGACGATGGACGTCTTCGAACAGCTCAGCCAGTTGGACCTGGGTGCGAACCGGCAACGGGATGGGAGGGAGACTTTTGATTTCGGCCAGGAGAGCGGGCATCACCTCGGGATGATCCCCTACCAGGAAGACGCGTCGAGGAGCCATACAGGTGGCCGATCCATTGAACCGCAGTCCAAAAGCCAGTGCGGCAGCGGTACGGTGGACATCGGCGCCGGGCAGCACGAAAACAGCATCGCACCCGGACAACTCCATGACAGCAGGAGTCAGATGCGGCGCCAGTTGATACAGAACTGCCGTGCCGGCGGCAGCGGAGCCAGTGAGAAACACCTTATCCACGCCGCTGCTGATGGCATCGAGGCCAGCGTCGGGCGATTCGTCCAATATTTGCAGCAATGCGGGATCAAGACCGCTGCCGACGAGGACATCGCGCAAGGCTTCCGCGGACGCCGTACCGCCCGGCGCGGGCTTCCACAAGGCAGCGTTGCCCGCAGCCAGCGCTTGCAACACCTGCACCCCGGGGAGGAAAAGCGGGTAGTTGGCGGGCGCTATGATCAGGACCAAACCAAGGGGCTCCCGCCTGGTCTCCGCACTGACCTGGCGAAGCCAAAAGGGGCGGAGGTGTGAACTGAGCCGCTGCGGGGCAAGAATCCAGGACGCCTCGCGCTCCAAGAAACGGCAGGCCTCGGCCAGCGGCAGTACCTCCGACACGAGGGTGTCCGCCACGCTGCGATGCAATGCACCAGGCTGCTCGCAGGCAACGCTCTGCGCGAGGTCAACTCCCGATGCAGCGATGCGATGTCGTGCCCGGCGCAACAGCGCAAGGCGCTGCCGCAAGCTTTTTGTTGCCCAAATCTGCTGTGCCGTCCGTGCCTGCCCCAGGGACGTAATCCGGGCAGTGGATGACATGCTTTTACGCTGTGCGCTGAGCGGCATAGTTCTGATTGTGCACCCTAGGATCATTTTACGAAGCGGCTTCGTACATCGCGGCTTCGGGCAACACGGGGGAGGTATCCCATTGAGGCTCGACCTTCAGGTCTTCGAGCAAGAGGCGAGCCGTAATGCGGGCGGACTCGAAGATCACCGGCAAGCCGCTTCCGGGATGGGTACCGCCGCCCACGAGGTAAACGCGGTCCAGATCTTCAAACCGGTTGTGCGGCCGGAGGTGAAGCATCTGCCCTAGATTGTGCGCCATGCTGAAGGTGGATCCCTTATGCAGTGCGAATTCTGTTCGCCATCCGGCAGGCGAAACCACTTTCTCGAAACGGATCCGGCGCTCCACATCCTTGATGCCGATCTTCTCCAACTGGTGAAGCGCCAGAGAGCGGAAGCGCGCCTGCTCCGCCGCCCAATTGACATTGCGATGCTCGTGGGTCACCGGAAGCAGAACGTAGAGCGTGCTCATCTTCTTCGGCGCGAGCGACGGATCGGTGACGCAGGCATTCTGCACATAGAACGAGGGATCGTCGGAGAGCTGGTGCAGTTCTTCAATATCACGCAGGTTCTGGCGATAGTCCTCCGCCAGGTAAATGGTGTGATGAGAGACCTGGTCGTAACGTCCTTCA
>CAZSUK010000462.1:0-3531 GCA_964609355.1 uncultured Acidobacteriaceae bacterium | reverse complement strand
GGACGGCGGAAAGCGTAAACCACGGCCAGCAACGGAGGAGCCAGCAAGATTCCCCAAAAGGGAATGACAATGCCCAGCACGATAGGAGCCAGGATGGAGGCCCAGACGGGCACCCGGGTCACGCGTTTCAGGATGAGCGGTTGTAGCAAGAGTTGGTCCAGGACAACAATGACCGCGTACATGCCGAGCAGGACACACAAGCGAACCATGCTGGGTTGGGTGACCAGGATGGAGAAGGCGGGCCCCAGGAGGGCGATCACTCCGCCGAAGTTGGGCACAAGAGTCATCAGGCCGGCGACCAGAGCCCAGACCGGCGCCAGCGGCACCCTGAGTAGCAGAAGTCCGATCAGCCACAAGACCGCAACGCAGAGGCCTTGAATGGTGACCGCCCGCCACCAGTTGACCAGCGCCTTGCCGGCTGTCCGCAGATGAGTCCCGGTAGTTGACACCGGCGGAACAGGCTCCAGTGCCCTGGATTCATCCTGCGCGGGAGAAGGCTCTGGTGGCACGGGATCAGCCATCTGCTGACGATACTCCTGGAAACAGGGCAAAACCAAGCATCCTCACAGGCACCCTGCCCGGGGACAAAACTGCTAGCCTATAGACATGAAATTCGGCGTGCTGGTTTTCCCTGGCTCCAATTGCGACCACGACACGTTTCATGCCCTGCATGACATCGCCGGTCAGCCTGCGACGTTTCTGTGGCACCAGTCAGAGAACCTGGAGAACTGCGATGCCATCGTGGTCCCGGGAGGTTTTGCTTACGGGGACTACCTGAGAACCGGGGCGATTGCCCGCTTTTCGCCGGTGATGCAGTCGGTGAAAAAGTTTGCTGCCGGCGGCGGCCTGGTGCTTGGTATCTGCAATGGTTTCCAGATTTTGTGCGAAAGCGGTATGCTGCCGGGTGCACTGCTGAGGAATGCCGGCCTGCGGTATATCTGCAAGCAGGTTTACGTGCGGACGGAGACCGCCAACAGCCCGTTTACACAGGCGCTCAATCCTGGGCAGGTACTGAAGATTCCGATCGGGCACATGGAGGGAAATTACTTCTGCGACCCGGACACCCTGGCGGAACTGGAGCGCAGCGACCGGGTTGCGTTCCGTTATTGCACTCCGTCGGGGGAGGTTACCTCCGGAGCCAACCCCAATGGATCCATTAGTTGCATTGCTGGAGTACTGAACGAAGGTAACAATGTCCTGGGAATGATGCCCCACCCGGACCGGTCGAGCGAGACACAATTGGGCTCATCGGACGGCTTGCTACTGTTTGCGTCGCTAGTGAGCGCGATGGCCAGGTAATTCAGGATCCTGATGATCGATATCCACCACCATTTGCTGTTCGGCTTGGACGATGGGCCCTCTGATATTGAAATTTCTGTGGCCATGGCAGAGATGTCGGCGCAGAACGGGGTCACGCACATTGTGTGCACGCCCCATTCCAGCGAGCATTTCAAGTTCGACCCGGCTTTGAACCTGGAACGGCTGGAAATGGTGCGCCGGTATTTGGGCAACCGAATCTCGCTTGCGCTGGGCTGTGATTTTCACCTTATGTTCGACAACATTGAGGATGCGATCGCCAACCCGGCGAAGTACTCCATCAATGGCAAGCAATATTTGCTGGTGGAATTCCCGGATCACGGAATCTCGCAGAATATGAAGGAGATATTCTTCCGCCTGGGGATGGCTGGGTTGACCTCTATCATTACCCACCCGGAACGTAACCCGGTGCTGGCGCGGCATCCTGAAAAGATGGCCGACTGGCTGCGGGCGGGGTGCTACATCCAGATTACGGCCGCTTCCCTCACCGGCCGGTTTGGCAAGATTGCGCAGCGGGTTTCGCATGAGTTGCTGCGCCGGAATTGGGTTAACTTCATTGCCACCGATGCGCACGACCTCACTTCGCGGCCACCTATGCTGCGCGATGCATACCAGTTGGTGGCGGATAAATATGGGGTCGAAACCGCGGACCGGCTTTGCACCCACAATCCGCATGCTGCGTATTTTGGTGAAAATTTGCCTCCTCAGCCAGAACCTGAAGGGCTGCACCCGGAATTGGACCCCAAGCATTCCTCTGGGCTACTTAACAAGATGTTTGGGTGGTAGGGACGGAAGGTGCGGGTTCCCCCACTGCGCTGCGGGTCGAAAAAACATTTCCAAGAAAGGACCGCTGAACCGCAGATCTCTCCACTGCGCTACGCTCCGGTCGAGATGACAAAGGGGAGGGCGGTCCTTCCAGTGAGAGTAGTTGCTGGATAGGAGCCGTTTTTCATCGCCTTGGGTGGCCCGAAGGCCCATGAGGGAAGGGTCGTTATGCCTCGGAACGAAGACTGCTAGCGAGCCTTTACAATCCTAGTCCGCCGTCTACGGCCAGGATTTGTCCGGTGATGAAGTGCGGCCCCCGGGCAAAGAACAAAACTGCCTCGGCTACATCCGTGGTTGTGCCGTTGCGCTGCATGGGCGTCTTCTGGGCGAAATGCTCGTAGGCGGGATCGACCTCTCCATTCACGATCATGCCCGGCGCCACGCAGTTTACGCTGATCTCCGGCGCAAAGGCCTTGGCCATCGTCTGCGTTAACATGTGCAGCGCGGCTTTCGAGGTGCAGTAATGACCGTGTGTAGGCCAGGGATGCAGGCCGCCCAGTGAACCGATGTTGATGATCCGTCCTTTGGCTTTGTGCAGGTGTGGGTAGGCTGCCTGGGACACAAGAAATGGTCCCCGGGTATTGGTCTCGAACATCCTGTCCCATTGAGGCACGGTAATCGATTGAAGGACCGCGGTCTCAAAGGTTCCCGCATTGTTGACGAGGATGTCGAGCCGGCCCAACTGCTCGACCACGGCCACAACGGCGGCGGTCACACTCTCCGGGTCGCGTACGTCGCATCGCACGGCGGTTGCGCGCACGTTGAGACGCCTTAGGTCTTCGACTGTGGCCTGAGCTTCGGCGGCGGAATCTCTGTAGGTGATGGCAACGTCTGCCCCGGCTCCCGCCAAGCCCAACGCCAGACTCCTGCCTATGCGCTTCGCGGCGCCGGTCACCAGCGCAGTTTTATGCTGCAGGCTTTTCAATCTATTGCGGCAAGGGCGTTTGCGGAGAGGGTTTGGCGCTGTTGGATTCGCCCTTCGGAGCGGTAGTGGTGGTCGAAGTTCCTTTTCCGTCGCCGTAAAGCGAATACTGCTCGGATGGCCGCTTCATCTTGACCACGATCTCTTTGCTGTCAGTATCGATTTTGTAATCGTCGCCAAAGGTCTTCCAGCCGTCTGCAATCACCTGCAAACGCACAGTGTCCCCTATGGGAATCACGTCAATGGTGACCATGCCGTCTTCGTTGCTCTTGAGCTCGAGCGCTCCCTTATCCTTATCGCCCTCCATGGGATGGAAGACGACAGCGGCGTTGGGGATGGGCTTCCCGTTGGTCGAGCGCAATACGGTGACTTTGATGGTCGCGGTCGCTGGCGGCGGGGTGTATTTGCGCCCATTATGCTGATCCGCACCCAGCAGTGGAATGCCGGCAAACAAGAGCGCGGCAGCG
>CAZSUK010000461.1:0-9423 GCA_964609355.1 uncultured Acidobacteriaceae bacterium | reverse complement strand
GTGCCGTAAATGACACTGCCATAGCCGGCTTTAGCCGCTGAGGGCATCTTTCTATACGGGACAACGACTTTTCGCACAAGAGATCCGTTTTTCCGATCGTCACCGCTCTAAGGCTTTGTATCAGGGCACGACTTTAGTCGGGCCGTTAAAGCGCTAAAAATATGGGCTTTAGCCGCTGCAACTCCTGCACCAACGTCCTTTCTGCCCGGTCGCGATTTTCTCCGCAGCCTGTAAATCCGGCCACCGACAACTCTATAGCGGGACGAAAAGCCAAGGTGCAACGGTAGTTACGAATCCTAAAACCATCCCAGGAAATATAACGGCTTCGCCCTTCACGACAGTAGCAACTCAATATCCTCTCGACGCAAATCACGAATAAGGCTATTTTCCGCTCCAATAATAGCGTCAGCAAGGCTCCGCTTGCTCTGCTGAAGTTCCAGAACCTTTTCCTCGACAGTATCGCGAGTGATAAGTCGATAGGCAAACACCTGTCGCAGCTGGCCAATGCGGTGCGTGCGGTCAACAGCCTGTGCCTCGACGGCCGGATTCCACCAGGGGTCGAGGATAAACACGTAGTCCGCAGCGGTGAGGTTCAGACCCACCCCGCCGGCCTTCAGGCTGATAAGAAAGAGCGGACATCCGGGATCATTTTGAAACCGCTCAACCCTGGCCTGTCGATCATTGGTCTTGCCATCGAGATACTCGTATTCGATGCCATCCGCCTCGAGAGCTACGCGAAGAATCCCTAGCAGGCTGGTGAACTGCGAGAACACCAGCGCCTTATGTCCTTCTTCCAGCACCGCCCGTAGCTGCTCGATAAGAACGTCCAGCTTCGCGCTGGGATCCTGGGCCCGTTTTCGATCGACCAGCCCCGGATGGCAGGCCGCCTGACGCAGGCGCAGCAGAGCTTCCAGAACTTGTATCTTCGACTTCGCGATGCCGTCCGTATTGATCTTGGGCATTAGCGATTTCCGGTAATGTTCCCGCAACTCGTTGTAGAGCGTGCGCTGCCGCGGTTCCATCTCGCAATAGATGGTCTGCTCAATCTTCGGCGGCAGTTCCGTGGCCACTTGCTCCTTGGTACGCCGCAAAAGAAAGGGTCGTAGCGCGTGAGCGAGCAGTTTGCGCGCGTCGTCGCTGGGGTTCCGCATCGCCCCGCCGGCAAGCTGAAACACCCCGGACGCACCCAGCATGCCAGGGTTTAGAAAATCCAGCAGCGACCAAAGCTCGCCGAGGTGATTTTCCACCGGCGTCCCGCTCAGTGCCAGGCGATGGTTGCCGCGTAGCAGACGAACTGCCTTGGCCGATTCAGTCCTTGCGTTCTTCACCGCCTGCGCCTCATCGAGAATGACGTAATCGAACACCTGCTCGTTGAAGTGCAGAGCGTCCCGTCGCAGGGTTCCGTAAGTGGTGAGGATGACGTCATAGCGGGACAGGTCGTCTTTGTTCCGCGCAATGCCGGTGTAATCGAGTACGCGAATCTGGGGAGTGAATCGCTCGACCTCCTGCTTCCAATTAAATATGAGGGATTTCGGAACCACGACCAGCGAGGGCGCGCCGATCTTACCCTGGGCACGCAGCTCGCGGCGGGTCTCCAGCAGGGCAAGCACCTGTGCTGTCTTGCCCACGCCCATATCGTCGGCGAGGCATCCGCCGAAAGAGAATTGCCGCAGAAAATGCATCCACCCGAGGCCTTCGCGCTGGTAGTCACGCAGCCGCCCCTGGAACCCTGCTGGTTGTGGGGCAGCGCTTATCGAATGAAACCCCGCCAACTCCTGGCGCACACGCCGGAAGGCCTCGTCGCAATCCACCGCAGGCTGGGTTGCAAGCAGCGCATCGAGAACTCCAGCCTGGTTGGAACGAAAGCGAATGTAATCGCCCTCCGCCTCGCCCATCGCGGCCACCGGTCCGTAGCGGCGCAGCCACTCTTCCGGCAGCAAACCGTAGGAGCCGTCCCCCAGCGTAACCATGGTCTCGCCGCGTTTGAGGGCCGCGAGCAACTGCGGCAACGGCGCGCTGGCGTCCCCGAACTCAATCGCGCCGTGAAGCTCGAACCAGTCCACCCCGCTTGCCACGGAAACGGTGCTCTGCCCGGGCTGACGAAACACCTTTCCTTCCGCGGCCACGTGCCAACCCGACTCAACCAGCGCGCGCACCACGCGCGGAAGCTTGCTGGCAGCCACATTCCATCCCGCGTCCTTGCCCCAGTGATCTTCCACGTAGCGCAGGCCAACTTCGGACAATTGCGCCGATGCGGCTTTTTCAGCGTTAAAATCGCGGCGGAAAAAGCGTCGCGTAGAAGCCTCGTAAATTCCGCGCGCCACATCGTTTGCCGGCACCGAGCGGGCTCCGTACTCGAACCACAATTCCGCCCGCATTTGACCTTTACTGTAACTGTAGCGGTTCTGGGAGATCTTGAGGCACTTGCGCGGAGAGAGCGTCACCTCTTCGTACTGCAGTTCCTCGGGCAGGTCCAAAAGGGGCAGGGCGGGCGAACATATCAAGTGGCTGAAAAACTCTTCTCGCTCCTCTTCCGAAAAAACGATCGTGTTGTTGTTGCTGAGCCCGCCAATCCAGGGAAAAGTCTCGTCCTCTGCCAGCCGTGCCACCCGCTCTCGGGTAAACAAAAAGCCGCCACGGACTACCAGCAACGGTTCGTCAATCCCCATTCGTTCTGGGCCGCGGCGAAAACTTCCGCTCAACTTCCAGCCTTCCCTCGGGTCGCCGCGAACCTCCAGTACGAATGTCCATGGCTCGCCATCGTCCCATTGCAGAGGGGCCTTGTCTATCTCATCCTGGGCCAGGGGTAGCAAGCACCGTCCAGTGCGAACCACCCTGGGGAGTATCGTTTCAGCCGTGACCGACGCGAGGGAAAACGTCGTAGATCCGCGATCGTAAGACTCAAGATAGCCGTACGAGGAATACTGTTCTCCACCAAGCAGCATGGACAGCAGTTCGCGGTCCTCTAGCGCAGGCAGCCCGGCGATCCGGTCGCGATGAATCGAAAAGGGCCGGGGAATACTCTTCCACCCACCTTCCTTTTTCCGTTCACCCGTTGCAATTGTGAGTACCGCGCGACGCGCCCCTTGGCTCTTGGGGACATCCAGGAGGTAGAAAATCTCTTTGTGCGCCGGCCAGGGCGAAGCTTCCTTCCGATAGGAGGCCGCGACGCTCACCACGCGGCCCATCTGCGTCTTCCAGCTTGGCGGGGGCGGCGGCTTGATCGGCGTCACCGCCGGGCTCGTTCGCGTGATAATGACCGTAGCCGGGCGCAAGCCAGAACCCTGGTCGAGCGTAATCCCTTTCGCCGAACTTGCATCGGCCAGAAAGCTCTCTTTATCTGCAGTCAGAATGGCCGCCCAAAGGTGCTTGCAGGCCTGGCCATGATCCAGAAAATGAGGGCAAGTGCATGACACCGCCAGCTTGCTTCCGGAGAACTTCAGCAGCACTTCGTAGGGCTCAGATCCCGTCACCACCGCACTGAGCTCTGTAGACGACCCCGCGCGGACCTTTACCCGGTTCAGCTGAAAATACTCATCGCCGCGCTTGCGCGAAGAGATGCTGAACCCTTTGGCCAGAATCGAGGCGAGTTCCAGTCGAGCGGTGGTGCTTTGTATGCTCACTCGCTCATTCTAGTAGTGGCGGGCTGTTTGCTGGAGAAGTCGCTGACGAGACGCCAGGCTCTACGGCAGAAGCACATCCAACACATCCCGCGGTTCCGGACGAACGCGGAAATCGGCATGGGCATCGGCGAACAGAACCGTGCCATCACGCCCCAGAATGTAGGTGGCCGGCAACGGCAGCCGCCAGCTTGCATCTCCGTTTACCAGGGGAATGTTCACCAAGATGCTACGGTAATACTGTTGCTGCGAAGGCGCGACCGCGTAGGCCAAGCCGAACTGTGCCGCCAATCGGCATCCCGCATCTGTCAGCACAGGAAACCCGAGCCCATGCTGCACCGCGGTAAAGTCATTCTGTCGCACCGTCTGCGGCGAGATGCCAACCAGCAAAGCACCGCGCTTGCGCACCGCTCCGTACAAGTCTCGCCAGGTTTCAAGCTCGGTAACGCAGTAAGGGCACCAGCGACCGCGGAAAAAGTTGATCACCAGCGGTCCCAGCGCCAGCAGATCACTGCTCCGTACAATGCGGCCTCCGGCGTCCGGGAGAGCAAATTCCGGAGCTTGCGAGCCGACCTGAAGGATCCGCTCCTCGACCCCCGTGGCATAGAGTTCTGCCACCGCCCGCTCGCTGATCTCGAGCCGCTCCGGCTGAACTAGATTCCGTGTGTTGGCAGTGATCTGGTCGAGTTGATCTTGCAGTTTCGACATGGGCAACTAAGAGGAATTCTATCCGGGTCTTAGGTCTCGTTTGACGCGCAGCACCCAGTTTCGTTTCAAGAATTTACGCAATCGCAAGATCTGCTTGCGGCGTGACCCTGGTAATCAAAAGTAACTTCTTGCGCTTTTTGCGCGTTTTGCGAACTTTTTTGCACCGGCGCCGAACTACCGGCCCATACCCCGCATGCCACCCAGAGCGCCCATCATGCGGCGCTGCAGGCCGCCGCCTTTGCCGGCACTTTTGAACATCTTCCGCATCTGGGCATACTGTCGCAGAAGTTGGTTAACTTCCTGCACCGTGGTTCCCGATCCGCGCGCGATCCGCTTGCGCCGGCTGCCCGAGATAATCTCGTGTTTATCGCGCTCCTGCTTGGTCATCGAGTTGATGATGGCCTCGATCCGGTTAAACTGCCCTTCATCCACCTGCCCGGCCATCTGCTGGATACCCTGAAAAGGGCCGACGGACGGCAGCATCTTGAGAATGCTCTGCATGGAGCCCAGCTTGCGGATTTGGCGCAGCTGATCGCGGAAATCTTCCAGCGAAAAGCCATCCCCGGAGAGAGCCTTGCGGGCAAAATCCTCCTGCTTTTTCTTGTCCAGGGTCTCTTCCGCCCGCTCAATGAGTGTCATCATGTCGCCCATGCCCAAAATCCGGCTCACGATGCGATCCGGATGGAACGGCTCAAAGGCGTCCGATTTTTCGCCGGTACCGATGAACTTGACCGGCTGGCCGGTAACGTGGCGGATTGACAGCGCCGCACCGCCCCGCGCATCGCCATCCATCTTGGTGAGGACGGTCCCGGTCAAAGCCAACTGTTTGTGGAATTCTCCCGCGGAGTGCACCGCGTCCTGGCCGGTCATGGCGTCGGCCACAAACAGGATCTCCTGCGGGTTCAGCAGCGCCTTCAGGCCTCGCATTTCCTGCATCAACTGCTCGTCCAGCGCCAGGCGGCCGGCAGTATCGACGATGAGCGTGTCGCACCCGGTATTGACAGCTTCCCGTCGCGCCTCTTTGGCCAGCCGCTCGACCAGCGCATAGCCCGGCGCCTCGCCCTTGGTGTCCCCTTCGTACAGGTTGACCTTAATGGCATTCGCTACCACCCGCAGTTGCTCGCGCGCCGCCGGGCGGTAGACGTCCACCGAGACCAGCAACGGCCGGTGACCGCCCTTGCGCAGCCATGCAGCCAGCTTGCCTGAAGTGGTGGTCTTGCCTGACCCCTGCAAACCGGCCATCAGGATGACCGTGGGTGGCCGGGAGGCAAAGTTGAAGCGGGCCGTGTCTTTACCCAGCAGGGCGACCAGCTCGTCGCGCACGATCTTGATCACCTGCTCGGTCGGCGATAGGGCGGTCATCACCTGCTGCCCCAGAGCCTTCTCCCGGATGTGGTCGATAAGTTCCTTGACCACGTTCAGGTTAACGTCGGCTTCGAGCAGGGCCACGCGAATCTCTCGCAGGGCCTCCCCGATGTTTTCTTCGCTGATGGTGCCTTGACCACGGAGGTTCTTGAAGGCTCGCTGCAGCTTGTCGGATAGATTTTCAAACATGGCGCTGCTTCAACTGTAAATGATCGCCTTACTCCTGGGACGGTCCGGAAGGCTCGCTAAGGTTGGGAACATCGACTCCCAGGGCCGTGGCCAGGGCAATCTGGTGGTCCTGCTCCTGCAACAGGATCTCCCGAATGTGCTCCGCCGTCGCATACTCGCCCAGCGCATCGCACTGCCGGATTCGCCGGCGATAGTTGCGGATGGTCTCATTCTCGTTATCCAGGTCGAAGCGCAGCATCTCTTCTGCCTTCTCCGAGGTCTTGACGGGCTTCGGAACCACCACCGGCATGCCGCCCATATAGTCGATTTGGTTGGCCAGGGTTATGGCGTGCTGTAGCTCTTCCTTGGCATGCACCTCCAACTCCGCCGCGATGTTCATGTAGGCTGCGCCCTTCAATACCTGGGAATAGGTCACATAAGAAATGACGGCTTGGTATTCGCGCGCCAGGTCTTCGTTGAGCAGGGCGATCAGCTTTTCGCGGGTGATGGCTTTTTCGGCGGGGACGGTTGCAGTGGCCATTGTTTCTCCTCGTTCTAACGCAGTTGATTGTTCGTTTTCCTGAATGAAGGCTGGGATCAAAAACAGGCGGTGTCTGTTTGGGTGCAGGATCAAGGCAGGGGGTTGCAGCGTACTACCAGATATACGGAACCAGAGCTTTTACCTGCATTCGATAGCGGGTGTACTGGTCACCGAACTGCTGCACCATGAATCTTTCTTCAGTAATCGATTTGATCTTCCAGGCAACCGCCGCCAGGATGAGGCCCAGAAAACAACGCAGCGGGCCTAGAGCAATTGCCGTGCCCAGCAAGGCTACGAGCAGCCCCGTGTAGATCGGATGGCGGACAATCCTGTAGGGTCCAGAGCGTATCAGGGTGTGATCCTCTTTAAGGGTGACGTTAGAACTCCAGTTGCCGCCGAGGAAAATCCGCGCCCAGCCGGCGAAGAACATGCCTGCCAGCAGCAAGCCGTAACCCACCGCGCTTGCCGTCCTGCCGGCTGGCACCAATGGTTGATTAAGCAAACCCCAACCCAGATCCGGAACGGCCATCAAGACGTACGTTGCCACTAACAAGGCGAGTTGCACGAACCGCGAACGGGAGGTCTGCTTCTGGATAGTCCGTTTTCCGAAGATTCCCGGAAGCAGCCAGAACAAACCAAAAACAGTCCAAACCACTGCTAGGGGGTTATGTTGAAAGAACGACAAGGCGGCTCCTCTATTTCCGTCGGGCAATTGTACGATCGGGAAGACAGGTTTGGCCAAAGCTGGCATCTCGCCGCATCTAAAAGGAGTTAGAGGAGTTCAGGTGACCTCAACTGAGCAGGAGCAGAAGGACTTGGTTGCAGGTGCTGCAGGCGGTCGCTTCTCCCACACATGGCGTGCCCTGAGGCACCGCAACTTCAGGCTGTTTTTCAGCGGCCAGAGCATCTCCGTTATTGGTACCTGGATGACCCGCGTGGCCACCAGTTGGCTGGTCTACCGTCTTACCGGATCGGCCCTTCTGCTGGGGCTGGTTGGCTTTGTGGGACAGATACCTACTTTCCTGCTGGCCCCCTTCGCCGGGGTGTGGGTCGACCGGCTGGACCGCAGGAATGTATTGCTCTGGACTCAGGTCCTGGCGGCCGTGCAGTCCCTATTGCTGGCTGGCTTGACGCTCTCCCACCGAATCACCGTGTGGCAGATCCTGGTCTTGAGTGCCTTTCAAGGTTTGATCAATGCTTTTGACATGCCTGGCCGGCAGGCGTTCATGGTGCAAATGGTGGAAGACCGCCAGGATTTGAGCAATGCCATTGCCCTCAACTCCTCCATGGTGAACATGGCGCGTTTGGTCGGTCCATCGCTTGCGGGTTTGGTGATCGGCGCCTTCGGGGAAGGCTATTGCTTTCTCATAGATGGCTTGAGCTATTTTGCGGTCATTGCCTCCCTGGCGCTCATGCGGGTCAAACCGCTGCCGGCGCGAAACGGTGCCGCTGCTTCCATGTGGGCGCAATTGAAGGAGGGCTGGGCGTACGTGTCTGGGTTTGCGCCTGTTCGCACCATACTGCTGTTATTTGCACTGGTCAGCCTCATGGGGATGCCGTACATCGTGTTGATGCCCATTTTTGCCGCCGAGGTACTGCATGGTGGCCCGCACACCCTGGGCATGTTGATGGGCGCAACCGGGGTGGGTGCGCTCACTTCAGCGCTCTCGCTCGCGGTGCGGAAAACCGTGCTCGGGCTGGGCCGGATGATCCCCATCGCCGCCGGCACCTTTGGCGCAGGACTGATTCTCTTTGGGCTCTCGCGAGGGATATGGCTGTCGATGGTGATGATGCTGCTGACCGGGTTTGGCATGATGCAGGGAATGGCTGCCAGCAACACCATCATTCAAACCGTGGTCCCTGAGGACCGGCGTGGCCGCGTAATGAGCTACTACACCATGGCCTTCGTCGGCATGGCGCCCTTCGGCAGCTTGCTGGCCGGGTCGCTGGCGCACAAACTGGGTGCTCCGCACACCGTGATCATCACTGGGAGCGTAGTCATCCTGGGCGCAATATGGTTCGCAACCCGCTTGCCCGCGATTCGCGAGCAAATCCGCCCTATCTACCAGGCCATGGGCATCCTGCCGCCCAGCCTGGGGCCCGTGGTCGAGAACGCCGCGGGTTAAAGGGCCACCCACTCACGTCGTCGGTGCCACCCCGAACTTTCAACGCGCAGCCCAACCGGTGCCAGCCCCGGACTTTTAGTCCGGGGGAGCGGGTTTTCAAACCCGCGGGAACGCTCGGTATCTAAATTGAGGGCTTTAGCCCTGGTGGCTGCTTCTCAGCGGTTAGCGACTTTTCCGCGCGTGTAACCCATCCACCACGCAATCGGCGTCATCCGCGACTTCAGGACCATGCAGGGGTCTGATACTTCTAGACGCGTAATAACGTAGTCTCTCAGCCATGCCTTACTTTTCGTTTTTTACCGCCGGACGCTTTAACCGTATCCTGGCGGCCTGCCTTGTTCTCTCAATGGTGGAGCAGCCGGCACTGTTGCTGGCTGCCGCCAGTCCGCCCTGGCATAGCAAGCGCTCGACCGCGACGCAGGCGATGGCGGAAGAAGAGCGTACGGCCCACGCGCTCAATCGGCTCACCTTTGGGCCGCGGCCCGGCGATTTGGAGCGCGTAGAAACGATTGGGGTCAAAAAATGGATTGAGATGCAGCTCAACCCTGAGCAAATCGATGACAGCCTGCTGGAGGCGCGGCTACAGAGTTTCCCTGCCACGCACCTCAGCCAGCAGGATCTGCTTCAGAACTTTCCATCTGCAGCGGTGATTCGTGCCGTAGCCGACGGAAAGGTGCCCCTCCCCCCCGATCGAGTGGAGCGGGCGATCTACCAGAACCAGGTGGCCGCATACGAAGAGAAGCGCCAGAAGCAGGCGCAGGAAGCAGCCAAGCCGCCAGCCGATGAGCCAACGGCCGCGGATCCGGCAAAGGCAGCGGCCATGGCAAACGAAAGCGTAATTGCGGATGCGATGGCGCTTGAAGACGTGGCCAGTTCTCCCTCCATCATCGTCCAT
>CAZSUK010000460.1:0-2540 GCA_964609355.1 uncultured Acidobacteriaceae bacterium | reverse complement strand
GTACAGGTTCCAACAGCCGCCACGGTAGCGGACGCAGTTCGAGCCTTGCGCGAGTTCGACGGAGATCCGGAGGGCATGACGGAAATCTATCTCACCGGAAAAGACGATGTGCTCGACGGAGTCGTTCCGCTGGCTCGGCTCATCCTGGCGCTGCCGGAGACACGGGTCGCAGTTCTTTCAGAGCCGCGAATCATCTCCTGTCTCGCGGAAGCACACCAGGATGAAGTCGCAGAGCTCTTTGACAAGTACAACCTGCACGCCCTGCCGGTAGTGAATGCAGCCAACCGCCTGGTAGGGGTGGTGCAGGCTGACCACGTCATCGCATTTTTGCGAGCCAAACAATAACAATTACGAATGCTCAAGCGCTGGCGAATTCGCATACTCCTGTTCCTTGCCGTGCTGGGGCCCGGCTTTATCACCGCCAACATCGATAACGACTCCGGCGGTATTCTCACCTACTCCAATGCCGGAGCGCAATTCGGCTATACCCTTCTATGGACCATGCTCCCTATCACCGTAGCTTTACTGGTGGTGCAGGAAATGTGCGCCCGCATGGGTGCGGTCACCGGCAAAGGCCTGAGCGACCTCATCCGCGAAGAGTTCGGACTCCGCATGACCTTTCTGCTTATGCTGCTGCTGGTGATTGTCAACTTCGGCAACGTGATGGCGGAGTTCGCCGGTATTGCCGGTAGCATGCAGCTCTTTCATGTCAGCAAGTACCTGTCCGTGCCGGTGAGCGCCTTAACTATCTGGTTGCTGGTGGTCAAGGGGGATTACAAGCGGGTAGAGAAGGTTTTTTTGGCGGCGTCGGTTTTCTACATCGCCTATATCGTGACTGGCGTCCTCTCCCAGCCCAGCTGGCACGACGCCATCGTGGCCACCGTCGAGCTGCCCAGAGGTTCCATCTGGCACTCTAAAAGTTACATTTACATGATTGTGGGCGTAATCGGCACGACAATTTCTCCCTGGATGCAGTTCTATCTACAATCCTCGATTGTAGAAAAGGGGGTTACCGCAAAGAGCTACCCGGCTTCGCGTCTCGATGTGATCATCGGATCGTTCTTCACCAACATCGTGGCCTGGTTCATCGTGGTCGCTTGTGCTGCCACGTTGTTCGCTCATGGAATGGGAGCGATCCGCGAGGCGGCAGATGCGGCCGAGGCGATGAAGCCGCTCGCCGGGCGCTATGCGTTCCTCTTATTCGCCGTCGGGCTGTTCAATGCTTCTCTCTTTGCCGCCTCCATCCTTCCTCTTTCCACTGCCTATACGGTCTGTGAGGGACTGGGCCTCCAATCTGGCCTGGACGGCGGCTTCAAAGACGCTCCGGTCTTCTACTGGCTCTACACCCTTCTGGTGGCGGGCGGCGCGTTCGCTGTCCTGTTCGTTCCCAACGGCAAACTGATCAGTATGGTCATCCTGTCCCAGGTGTTGAATGGCGTGCTGCTTCCCCTGGTCATCATCTTCATGCTGTTGTTGATCAATCGTAAGGACCTGATGGGCGATCAGGTAAATTCCCGCTGGTTCAATGTCGTGGCCTGGCTTACGGCGGTCGTCGTCATCGTGTTGTCACTGGTCATGATGGTGACCGGTGGCGTGTAATGCGATCAGGGTTCAAGGCTATTTGGGACGTTCAGACTCCTCCCAACCCCATCACCTCGGCCAAGCAAGTATCTTCCCTTTCTAACCAGACGAGCAGCAGTTTCCCGATCCCCGCTTTTAGGTTCTATCCCGTCACCCGGGTGGCCCACATCTCCGATTTCCTCTGGAGTTTCGTGTGTTCCCAGAACTTCCTGCGCCTTTCCTTAAAGTCTGGCACCGGCGTTGCTGACTCGCAGAGGGATGAAACGGGTGGAGTGTGTTGTAGAGTGTGGGTGCGTCGTGGGCACAGAGGTCGTCGCTTTTTTTGGTGCGAGCGAGCCCGTCCTAAAGTCGGACCCGGAACCCCAGAGTACCCCAGATTATGCCACGGGCTGGCGACAGCCCCGGAGCACGCTTCTTAGATTCCTTTGACAAGGGGTTCCAAGCCGACGGCGTGAGAGGAGAAACGATGGAAGTTCTGCATCCGCATTGTGCCGGTCTTGATCTGCTAAGGACTCTGTGGTGGCCTGCGTTCGTCATGTGAGCGAGGGTAAGGTGACGACGGTGGTGAAGACATTCAAGACGACCACTCGGGAGTTGATGGCTCTCTCCGATTGGCTGACAGCTGAAAGCGGCGAGGCGGTCTAGAGCAGCTTACCTGCAGCCAAATCCCGAATGAGAATCCGGTCAGCCGCAAGAAAATCGTACCGGGTCAACTCGCGCAGCGGGCACCAGCGCAAGTCATTAAAAATCCGATTCGTCATTTCCCCGGCAAACTGATATACCGCGAAAAACTGCAGATCGATAGCACTTCCGCTGCGGTAGGTATGTCGGGTATGCGCCACGCGATTGCCTATATCCGCCGCAATTCCTAACTCTTCGTCAAGCTCACGCCGCAGCGCTTCTTCAGCGCTTTCGCCCACTTCTACCTTGCCTCCGGGAAACTCCCATTTCAGGGCCAT
>CAZSUK010000459.1:0-14736 GCA_964609355.1 uncultured Acidobacteriaceae bacterium | reverse complement strand
ACGACTATCCAGGCAATTACATCCTTTTCCCTCACCCAGTTGCTCTCAAAGGCCGCCCAAAGGCTCATCGCGGACCTCCGCATGCAAGTGCAGGCACACATTGGCCGTCTTTCGGTGAGCTTCTACGACGCCACCCGCACGGGCGTGCTGGTGTCGCGCATCATGACCGACGTGGAAGGCGTGCGCAACCTGATCGGTACCGGCCTGGTTGACTTTGTGGGCGGTGTGCTTACCGCCGTCCTGGCCTTCTTCATCCTCATGCGCATCAGCGCCAGCATAACGCTCATCTCCTTCGCGTTTGTATTGACCTTTGTTCTGATTCTGCGCAAAGCATTCGCCGTGATCCGTCCTATCTTCCGCGAGCGGGGCAAAATCAATGCGGAGGTGACCGGGCGCCTGACGGAATCGTTGGGCGGCGTGCGGGTGGTGAAGGGCTACCACGCGGAGGATCGCGAAGCCGGAGTGTTCGCTAAGGGAGTAGAACGGCTTTACCAAAATGTGGTCCGCTCGCTGACCGCCACCTCATTGCTCTCGCTGGCCGCAACCGCCATTTTGGGCGTCGTCGGCGCCACGGTGATGTGGCTTGGCGCCCACCAGGAAATGGCCCACAAGATCACCCTGGGCGACTACTTTACTTACACTATGTTCCTGGCCTTCATGGTGGCTCCGGTGTTCCAGGTGGTGAACGTTGGCACCCAGCTGACAGAGGCCATCGCCGGACTTGACCGTACCAGCGAGATCCTGGCGGAGAGAGAAGAAGACGGCGATCCCAAGCGGACCGTCACCCTGGGACCGATTAACGGCGATGTGAAATTCGAGGACGTGCACTTCGCCTACGAGCCGGACAAGCCCGTCCTGCACGGCATTTCCTTTCATGCCCGTCCCGGTACGGTCACGGCCCTGGTGGGCTCATCGGGATCGGGAAAATCCACTATTATCAGCCTGGTCTGCGCGTTTCATGAACCTACGTCGGGACAGGTCCAGGTCGATGGCATTGACCTTTCGACGGTGCGCCTTAATAGCTATCGCAGCCAGTTGGGAGTGGTGTTACAGGAATCGTTTCTGTTCGACGGAACCATTCGCGAGAACGTTGTCTTCTCTCGTCCGCAGGCGACAGAGGAGCAATTTCTCAATGCCTGCGCGATCGCCCGGGTCGACGAGTTCGCTCTGCGCTTTCCGGAAGGCTATGACACCATCGTGGGCGAGCGGGGAGTTAAGCTATCGGGCGGCCAGCGCCAGCGCCTCTCGATAGCGCGCGCCATTCTGGCTGATCCGCGCATTCTTATTCTCGATGAAGCCACGTCGTCGCTCGATTCGGAATCGGAGGCGATGATTCAGAACGGGCTCAGTTACCTGATGCAAGGGCGCACCACCTTTGTCATTGCCCACCGCTTGTCAACGATTCGCAGGGCGGACCAGATCCTGGTGGTCGAGGGCGGCCTCATTTTGGAACGTGGTACGCACTCAACCCTATACGCTCTCCAGGGCCGTTATCACGATCTCTACACGCGCCAGCATGGTGTCGAGTCCAATCGCTTTCTTGCTCCAGGAGAAGGCGAAAAATTGTTTGAAGAGCTGAAGTAGTTTTCAACGCTTCACCAGGGAAGCGAGTTTCTTTGGCGCCATCTGGAAATAGCTGCCGTGAACCAGCTCTTTCACCTCGGTCCAATTCAGCGCCGCACGATCAATGCGGAGAGCGATCCACCCTCGTGATCCGATGTATGCGGGCAGGTAAAACCGGTCCGGCCCCGATTCAACAAGGAAACGGTTCTCACCAGGCAGGGCCTTACAACAAACGCTGATGATGTTGTCCCCATGATGATTGTTCAGGTAGTAAGCGAACGTCTTTTTGCGGACCAGAAAGGCAGCGTGCGATCCCTTGTCCTCGCGTGTCGTCTCGGGGAGCGCCAGACAAATTTCTGTTAACGCATGCAAGCGGGAAGGCTGGCTTGATTTCTTGACCATACAAATCCGGGCTACAGTCGTGGTAAGCATATAGCAAGGAAAGGGAATATTTGAAGCCTCGGAACTCCGCTTCCAGTCTCCGTCTTTGCGGCTGCGCCTTGATCCTGGTGGGATTTTTTTTGCTGTCACCAGGGGGCGGGGCGCAGCAGGCCAGCATCACCGGCAACGTGGTCGATGCACGCAATCAGCCAGTGGCTGGGGCGCAGATTCTCGGGAGTGGGGGCGAACTGCTGGCTACCACAGCCGCTGACGGCAGCTTCACCGTGCCGGAGGGTTCAGGCCGGGTACAGATCACAGCCGCCCACTTCGAGCCAACGACGGCGGACCTGCAAGGTCCCTCACCCGTGCAGGTGTTGTTGGAACACCCGCTGGAGAGCGTCACGGTCACCGCCTATAGGTCCCCCTTGGCTTCGGGTGATAGCCCCTCCAGTACACGTCTTCTCACGACCCAGCAGTTGCGCCAGGCGGCAGGGATTTCACTCGATGACAAGCTGCGACAGGTTCCCGGGTTTGAACTTTTTCGCCGTACCAGTTCGCTGGTAGCGAACCCAACAACGGAGGGGGTTTCGCTGCGCGGCCTGGGATCGACCGCAGCCAGCCGCTCACTGGTGCTGTTTGACGAGATTCCGATCGACGATCCCTTCGGCGGCTGGATCCACTGGGAGGAGTTGCCTCCGCCTTCCATCCATTCGGTTGAGCTGGTGCGTGGGGGAGGGTCTGATCTGTATGGATCGAGCGCCATCGGGGGCGTGATCAGCATTGTCCCAGTCAAGCCCGAAGCGAACCGCTTTCAACTGTCCACCAGCTACGGTTCGGAGGAGACAACGGATGACTCGGTGTTGGGAATTTTAAAGCTGGGCAAATGGTCGGGCCTGGCGAGCGGACAGGTCATCGCTACGGACGGTTATATCCTGATTGCCCCGAGTTTTCGCGGCCCAATCGATCAGCCATCGAACGTGCACGCGCAAAATGCGTTGACGGAGTTCGATCACGGGCTGAGTCACGACGGCCGGGTCTTCTTGAGGGGCAGCGTCTTGAACGAAAATCGCCATAATGGCACCCCGGTCCAGATCAACAGCACACGCCTGTGGCGGTTCGCCGGGGGTGCGGACTGGAGCAACCTGGTGGTGCGTCTGTTTGGGGACAATGAGCACTATTCGCAGACCTTCTCTACGGTCAATGCCGCACGCACCGCGGAGACGTTGACCCGCATCGGGAAAGACCCAGCGGATGAGATGGGGGCGGCTGGGCACTGGCACCAGCCGGTAGGCAAGCATCTTTTGCTGCTGGCCGGTGCAGATATCCATGATGTGCGGGCGGCCGATTACGAAACGATGTTTCCCGTCTCGAAGGGGTATCTCAACACCACCGCACGGCAGCGCCAGAGCGGCGTGTATGGGGAGGTGCTGTTCACGCCGACGGCATGGACCCTTAGCGGTTCGGCCCGAGTGGACCACTTCTCCAACTTCGATGCCAGCCAATACAACAGCGTTACCGCCCCCATCCAATTGCCTCAGTTGAACCAGACGGTGTTCGATCCCCGCATCGGGATTACGCGGCGCCTTACGACCAACCTGGCTCTGAATGCCTCCGCGTTTCGGGCATACCGCGCGCCGACGGAGAACGAGCTTTATCGCACCGGGCAGGTCGGTTCGCAGACTACGCTGCCCAATCCCAACCTGCGTTCGGAGCGGGCTACGGGTTGGGAAACGGGAGTTCATGCCGATCTGCCGCGGCTCGGGTCCACCGTCCGGGTCAGCTATTTCTGGACGCAGATCAATCGGCCTATCACTGCACTGACGTTGAGTACCACGGCTACCAGCGAGCTGCTTAAGCGCGAGAATCTGGGGCAGATTGAAAGCCGGGGAGTGTCGCTCGACTTCGCGGCCAGGCCGGCGAGTTGGGTGGGTATCCAGGGAGGCTATCAGTACGCGGATGCGACGGTGACCAGCAATGCGGAGGAGCCGGCCCTGGTGGGTAATTGGATTCCCCAGGTGGCACGCAACATGGCGACTACCCAGATTGATTTGACGCGCCGGCGGTGGGGTTTGCTCAGCCTGCAGGGACGTATCAGCGGGCGGCAGTTCGACGATGATGCCAACCAGTATCTGCTGCATAGCTACTTCCGCTTCGGTGCTTACGCTTCCCATAACTTTGGCCACCATCTGGAGGCGTTTGCGGCCGGAGACAATCTGTTCGATCGAGCGATTCAAGCGGGGAAGACGCCCCTGCTCACGCTGGCTTCGCCGCGGGTCGCGCGCTTTGGTTTGCGGATTAATTTTGGGGAGTAGCCGGAACCACTCGGCTATTTGCTGTGCCACTTAAGCAAGGGAAAAACGCTGCTGTAGTTGTCGGTCCAGAGTCTTACATTCGCTTGCAGCGAGGTTGGGAAACCGTTGTTGACAATCTCTGGTTGCGACAAGAGCGTCTCGTTTGCGGTGACCAGGATCCAGTCCGCATAGTAGAAGCCATTCTGTTCGTCACCCCGCGAGTGGACAGACACGGCTTTCATTCCTGCATTTCCGGCGATCGCCGCCACGACCGGCTCCAGGTTGATGTACTGGTTGGAGACGTGGAAGACTATGACGCCGCCGGGCTGCAAGTGACGCCGGTAGAGTGCCAGAGCCTCCGTGGTTAAGAGATGGACGGGAATCGCATCCCCGGAAAAAGCATCCACTACGATTACATTAAAATGCTGCGGGCTCTCGGCCGCAAGAGAAAGCCGCGCATCCCCCAGGATCACCTCAATGCGCGCAGGACTATCGTGCAGGAATGTGAACCAATGCCGCGCCAGCCTCTCTACCAGAGGATTGATCTCGTAAAAGCGGATGGCGTCCCCGGGATTGCCGTAGGCCGCAACCGTACCCGTTCCCAGGCCGATCACACCCACCCGTTTCGCACCAGCCCCACAGCAGAGCCGCATCGCCAAACCGAGGCCGGAGTCAGGCGCGTAATAGGTCAATGGCTGGCCCTGGAATTGGGGAGCAAACCACTCCGCGCCGTGCTCGATGGTTCCATTCAAGAGCTGGCGGTCGGTGTCGGACTGTGGCGGCAAGTGCCACTCCCTGACCCGCAGAGTGCCATAGAAGTTGCGCATCAGAGCTACTGCGTCATCGTCGTATTGCCGCACCTGGGTGCTCAAGACCACGATCGCCGCGGCCGCACCCGCCATCCAGATCATGCGCACGCCCCAACCGTCTTGCCAGGTCGCCGCCAGGGCGATCAATGAGACCACCACCAGGGTGCAGGCGAGGTCGTAATTGGCACGCAGAACCAGGGGAAAGATCACTCCTACCAGTAGAGTCCCCGCCGCACCGCCGGTGGCTACGACCAGGTAAAACCTGGTCATGCCGGCAGTGACAGGGCGTCGCTCATAGAGCTCACCATGAAGGAAAAAGCAGCAAAGAAACAAAGCAATCAGGAACAGAGGGAGGCTCACCGCAATCGGCAGGATGGTGCGAATATCGCGCAGCGCGTACGCCATGGAGGCCACCGCTACCAACACCCAGCGCAGCATCGACTGACGAAGCGGCTTCCAGGCCCCCTGGAAGGCCAGGATGAACGTCAGCATGTACAAGGCGAGCGGCGGGAGCCATAACAGAGGAATGGCGGCAATGTTCGCGCTCATATGGCTGGTTACGGCAGTCAGCATCATGCCGCCGCCCAGGGCAAGCAAAAACCAGAAGGGCTCGGGGCGGCCGGCCAGGACCGCCTTCTCCGCTGTGGCGATAACAGGACGCCGGCGGCCCTGCCAGGCGATGGCCCCGCAGAGTACGGCAAAGACCAGGAACCCCCCACTCCACCACCCCGTTTGCTGCTTCATGGTCAGGCCGGGCTCGATGAACAGTGGGTAGGTGGCCAGAGCGAGCAGGGAGGCAAAATTCGACAGAGCAAAAAGCCGGTAGGGCGATCTTCCTTCGAAGCTGCCCGCGTGCCAGGCAGTCAGCAAGGGGGTGGTGGAAGAAAGAGCAAGGTAGGGTAGCCCTATGACCGTGGCGAGCACGCGGAAGACGGTCAGGGCAGGATGGTAGCTCACCGCAGCGGGACCGGGCTGGATTCGAATTCCCAGGGTCAACAGCGCCATGGTCAAAATCAGGATGTGGATCACTGCCTGCTGTTTGGGGTCGAACAGCGACGAGATCCAGTGCGCATAGAGGTAGCCCAGCAAAAGGACGACAGAAAAGAAGACCAGGCAGGTGGTCCATACCGCGGCGGAGCCACCAAGGGTGGGGAGCAGCTGCTTGGCTGCCATGGGTTCCACCACCAGGAGGAGAAAGGCACTCAGGAAGATCGTCAGTGCGTACAGGCAGCGGAGAAGGGTCATCGCGGGTACCACAAGGGTTTATCACACAAATGTCTTTCCCGAAGGCGGCCCGGGTAACCGGGCGCCAGGTGACCGTCGCAGATAACGGGCGTGATGTAGCCAAACCGCTTAGGCGACGTTAATGTCATCCACGAGGATCAGTTCTGGGGGAGGGCTGCTCTTCGGCGCGCTCGTGAGCCAAAAGCTCACGGGCGCTTGCTATTTGCGCCGTACCCGTGCCATCCATAGAATCGCGATCATGCCCGATCCTCTGCTAATTGCTCAGAGCGAAATGCCGCTCTACCTTCTGCCGGCCATGTCCAACCGGCACGGTCTGATTGCCGGGGCAACTGGCACAGGGAAGACGGTCACGCTGCAGGTGATGGCGGAAGCGTTCAGCCGCATCGGCGTCCCGGTGTTCGCTGCCGACGTTAAGGGCGATCTCTCCGGTATCAGCCAGCCTGGGGTCGACAACCCGAAGATTGCCGACCGGGTCAAGAAGCTTAACCTGACTGATTTCTCCTTCGCCGGATGCCCGGTGACGTTCTGGGATGTGTTCGGGGAAGAAGGACACCCGGTTCGGGCAACGGTCTCGGAAATGGGACCCCTGCTGTTCAGCCGCCTGCTGAACCTGAACGAAACCCAGGCCGGGGTGCTAAATGCGGTCTTCAAGATCGCCGATGACCAGGGTCTGCTGCTGCTCGATCTGAAAGATCTGCAAGCCATGCTGCAGTACGCGGCGGACAATGCCAAACAGTTCCAAACCCAGTACGGCAACATCTCCGCGGCCAGCGTGGGAGCAATGCAGCGGGGCTTGCTCGCGCTCCAGCAGCAGGGTGGGGAAAAGTTTCTGGGCGAACCGGCGCTGAATCTCGACGACCTGATGCAGACCGACACCCAGGGCCACGGCGTGGTGAATATTCTGGCGGCCGATAAGCTGATCAACTCGCCCAAACTCTATGCGACGTTCCTGTTGTGGCTGCTGAGCGAGCTGTTCGAACGCCTGCCGGAAGTAGGGGACCCGGAAAAGCCAAAGCTGGTGTTCTTTTTCGACGAGGCACACCTGCTTTTTACCGATTTGCCCAAAGTGGTCGAAGACAAGGTCCACCAGGTGGTTCGCCTGGTACGTTCCAAGGGGGTTGGGGTTTTCTTCGTGACCCAGAGCCCGACCGATGTTCCCGACAGCATCCTGGGCCAACTGGGCAACCGGGTGCAGCACGCGGTGCGAGCGTTTACCCCCAGGGATCAGAAGGCGGTCAAAACAGCGGCCCAGACGTTTCGCGCGAATCCGGCGGTTAATGTGGAGCAGGTGATCCTGGAGATGGGGGTGGGTGAAGCATTGGTGTCGTTTCTGGACGAGAAGGGAACGCCCGGGATGGTCGAACGTGCCCTGGTTTGTCCGCCGCGCAGCCAGATAGGGCCTATTACGCCCGAGCAGCGCCAGCAGATCATGCGCGAATCCCTGGTGGCGGGAGTGTATGAAAAAGCGGTCGATCGCGAATCGGCCTATGAGCTGTTGAAAGCCCGCACCGCTGTCCCTCAACCCATTTCGAATCAGCAGCCTGGGGCAAAATCGACCCCTTGGTACGGGGATCTTTTGTCTATGGGGTCAGGTTCCTCCGGAGGACGGCGCGGAGACAGCCTGGTCGAGACGGTGGCTAAGAGTGCGGCACGTACGCTGGGCAGCACGGTGGGGCGGCAGATCGTCCGTGGGGTACTCGGATCTCTGCTGGGGGGTAGCAACCGGCGGTGATGAGCGGCTTACTTGCTGGGTTGCCCGGGCTCGTTGCAGCGAACGTTGTATAGCCACCTACATCCTTAGTCGATACGCTCCTTTGAGCAACCAATCCGACGGGTTACCTTGTGCTGCACCTGCCAGCAACAAATTCGTGGGCGCCGCGTTCATACAGTCGGGTCGGTCATTATCCGGCCACGCTGACCGCGTAAGGCATTTGGCCGCGGAAAAGCAAGGAGCGATGCTATGCGTACGATTCGAGCTTTAAGAACTCTGTTCCTCGTATTACTGGTTTCTGTTGTGCCAGCTTCGTCGTTTGCGGGCGTTTCTGTTTCCATTACGGTCGCTCCGCCCATCCTCCCGGTGTACGCGCAGCCGGTTTGCCCCGGAGATGGCTACCTCTGGACTCCTGGATACTGGGCTTATGGCGAAGCGGGCTACTTCTGGGTTCCGGGAACCTGGGTGCTTGCTCCACGGCCTGGAGTTCTTTGGACTCCTGGTTACTGGGGTTTTGGTGGCGGGTTTTACGCGTGGCACGCCGGATACTGGGGTCCCCACGTCGGCTTTTACGGTGGGGTGAACTATGGCTTCGGCTACGGCGGTGTAGGCTTCTACGGCGGGCGTTGGGAAGGCGGACATTTCGCCTATAACAGCGCGGTGATGCACGTAAACACCACCATTGTCCACAACACGTATATCGATAGAACGGTTATTCACAACACGACGGTGATCAACCGGACAAGCTTCAACGGCCCTAACGGGATCAACGCCAGGCCGGGCCCCCAGGAGCAGGCTGCGATGCGCGAACAGCATGTTCAGGCGACTTCTGAGCAGATGTCGCACGAACACTTCGCCAGCACCAACCGGTCGAACTTTGCGTCTGTGAACGGGGGAAGGCCCGCAAATGCGGCCGTAAGCCGTCCTATGACGTCGGCGAACTTTAATCATGCGGCTATGACCGCCAACAACCGGCCGGCGTATAACGCGGCTGCTAATAATCGTCCAGCGTATAACAACAACGCGGCGTATAAAGCGCCTGCAAACAATCAACAGCATTACCAGGCTGCGCCGCAGACGCATTATCAACCTGCCCCGCAAGCGCATAACGAATCTCATCCGAACGGCGGCGGTGGGGAACACGAACGACGGTAGTTTCTTTTGCCGAACAAACGGCCCACGGCTTTGCCGTGGGCCTTTGTTTTTCGTTCAGGGCGAGGGTGTCAGAGGGCCATGCAAGTTCAAGAGGATTGTCCGCAGACTCTACAGCCCGGTTATTTTTGCGTGTGGACAGCCCGACTAGAGTCGCACCCTGACACAAAGCCAAGTTTTCGCTCGGAGGTTAAAATCGCTTTTTCATTTGATGATCGATCTCCGGAGATCGCCCGATGCAAAGGTTTGACGGTGAGTCTGCATGGAAGCAGTCTGAGCAACCATCATCGAAACCCTCGCCTCTCATGCGATTCAATCTTTGTCTCGCGATTTCGATGCTTCTCATACATCCGGCCAGACCACAGCATGTCGATACGAAGGGGCCTCTTGTTCATCTGGCCAGCGGCACGCTCGAAGGAACCTTGAGCGGTGAAATTGCCGTGTTCAAAGGAATCCCCTTCGCCAAGCCTCCGCTAGGACCGTTACGGTGGCGCCCACCGCAACCCATTGCTCCCTGGTCTGGAATACGCGATGCGACGAATCCATCCCGTCCGTGCATGCAGAGCCTCCAGGGTGTGGATAGCTTCGTTGAGCCGCTTGCGGCAACCTACGGCGTAGCGTATTCACCTCAGCAGCTCGATCCATCGGAAGATTGCCTGTATCTCAACGTTTGGACGCCTCAACTGCAGCCAGCCATGCATCTTCCTGTCATGGTCTGGCTGCATGGCGGCAGCAACCGGGTCGGTAGCGGCACGGAACCCGCCTACGATGGAGTCTCACTAGCCTCCCGTGGCGTTATCGTTGTGACCATCAATTACCGTCTCGGGGTAATGGGTTTCTTTGCCCATCCTGAATTGACCGCGGAGTCTCCCCACCACAGTTCAGGCAACTATGGGCTGCTCGACCAGATCGAAGCTCTACGATGGGTAAAGCAGAACATAGCCCAGTTCGGCGGCGACCCGGAAAACGTTACGTTGTTTGGTGAATCTGCCGGATCGGTCGATGCAACGACGCTGATGGCATCACCTCTTACGGCAAACCTGTTTCGGAGGGTGATTGCGGAAAGCGGCCCCGCCTTCGGACTTGGACCGTCACAAAACCTAGCCCGAATGGAGTTGTTGGGAGCGGCGATTGGAAAAGAGGCAGGCGGCCAGTCAGGGTCGCAACTTGCAGTTCTCAGGAAATTGCCTGCTGCGCAGATTGCGCAGATCCAGAGTAGTCTGATCGCTGCAAGCTTCAAGGGTTACGATCCAAACGCGTCTATCGTAGATGGCTGGGTGCTTCCACAGTCGACAGCAAGCGCTTTCGCTCTGGGAAAGATTCAACAGGTCGACCTTCTCGCCGGGTTGAACGCGAGAGAGTTCAGCGCCTTCCGAATCGGTGCGGCAGCAGCCGCTAAGAAATCGCCGCAGCCTGCTAACAAACCGGGCGTGACCGAACAGCTCAAACAATTCGCGGATGTGGCCCGCCCGCTCTATGGCGACTGGACGGACATTGCCGTTGCAACTTACTCCGTCCAAATTCTCTTTCATGGCGCACCCGCGATAGACCAGGCGAGCAACGACATTGTGGCGGCTTGCCCCATCGGAGCAGAAGCAGCCCTGACGACGAATATCGGCCGGCGCGCTTTCGTTTACAGGTTTGATCGTTCGATCCCAGGAAAAGGTGAGTCAGAACTTGGGGCCTTCCATTCGCTGGAACTCCCTTATGTCTTCGGGACATTTCAGGTACGCACCTTTAGCTGGCTGCCATTTGCTCCGACTGACCAGAAGCTCTCACAAATCGTACAAACCTATTGGACGAACTTTGCCAAAACCGGAGATCCCAACGGACCCGGCCTTCCTCATTGGGTTTCCTGGAGCACCGATCAGGAATCGTACATTTCTTTTAGTGAGAGCGGCGATGCCGTCCCACAGCAACATTTTTCCCCAATGTATTGCCATCTTTCACCAGATCGTTTGCAGGGGCAATTGGGCAACCACTAAGCGCAAGACCCTAGCTCCTGCAGTAGGAAAGCGTAGTCGAGGGCTATCTCCTTCAGATAGTCGTAGCGGCCGGAGGCTCCGCCGTGTCCCGCGCTCATGTTGGTCTCCAGCAACAGCAAATTGTCGTCAGTCTTCAGGGTTCGCAGTTTGGCAACGTACTTTGCTGGTTCCCAGTACATGACCTGGCTGTCGTGCAAGGAGGTCTTTACCAACATTGCCGGGTAGGCCTTGCGATCCAGGTTGTCATAGGGGGAGTACTGCAGCATGTAGGTGAAAGCTTCCGGCTGGTTTGGATCTCCCCACTCCTCATACTCGCCGATGGTCAGCGGCAACGTCGGATCAAGCATGGTGTTCATCACGTCTACAAAGGGCACATGGGAGAGAACGGCGCGATAAAGATCTGGTCGCATGTTGGCTACCGCGCCCATCAAGAGCCCTCCGGCGCTGCCGCCTTCCATGGCTACACGGCCCGGGTCACCATAACCCTGGGCTGTCAGGTATTCCGTCACCGCAATGAAATCGGTGAAGGTGTTCATCTTGTTCATCAGGCGCCCGGCATCATGCCATGGCTTGCCCATATCACCCCCGCCGCGAATGTGCGCATACGCGAGAATAAAGCCGCGGTCGAGCAGGCTAAGACGATTCGAATTAAAGCCCACCGGGAGGGAATAGCCGTAAGAACCGTAACCGTAGATGTACAGAGGGTTGGAGCCATTGCCCTTCTTGTCTCTGCGGTAGACGATGGAGACTGGAATCCGCGTCCCGTCCGGGGCGGTGGCGAACAATCGCTCCGAGCGGTATAGCGAGCGATCGAACCCTCCCGGCACTTCCAGTTCTTTCAGCAACGTAGATTGTCCGGTAACCACGTTGTATTCATAGACCGAAGTGGGCGAAACCAGTGACTGATAGCCATAACGAAACGTGTCGGTTACGAATTCGCGGTTGACATGGGGATGAGCGCTGTACGTCGGCTCAGGAAATGCAATCTCGGGCGATCGCCCGGTAAAGGACCCCTGGTTGTCGAAAAATCGGACCTGCAGGTGTGGCAATCCGTTGGAGCGTTCTACCAGCACGGCAAAGGACTGAAAGAGTTCCAGCTCTTCAAGCATTACGTCTTCACGATGCGCGATCAACTCACGCCAATAAGAGCGGCCTGGGGTGGCAACCGGCGCGGTGACCAGGCGGAAGGTCCTGGCCGTGTCATTGACCCGGATGTACCAGAGCCCCTCGCGGTGGTCAGAGGAGTACTCGATATTCTCGCGGCGCGGTTCGATCAGCGTCCAACTGCCTTGCGGATCGGCAGCGGGCAGAAACTGTTCTTCGCTGGCTGTATGGCTGGCACTCTCCAGCACGATGTACTTGCCGTCGCGAGTGCGCCCTGCGCCCACATTGAAGCGCTCGTCGGCTTCTTCGTAGAGCAGCGCATCCTTATCCCGCGGTTCCGACACTACGTGGCGGTAAAGCTGAAACTGCCTTTTGGTCTCCTCATCCTCTACTGTGTAAAAGAGCCTGCGATTGTCCGCTGCCCAGACCACGGACCCAACACGCTGTGCCTGATCAGCTAGCACTTCCCCAGTACGCAGATCTTTTATGTGCAAAGTGTATTGGCGGAATCCCGTGGTATCGGTCGAATAGGCCAGCAGGTTTCCATCATCGGAGACAGTGAGCGCGCCCAGCGCCATGAATGCTTCGCCGACGGCGAGCTGGTTCATGTCGAGGATTACTTCTTCTTCTGCCTCGAGCGAACCACGCTTACGGCAATAGATGGGATATTGTGCACCCTGTTCCGTGCGCGAGTAATAGAAATAGTCTCTATCGCGAAAAGGAACTGATACATCCGTCTCTTTTATGTGGCTGAGCATCTCGTCGTAGAGGTTGGCCTGCAGCTCCTCGGTGTTTTTCATGACGGCCCTGGTGTAGGCATTCTCCTGTTCGAGAAAGGCAATCACCTCTGGGCTGGTTTTTTCTCGAAGCCATGCGTAGTCATCCGTCAACCGGTAGCCATGGAAGGTGTTCACGGTTTGCTGGCGGCGGGCGATCGGCGGTTGAGCAACAATCGACGAAGTCATATATAGCAAAGGATATAGGAAGCCCTGTGTACAGGGTCAAAAGGCGGTTTTCCCCCGAGCGCCTTCTCGCATCACAGTTAGGGAGGAGTAAAACATGAAATTTCCCACACTTTTCGGTAAGAAAACGATCGCCATGGCTGGAGCGGTCTTGCTTTGCAGCGGCATGGGGATGGCGCAGATGCAACAACCATCCACTGGTCCGGCAGGCGGCCAAGGCCCGGGGTCGGCCAACCCTTCTATGAATCCCCAGATGAATGGCATGCAGACCAATGGCCAGCCTTCCCCTGTGGACACGCTGTTCGTGAAGAAAGCTCTGCAGGGCGGCCTTGCGGAAGTTCAGCTCGGACAGCTTACGCTGCAGAAAAGCAACAACGACCAGGTAAAGCAGTTCGCGCAGAAAATGATCGATGACCACACCAAGTTGGGCGATCAGATGAAGCCTGTCGCGCAACAAGTAGGAGTGGCGGTTCCGACTGAGCCTTCGAAGAAGGACAAGCAGACCATGGCCAAACTACAGGCTCTTTCAGGCTCTGCCTACGACCAGGCCTACATCAAGGACATGGTTAAGGACCACAAGCAGGATCTAAGCGACTTTCAAATGGAAGCCTCCAATGGGCAGGATCCCGCGGTGAAGGATGCTGCTACCCAAGGCAGCCACGTCATCGCCCAACATCTCCAGTTGGCGCAGCAGCTGGCGAAAGACCAGAACGTCAACATGGCAAGTAAGTAAATATCAGACTTAACCTTGTGCCCACCGCTTTCCCCAGCGGCGGGCACAACTGCGTCTGCGTACAATGAGGCAATGCGTAAATACCTGCTTGCGCTCTTCGCACTACTTCTCGCTTGGCCTAGTCCGTTATCGGCCGAGCGAGTGCAGGACCTTCCCCCACCCACCAACTACGTCAGTGATTTTGCCGGGGTACTGTCCCCCGCAACTCAGGCGGACCTGAATCGTTTGTGCCTGCAGGTAGACCGGCAAGCCCACGCGCAGATTGCTGTGGTCACGGTCAAGTCGCTGGATGGCGAGCCCATCGAAAACTTCGCTACGGCCCTCGAAGACAAGTGGAAGGTGGGGAAGAAGGGCACAGATCGGGGCTTGCTTCTCATCTTCGCCATCGATGACCGCAAGTACCGTATCGAAGTGGGGTACGGACTGGAAGGTATTCTGCCGGATGGCAGAGTGGGAGATATCGGCAGGCAGATTGTTCCGTATTTGCAGCGGAACGACTACGACGGTGCTGTTACCGTGGCAGTGCAGCAGATTGCGGGGGTGATCGCGGCGGACGCCGGGGTCACGCTCAATACCAGTCAGCGGCGCGCTTATGCTCCCGCTCCCCAACCCCGGCAGCTTTCCCTGGGCGAATTGCTGGTGCTGGGCGTCGTTCTTTTGCTGGTCATCTTTGTGCTGGCCCGCTTTGGCGGTTCCGGGCTGCTCGGCTTCCTGATTGGGATGTTTCTCGGCGGCGGAGGAGGGGGAGGGCGCGGCGGAGGTGATTGGGGCGGCGGTGGCGGAGGGGGCGACGGCGGCTT
>CAZSUK010000458.1:0-7136 GCA_964609355.1 uncultured Acidobacteriaceae bacterium | reverse complement strand
ACGATGTTCGCCGGCGAGAAGGCGGCCTGCTCGACCTCGGCAAAGAAGTTCTCCGGGTTACGGTTCAGTTCCATCTCACCAACCTCGATCAACGGGTAGTCCGCGTGCGGCCATACCTTGGTCAGATCGAAGGGATGAATGCGATAGGTGTTGGCATCTTCTTCGTTCATGATCTGGATAAACAGCTTCCAGCGGGGAAATTCGCCCCGCTCGATAGATTCGAAAAGGTCCCGCTGATTGCTCTCGCGATCGCTCGCGATGATCTCTGCCGCCTCGGCGTCTGTCAGGTTTTGAATACCCTGTTGTGTTTTGAACGTAAATTTCACCCAGAAGCGCTTGTTTTCAGAGTTGAGGAAGCTATATGTGTGGCTCCCAAAACCATCCATATGGCGGAAGGACCTGGGAATGCCTCGGTCGCTCATGGTAATGGTGACCTGGTGCAGCGCCTCGGGAAGGTTTGACCAGTAATCCCAGTTGTTTTCCTGGCTCCGCATGCCGGTCCTTGGATCGCGTTTGATCGCGTGGTTGAGGTCTGGGAACTTAAGCGGATCGCGAAAGAAGAAGACCGGGGTGTTGTTGCCCACGATGTCCCAGTTCCCCTCGTCGGTATAGAACTTCAACGCAAATCCACGGATATCTCGCTCGGCGTCCGCGGCGCCACGCTCACCGGCTACGGTCGAGAAGCGGGCAAACATCGGCGTCTTCTTACCGAGCTCAGAAAATATTTTCGCTTTGGTGTACTTGCTGATGTCATGGGTAACCGTAAAGGTGCCGAACGCCCCTGCGCCCTTGGCATGCATTCGGCGCTCCGGAATAACCTCGCGATCGAAGTGCGCTATCTTTTCAATAAACCAGATGTTTTGCAACAACGCCGGACCCCGCTTGCCGGCGGTTGCAATGTTCTGGTTGTCGTCGACGGGGGCGCCAAATGATGTCGTGAGCTTCTTATCCATGTTGTCCCTTCTGGTGCTCAGGTTGTTGAGCTAGCCCTAAACGGCGCTAGCCCGGTTTTCCGTTGTGGCCGTATCCAGCTTTTATTTGGCAATGGTTGCCTCACTGGTCGGCAAGCAATTGGAATGCCATGGCTTCAGCAAAGGAAAACAGACTTCAATATCTCTGAGTCACGACGGGTGTTATCTTCCGTGTATCCTGGTGCTTCCGAAAAGAACCAGAAGAGTCAGTCGAAATGCTGACAGGGTGAGCAGATTCTCGACACATGGCTTTGAAGTTGGAGTGGTGAGTGGATGAGGAGACCCGCGGTCTGTTTACTTTAGAAACGATATGTAAGACCGGCATCCGCTTCGATAGGCGCAGCGTTGTAGGTTACTGTCTTGAAAAAAGCCCCTGGCTCAAAGCCGGCAAGGTTGAACGCGACAACGCGCCGGGTTTGGCTCCGGACCAGCTGGATGAGGATTGGGCGTCTGTGCCCCCGCAGCCAACGGCACGAGCGCGATGACAAGAGCGATCTACAAGAACGACTCCCAGGAACGCTCACGTGCCCGCTGATCAGTCAGCATGCGTTCGGCGTAGCAGCAGAACCGGTTGACTTCTTGTCGCAATAATGAAAATCAGCCCCCCAGCCATACAAACATTCTTGAAGAAGTTGATTAGCTGGACCGGATAAAGAGGTGTGCCGGCGACCAGCCAAAATTCATGCGCCATGAGGGTCGCCGGTATCAGGAACAGCAGCAGAGCCAAAGCAGAAATACGGGGGTAGATTCCCAGTATTAAGCCCATACCCGCGATGAGCTGCAAAGCACGCGCTGCCATAATCAGTACTGGGACAAGACTGGCTGGAACGCCGTGAGCGGCCATTTCGTGCGCCGCCAGCGTCTGACCGATGATGTTGAGAGCATTCATCATGAAAATCATCGCAACGCACATACGCGCTGCGACCATGGCATACCGCTCAGAAGACTTCACTGCCTGCTCCAGCATCACCGAGGTTGTCGCCGGAACCAGATCCCGGCCTGCCAGAGTTGTGGTGGTAGCTACGACCGCTGCGCCTCCCGAGAGAGAATCTGTTCGATATAAGTTGGGATGTACCGACATCTCGTTGTCCATGATCTTTTCTCCTAACAAGTCAAAAGCATGTGCACTGCCACTCTTGAGCGATTCCCAACCGGGCGCCACGTCCTGACCTAACTAGCTTCTCTCATACAAGTTGCAGAGTACTGTGGGCAGGTGAGGCGAAAGCCATTGAGACTCTCAGTGGCGGCCCATAGCCACGCTGTGCCTGTATTTCGACTCGGACACTGGTGTTCAGCGATTTGTGTCAGCTGGCTAATAGTTGTGGTCCGTTGCGAGCCTGCTCTAATGGAAAACCACCGGGCCTGCTCGAGATTCCCAGCTTTTGCATCCGGCTGATGAGAGTTGTGCGAGGAACACCGAGTCGAGCCGCAGCACCGTCTCGTCCGCCGACAATCCAATTGGTTTCCTTCAAAATTCCCAAAATGTGTGTGCGCTCCGCATCAGACAGTGTCTGGGACGGTGCCGACATAGCCGCCTGCATCAGAAGCTTGAGCTCGGTAGTTCGGGGAGACAGCAGCCGGCCCTGAGTCAAAATTACCGAGCGCTCAATGAAATTCTGCAACTCGCGGATGTTGCCCGGCCAGTGGTGTGCTTTCAAGGTTTCCATGACATCGCCGGGAACCTGATCAATCGCCTTGCCCAGCTGGCGAGAAAATCTCCGCACAAAGTGATTTACGAGCGATGGAATATCTTCTTTCCGTTCCCGCAACGGTGGAAGACTGATGGGGAAAACGCTCAACCGATAGTAGAGATCAGCACGGAAGGTCTTCTGCTCGACCATGCGGGCAAGATCCTGATTGGTTGCTGCGATGACTCGTACGTCGGCACGCAACGTGCGGGTGCTCCCCAGGCGTTCGTATTGCTGCTCCTGAAGCACGCGCAAGAGTTTAGGCTGCAGCTCCAGAGGCAGGTCTCCAATCTCATCGAGGAACAACGTTCCCCCGTGCGCAGCTTGAAAACGTCCGATGGTCTGCGCAATGGCGCCGGTAAACGCGCCCTTTTCATGACCGAAGAGTTCGCTTTCAAGTAAGGCGGCGGGAATCGCAGCGCAATTGAGAGCCACAAAAGGTCCTCTTTGCCGTGGACTGGAGTCATGGATCGCACGGGCGATCACTTCCTTACCTGTGCCCGTCTCGCCTTGAATTAAAACGGAGCAGTCCGCCCCGGCCACCACCTCTACATCGTCGAGGACGGCTTGAAATCTTGCGCTGGAGCCAATCAAGTCTGCAATAGCCATAAGTCCACCTTCTTGCGTTATGGAGTCTTTCTGTTGTCCCCGGAGGATTTGCCCAAAGCTAACCTGGTAGCTTGGAGCAATTCCTCGGCATCGAACGGTTTGCGGATAAAAAAAGCGGCTCCCTCTGCGAAAGCCCTGCGTTCTACTTCATCTTCGTGGTGCGCGGTAATGAAGATGATAGGCAGTTGGGGCCGCGCCAGCCGGACGTGACGTTGTAAATCGAGTCCATTCATTCCCGGCATGCGTACGTCTGAAATCAAACAGCCGGCTACTTCGAGCTGCCCCCCCCGCAGGAACTCCTCCGCCAGAGAAAACACCCGGGCGGTAAAGCCGGCGGACTCGATTAGGCTTTCCAGAGATTCGCGAACCCTGGGATCGTCATCGACTACAGCGACGATGGGTTTTGCTACAGGGTCCGTCATGAAAGTGCCCCTCCGACATCCACACTTCGATAGTAGGAGGAACAAGGCCGGCCCGCTATTATGTCTTCATATCGACGGCTATTATGGGTTTATATAAGACCGCTGTTCTGGTCAGGAAATCCCCAGTTTTCCGGCCATTTTCACCAGCTCCGCCAGAGACGACGCTGCCATCTTGCGCATGATTTGTCCGCGATGAACCTGAATCGTGATTTCGCTGGTGCCAAGTTCCGCAGCAGTTTGCTTATTGAGCAGACCGGCCACGACAAACGGTAAGACCTCACGCTCACGAGGCGTTAGAAGAGCATAGCGCCGCCGCAAGTCAGCAGTTTCTGCTCTCTTAGCCCGCGCTTCGCGGTCCTGGGCGATGGCGGCGTCTATTGCTTTCAAGAGTTCCTGATGATCAAAGGGCTTCAGCAAAAACTCGACAGCTCCCGCCTTCATCGCACGCACAGAGGAAGGGACGTCTCCGTGCCCCGTGAGAAAGATGATGGGTGGCGTATCGGGTCCGGCGATTTCCCGCTGCAGTTCCAGCCCGCTCATGCCTGGCAAATCCAGATCCAATACCAGGCAGGCCGACGCATCCGGCTTTTTGAATACCAGATATTCCGCTGCGGAGGCGAACACCTCAACACGATGCCCCATGGACAAGAAGAGACTGGATAGCGCCTCTCGTACTCGATAGTCATCATCCAGGACGTAAATGACAGGAGTATCGGGTTTCATGCGGATACATTCGATCCAAGCGGCAAAGTGAAAAAGAACGTCGTTCCCGGGCCCTGGGAATGCGTAGCCCCCAGACGGCCTCCGTGCGCCTCGACGATCGAGCGACAGATGGATAGGCCCATCCCCATTCCCTTCTCCTTCGTAGTATAGAAAGCCTCGTAGACTCTTTCCGAGTCCACCAGGCCAGTACCGGAGTCCCGAATTTCTACCAGGATGGCTTCGGCATTCTGCATTTTTGAACGAATGAGCAATCTTTTGGGGCGATCGGTCACTGTTTCCATGGCCTCGATTCCATTGAGGAGCAAATTGAAAATCACCTGCTGCAGCTGCACGCGATCACCGGGAGACGCGGGAAGCCTTTTTTCCAAATCGGTTTCGATGACAATGCGCTTTTCGACGGCCTCCTTTTGGATCAAGCGAAGCACTTCGTCGATGACGCCGTTGATATTCAGGTCGACCTTTTCGAGGGTAGTCTTTCTAAACAGCGCGCGTATACGGGTTACTACCTCACCGGCATCCTTGCCATCGCGAACGATCCTCTCCGCGGCCACTTTTGCGTTGGTTACATTCGGTGGCTCGGCGGAAAGCCACTGCGTACATGCCAGACCGTTGGCTACAACCGCACTTAAGGGTTGACTGATCTCGTGGGCAATGGCCGCCGCCAACTCGGCCACGGTCGCAAACCGGGTTGCCCGTGAAAGCTGTGCCTGCGTTCTGCGCAAAGCATCCTCGCTGCGGCGCTTGCTCTCGATCAATTCGCCCGCGGTGAACGCTACCACCAAAAACACTGCAAATCGGAAGTACGAAGAGGGAAAAGCCAATAGCGAGAGCCGCGAAGGAAGAACAGACCAGCCGAACACGATTGCCGAAAGACCAACTGCCAAAAGCCCAGGACCCCTGCCCGCAAAGAGACTGCTAATGATTATGGCGAGCACGAAGCTGGAGGATTCGGCTCTTAAAGGACGTGCGACAATCAGGGCGATTCCACAGGCGATCACCGGGAGCCCATAACGGCGCAGCGAAGAGATCTTAATCATGGGCGATTGACTCCGACACAACGCAAAGACGATCGTATCCGATAGCAGTGCCGGGAACCAGTCCCGCGACAGAGTGCCGGCTGTTCTCTATCGAAATGTCGTCATCGGCTGACCAACTACCGACATGCATCTGCTCAAAGCCTCCGCGCCGCGGGCCGCTCGGCAGGCCGCCCGGGCCGCTAAGTGTATAGAGCCGAAAGTGGTTATATGGCATAACCACTTATTTGGCCGGGTGAGCAAGCCTGGCACTGCATGTGCATTAAAGAACAGCGGTGCCTCGTTGCATGAGGTGCGAATGGAAATCAAGGAGCTATTATGAATAACGTTAAAAGTGTTTTGGTAAAAATGGGATTGCTATCGCTCTTGTCTGTCATGCCGCTGGCGGCACAGATGATGGACAACGGCGTTACCTTCACGGCCCCGTCTCCGTTTTACGCAGGCGACGTTAAACTGCCGGCCGGCAATTACAGGGTGGTTCAACCCAATCCGGATGCGGATGTATTACAGATCGAGAATAGAGACGATCTGGGCTCAGTGTTCGTCGATTTCGAACCAACAGTGTCAACGCAACCTCACCGCAACTCTGCGGTCACCTTCGAGAAATATGGGGATACTGACTATCTCGATCGAGTTTGGATTGAAGGTCAGGAGTATGGCATAAAGGTTGATCCCGGCCGAGTGGAAACGGCGGCCGAAGCAAACGCTACGCCGCATGCAACGACCGCCGGCGGACAATAAACTCCAACACAACTGTTTCTCTTGCGGATCGGGGCAGGACATTCAAGGCCCGAGACACTCAGCTGAGTTGTCTCGGGCCTTATGCCGCAAGAGCATTCCTTCGAGCGACCCCAATCATCTCCACTCCAGCATCCGCTTTGTCGCTCGAATTTCTCCCAGCATCTTTCGATGAATCGAAAAACGATTGCGGAGATGACCCACCGACAGTGTATGTCGAGATTTCGACCCTAAGAGATCGTGTCAGAGTGCGGCCTCGCGCAAAACGAATCGCCGGAATCCCGGAAAAGCCCAGAGATTGCTTCACCTGGCGTCCGCGAAGAATTTTCTATCTCCTCGATTCGAATATTGGCCTTGAACTTGCTCCAGGGAAGCTTAAGACAACCTTAAGGTGTCGATCGTTTCGGTCATCAGCCGGACGATACATTTCAGAATGAAAGGTACGATGATGAGCGACCACACAACGGAAAGATCGATGGTGGAACACCCCTCGCGAAGAAGCTTCCTCGGAATGAGCTCGGTAGCCCTGGCAACGGCGGCATTTGCGGGCCTGACCGCGAATGCTCAGGAAAAGGCCAGCACGCAAAAGGCAGAACACGATCATTCCACGAGCGACCCGGGACAGGAGAACAAACCTCTTCTAACAGAAAACCCGAACTCCAATACTCCTCCGCCAACCGATCATGGCGATGTTGTGCCGCTCTGGTATTCCTTCGATCTGGTTAAGAAGCGCGTTGAAGAGGGTGGATGGACCCACGAGATAACTGAGGTCGTCCTTCCCTCCTCCAAGGATATCGCGGGGGTCAACATGCGGCTCACTGCGGGCAGCTATCGCGAGATGCACTGGCACACGGCTGACGAGTGGGCTTACGTGCTTTATGGAAACGCCCGCGTCACGGTGATGAATCCCGACGGCACCATGTTCATCGGTGATGTGAGTGAAGGCGATCT
>CAZSUK010000457.1:0-2538 GCA_964609355.1 uncultured Acidobacteriaceae bacterium | reverse complement strand
AGCCGAGCGTGCCTTCTGACCCAACCATCAGGCGGCGCAGGATTTGTACTGGCGTTTCACCATCCAGAAACGCATGCATGGCATACCCACAGGTGTTACGGATAACATACTTCCGAACAATTCGGGCAGAGAGTTCCTTGTCTGCAAGAATCTCCTCACGGATCTTCAGCAGTCCTGCCGCCATTTCTGGCTCGGAGGCGGCAAACCGTTCCTCAGCGTGCGGGTCTTCGGTATCGATAATCGTGCCGGTAGTAAGAACGATTTTCATGGCAACGATCGAATGGTACGAATCGATCGCTGGCCGGCAACGCATACCACCCGCGTTGTTGGCCAGTACGCCACCGATTGTTGCGGCGTTAAAGCTCGCAGGATCCGGTCCCATGCGGCGGGCGTAAGGTTTCAACACCTCGTTAATCCGTCCAAGTGTAGTGCCAACATTGCAGCGAATCCGCTCCCCGTTGTCCTCGACTTTCCAGCCGCTCCAGTGTTGTCTCACATCGATCAAGATGTCGTCGCCTTGCGATTGGCCATTCAAGCTGGTCCCGCCGGCCCGGAAGGTCGCGTGGCGAGCTTTGCGAATGCAATATTGAAAAATGTCCGCTACGTGATCGATGTTCTTTGGTTGTGCGATCACTCTCGGGATATATCGGTAAGGGCTAGCGTCCGATGCATAGCGCACCAAGTCGCTGATACGATGCCGCACAACATCCTCGCCAAGTATCTCGATCAGCTCTCCCTTAAGCTCTTCCGGAGTTCCCCCAACAAGCTCTTCGTCTACAGCATCCGAGCAAGGTGGCACATCCGGACGACCGAGGCGTTTGGGGTCTGCTGATAGGAATTTAGGCATGATCTTCTCCTATTCGTGATGCGGTGACAAAGCAGAGTTCAAGTGCCCGATCTCCGAGTTCTGCAATTACTAAGGCGGATGCCGTGCCATCGGCCAGGTGATCGGGCGCGCGATCAGGCGTTGCATGAGAACGAAGGGGAGTAGGCGCATCCGTATTTGGTGAGAAAAAACACATGCTGAAGACTCCCCGCGACCCTGAAGAACTGTGGGCTCGCAAGAACGATTCCATCCCGCCAGACCGTCTACTTGTGACCGACGGCTTGCATGATCTGCCCCATCTCCATCGCATTGCTTGAGGAGATTTCCTGCAGAGATATGGCAAGTTGATCGGTCGGGATACCGGTGAGGTTCTGGAACATCGACCACAGTTGCTTCAGCATCTCGGTCTTGTCCTCATCGGTGTGGCCGCTCCGCAGAACACAGTTCAACGCCGCGGTGGAAGCCTTTTCCCCAGTCGCGAATCCCGAGCCCCTGGGATAGGAAAGGAAGACCACTCGAACGAAATTGGTGGGGACCTTCATCACTGCGGTGTGTATGCGCGTGATTTCTTTCGCGATTTTTGCCTTCTTCTCGTCGGATACAAATCCATCCTCGGTAATAGCGGTATACAACGGCATTCGCTTTTATCCCCCAGACGAAACGCCCACGGACGTATCCGCACTGGCTACGAGTACGCTAATTGCCTACGACTGAGCTAGAGAGCGGCACAGTTTCGCTCCTCTGCGGGCTTACGAACGCCCGTTTGGAACAAGGATCAGCTTCTTGTTCACAAATTCTTCCAGACCAAGGTTGGAAAGTTCCTTGCCATAGCCGGAGCGCTTGACTCCGCCGAAAGGCAGATCCGGATAGCTGACATCGGGATAGTTGATGAACACCATGCCCGTTTCCATACGACTCGCCACCCGCTTGCCCCTTTCGATGTCTGAGGTGTAGACGGATCCGCCGAGGCCAAATGGCGAATCGTTGGCGATCGCAATGGCTTCTTCCTCATCTTTGGCGGGAAAAATAAGCGCGACAGGCCCAAAAAATTCCTGTTTGTAGGCGGGGTTGTCGGAGGTCACGTTCGTCAAAATAGTCGGCTCCAGGAAGGCGCCGACTTCGCCGGCGCGCCGGCCACCAAGGACTATCTGCGCTCCGTGACTCGTGGCCTCCTGAATCTGTCGTTGGATGAGCTGCAGAGCCGCATCGGACGAGAGTGGTCCCAAGGTTACCGTTTCATCGAGCGGGTCCCCTAGCTTCAGCTTCTTGGCTGCGGCGATGAAGCGGGGAAGGAATTTGTCCAGCATCGATTTGACTACGATGAATCTCTTTGCTCCGATGCACGTCTGCCCGTTGTTTCCGAACCGACCTAGGATCGCCATGGCTACGGTATGGTCCAGATCAGCATCTTCCAAAACGACGAACGCATCACTGCCGCCGAGCTCCATCGTCGATTTCTTAAGGTTTTTCCCGGCACGTGAGGCCAGCGCCTCTCCTGCACGTTCGGAACCGGTGAGAGCGATACCCTTCACCCGCGGGTCGTCGATCAGAGCTCCAGATTGATCATTGCTCAGGAACAGATTGGTGTAGACACCTTCGGGTACGCCGGCCTCCCGAAGAACCTGTTCAAAGGCCAATGCACATTGGGGAACGCCAGGCGCGTGTTTGAGGAGCATCACATTGCCGGACATCAGATGGGGGCCGGCAAAGCG
>CAZSUK010000456.1:0-16424 GCA_964609355.1 uncultured Acidobacteriaceae bacterium | reverse complement strand
ACGCAGCGCAGGCCCTGGTTGTGATGGAACAGCTCGCACAGATCCTCGGCTGCCGCCTTCGTCATACCATAGATGTTCCTGGGCACCGGGGTGACCTCTTCCGTGATCCATCCGGCGGGTGCTCCGGGAGGGGGCACAAGCGCTCGGCCAAAGACGCTGGTCGTACTGGTATAAATGAACGATTCAACCCCGGTTGCCGACGCCTCTTCCAGCAGATTGAGCGTGCCGGTCAGGTTGGTGTCGATAAAATCCTGCCGGCTATGGGTAGCGATATGGGGCTTGTGCAGGGTCGCGGCATGGAAAACCTGCTCAACACCCTGCAAGCAATGACGCACCCAGGAACGATCAGAAATTGAGCCGACGTGCGTAGTAAAGGGCGATTCCAGAAGGTCCAGACCGGCCACCTGGTAGCCAAGATCCTTAAGTATTCGAACCAGTGCCTCGCCTAAATGCCCGGAGCTTCCGGTAACCAGTACCTTCATAAGGCGTCCTCGCTATTCATATTAAAATGGGGTGCTCTTGCGAAGACTCTTTCCAGGTTTCAAGTTTAAGGAGTAGAATTCGGCCCTCTTGTTCGTTGGAGGTGATTATGAAAATGCTGGAAAAGCGTATTCTCCTGGTGGTACTGGCCACGGCTCTTCCCCTTCTTGTTGGAGGATGCGAGCGCCATAGCAAATCTGAGCAGTACTTTCTCATCGCCACCAATATCGGTCTGCCGTATTGGCAGTCCGCCCACGCCGGATTCGCCCGCGCCGCTGCGGAGTATGGCGTCACAGAAGACATGCGGGGTCCGGATACCTTCACTCCAACGATTGAAGTGGACGAATTCCGCGCGGCCATGGCGAGAAAACCCGCCGGGATCCTGGTATCCGTCGCCGATCCGAAGCTGATGGGGCCGGAGATCAATAAAGCCATTGCCGCCGGAATTCCTGTCATCACCATCGATTCCGATGCTCCGGACAGCCAGCGACTCTATTTCATCGGTACTAACAACCTGGAGGCGGGGCGGTTAGGAGGACAACGGGTCGCCGCTTCTTTAAATGGCAAAGGCAACGTAGTCTTCTTCACCATGCCGGGCCAACCAAACCTGGAGGAGCGGCTGAAGGGATACAAGGACGCATTCGCCAATTATCCCGGGATCAAGATTGTCGAGGTGTTCGACATGAAAGGAGAATCCGGTACGGCCATGGACAAGGCAACGGAATACATGGCACGGACGGGCGCGTCGAAGATCAATGCGTTGATATGCCTGGAGGCTTCGGCGGGCAAAGACGTAGCGGAAGCCTTTAAGCGCACCAAGCCGCAAGGCACAATCATTATGGCGATGGACGTCGACCAGGCAACGCTGTCCCTGGTCAAAGACGGTACCATCGATGCCACCATTTCACAGAAGCCTTACACTATGGCTCTCCTCGGCCTCAAGGCTCTGGATGATCTGCATCACTACCCCCTCAAACCGCTCACTCGAGATTTTGGGTCGGATGCAACGTCGCCTATCCCGGCCTTTGTCGATACCGGAGTATCCCTGGTCGACAAAAGCAATGTCGACAAATTCATGAGCACGGCAGCAACGCAATAGCACATTTCCCTCCACTCCAGCGCCCTTGACGGTGCCGCCTGCGGCCACGCAGCGCGGCACTGTCTCGTTCCTGAACAAAGTTTAATGTCACTGGACCAGTCATTCCCCATAATGGGGATAACATCCTACGTCCAAGGCATCTATACCTTATTATGTAACTCTGCCGCGGAGACAAGGGCCCAACATGCCAGGAATGGCGCTGAGACTGTTGCGAATTTTGCGGCCAAGCCGCCCCGGAGCCGACATCGGCGAAGGCCCCTCTGCCAAATGAAGAAATTGCCCAGCCGCGGCTTTATCCACAATGTTGTCGCCCTTTATGGGGTACAGGCATGTACCTATGCTTTGCCTCTTCTCACATTCCCTTATCTTGCCCATGTGCTGGGCCCTTCCGGTTGGGGAGTGGTCGTGTTTGCCCAGGCCATCGGCGATATGATCGCCAGCGTGGTGGAGTACGGTTTTGACATCTCCGCCTCGCGCGAGACCTCGCGGGAACGCGACAACCCCCGACGGCTCTCAGAGCTTATTTCGGGAGTTCTGGGCGCCAAAACTCTGCTGGCGATCCTATGCATCGCCGGAGCGATCTTCTCTCGCCGATTTACCCACCACATTGCTCCTTCCATGGCGTTGTTTTGGGCAAGCACCATCTGGGGCGTTTGCCAGGGTATCAATATGTTGTGGTATTTCCAGGGCCTGGAGCGGATGCGCTTAGCGAGCGCTCTGGAAATAGGAGGCAAGGTTCTTGCTACCCTGAGCATTTTCGTGCTGGTCCACAAACCGGAAGACGGCTGGAAGGTGATGGCGGCGCAATGCGTCGGCTGTGTCGTCGCCCATGGGGTGACGGTGGTGCTGGCGTATCGCGAAGTGGGTTTCCGTTGGCCCACACCCTCTTCGGTGTGGAGTGCCCTTCGATTGGGTAGCTCGATGTTCGTGTTTCGTGCGGTGCAAAGTATTTCCGGCTCGGTCAACCGGTTGGTGCTGGGGTCGGTTGCTCCCGTGGCTGTGCTCGGTGAGTACGCCGGCGCCGAGCGCATCACACGTGTGTTTCAGCAAGGCATGTGGCCAGTCAACCAGGCACTGTACCCAAAGCTGACCCAACAGGTGCAGAACAATCCGGGGCGGGCCATGCGCACTGTTCGGCTGAGCCTGCTCTTTCTCGGAGGGTTGGGCCTGGCCTTCGGTTTGGCTATCTTTATCGGGGCTCCGCTGCTGGTCCATTTTGTGCTCGGCCCTGCCTTCCAGCATTCTGTCCCGGTATTGCGGGTCTTTGCGCTGTGGATTCCTTTGATCGCAGTGTGTACCGTTATTATTTTTCAGTTACTGTTACCCAACCAGCTGGATCATCAATTTAACTTCGTGAATCTGACCGCCGGTCTGGTTGGGATTGGGATCGCATTCCTGCTGGCGCCCCGGTTGGGCGCGATTGGCATTGCGTGGTCGGCGGTCATAGCGCAGGTCTATACCCTGATTGCCTTCTCCGTCATTTTGGTAAGAGCAGGATTGAATCCCTTCTCGCCGGCGACTCCTCCGGCTGGTCGCCAGACGCGTCCAGGTGATTTTGTACCTGTGCTGTCTCCCGCGGCCAGAACTCAACAGATGAGGCTCCGACTCCAGGAAAAGCTGGCCGCCGCGGACGCCCGGCTGGCTCAACCGGAGCAGACTACGGTCCCCCACCCAGCTTCACAGCCGACGGTCCCGCAGCAGCCTGTCTGGCCCCTGTTTGACAAATTTTAGATCCCCAAAGAGGAAGGCAGAGCCTGGGAACACGGATTCCCCTTTCGGGGGATGATGCATGCTTGAAAAACCATCTATAGCTTGATACATCAATTCAGCGAAGCGAGACTGAGAAACCATGGGCCTTGGATACGGAAAAGGAAGATTGGTACCAACCGGTAAGCGTGGACCTGCCATCTATGTGAGCTACAAAATCAGCCAGCAGTTTGTGGAAACGACGGATGCTAACGGCTCCTTCAGGAGACAGAAAGCCGTCGTTCACTCCATCGCTGCCGAAGCCGGCCAGCACATTGATTTGGGTGACTTTGACCTGCTGGTGGGTGAAGAAGTGGTCCGCTTGAAACACATCGCGAGCGATCCCGAGTGGCTCGTGCTGTCCTCCGACGCGTCCTCCATCTGCGCCTAGCTCAACCGTTGCGTTTTTATCCCCGCATGGTAAGAATGCGGGATGACGGAATGGAACGCGTCTGAGTATGCGCGGATCTCCACCCTGCAGGGAGCCATGGCCAGCGAAGTCCTGGCGCTGCTTGACCTCAAGGGCACGGAACGGGTTCTCGATGTGGGCTGTGGAAACGGGAAGACGACCGCGGAGATCGCTGCGCGTCTACCTCAAGGCTCAGTAGTTGGCGTCGATGCCTCCGTGGACATGATTGCCTTTGCCGCGACTCACGAAGCGGTTCACTCGAATCTTCAATTCGCCGTCGCAGACGCGCAACAATTGCCCTACCAGCACGAGTTTGATCTCGTCGTCTCCTTCAATGCGCTGCACTGGATTCCGCAACAGGATCTGGCACTCAGGTCCATACACAGTGCCCTGAAACAGGACGGCCTGGCGCAGTTACGCCTGGTGCCTAAGGGTGAACGGAAGAGTCTCGAAGATGTGCTCGAAGACACCCGTCTTTCCGCTCGATGGGTGGCCCACTTTCGAGGCTTTCGTGATCCATACCTCCACCTGACCCCGGATCAATATAAGGCCTTGGCCGAAGAGAATGGCTTTAAGGTCGCCGCCATCCGGGTAGCGGCCAAGTCCTGGGACTTTCAATCGCGCTCCGCATTCAAGGCCTTTGGCGGGGTCACTTTTGTGGAGTGGACCCGGCACCTGCCGCAAGAGGAGCGTCTCGCCTTCGCGACCGATGTCCTCGACCGCTACCGGCAGGTAGCCTGCGATATGCCCGGGGAAGAGAATTTCTTCCGCTTCTATCAGATGGATGTCACGCTCTCACCCCGCTAGCCCAGGGATGGGAAGTGCCAATTTTAGTGGCGTGAAACAGGACTCTCGCCATCCTCAACGGAAAGGTGCTAACATCCGATCCGTTACCCTGGCGCGCAGGAAACCAGGCGGGAAGCACTCCTCTCCCAATAATCAAGACGCAAGAAAAGTCCCCTGCTGGCATTGAAAAAGGAGGCGGACATGAAAACCACTTCTGTCATTAGCGCAACCGCTCTCATGGTCTGGATGTTTGTTGGACTATCGTCCGGAGCGCAGGAGCCCGTTGCTCCCGCGACTGCTGCCGATAGCAACGATGCAGTGGCCACCAGTGCAGAACCCTCCACCCCAGCTTCAACCAATTCCAAGGTCCGGATTGTCCGCCTTAGCGAGGTCAAAGGAGAGGTTCAGCTTGACCGCTTAACCGGCAAAGGTTTTGAAGGGGCAATGGCCAATCTGCCGGTGACGGAGGGCGCCAGGCTCAAAACCGGCAATGGCGTTGCCGAAGTGGAATTCGAAGACAACAGCACCATACGGGTGGCGCAGAACTCCCTGGTCGAGTTCCCCAAGCTCGAAATGCTACCCTCGGGCGCTAAGTCATCTGCTGTCAATTTGCTACAAGGTACGGTGTACGTAAACCTGCTGAACACGAAGGGCAACGAATTCAGCGTGAAATTTGGCCTGCAGACGGTCAACCTTCCTCCTGACAGCCACATTCGTCTGCAACTGACACCGACAGAATCAAACCTGGCGGTGATGCACGGTGACGTCGCCGTCCAGGAACCATCGGGAACCACGATCGTGGGCAAGAATAGGACGGCCACGTTTAGCGCCGGGCAAAGCGAGCCAATGATCGCCAAGAGCGTAGCCGAGCAGCCGCTGGATTCCTGGGATCACGATGCCGTGCAGTATCACAAGAGCTATGCTAACGCGACCTCGTTCGGGAACTCGCCCTACTCCTACGGCATTAACGATATGAACTACTACGGGAGCTTTATCAATGCTTCCGGGTGCGGCGGCTCGATGTGGCGGCCATACTTTACCAGTGCCAGCTGGGACCCGTTCGGGAGCGGCGCCTGGGCGTATTACCCCAGCGCCGGCTACTCCTGGGTGTCTCCTTATCCGTGGGGTTGGACGCCGTATCACTACGGCAACTGGAACTATTGCCAGGGAGTGGGCTGGGGTTGGCGGCCCGGCGGGACCTGGCTCGGCCTGGCGAATAACTCGTTTGTAAACTCCACCGCCGGCTCGGGAACCATCAGGCCCCGGCCTCCAATTCGTGCCCCAGCTGCCATGCAATCCTCGTTGGTGCCGGTGAACCTGAAGGCGGTGCCGGCTTCCACCCTCAGTGCGCACGACACGTTTGTCTTCCGTAACGATTCAGCCGGATTAGGGGTCCCCCGGGGCAACTTTGGCAAATTGAACAGCTTTGCGAATCAGACAAGCCAGCACGGGATGGCCACCACGACTGTCTACTATGGCGGCCAGCGGGGTGCGGCACAGGGCGGACCAAGCGCAGCGTCCGCCGGCGGTTATTCGGCCAGCAGCCGGTCCTCAGTCGGCAATGCGCAAAGCTCTATGAGTTCAATGGGGGCTGCGCATACATCCGTGCAATCGGCGCCCAGCGGTGCATCGGGCGGCGGAGCCCACCGCTAACACCTATCTTCGTATCCCGGCTACCAATGTTCGGGTGCCCCATCCTTCGCGCACTTTGCGGAGGGTGGGATACCACTGCGATCCGTCCGAGGCCCATTGGTTCTCGCGCCAAATGGAGCGAGATTTAAATTAAGGGGCCTGCGCCGCAAACGTGGATGCAGGCAGAGACGCGCCGTTGTAGAGATTGGCGTCCGTGAAGTTCTGCCACGCATAACGGACTTGCGCTGGCTCCGCCACCTCGGGGGAAGAGACTAAGACGGATGTTCCCTGCACCTTGGCGCTGGCAGGGGAGAAGCGGCCATCTGCTCCCGCTACCTCAAAGCCCCTGAGCTCGTTCCCCATGCTGTGCAAACCTTCCGCGTGATCGAACCAGATTTTGAGCGCCCCTTCCTGCCGCGTGGTCTGGCGGTAAAGTGGGCCGCTCCACTCCAGACCAGTCTCGCCATAGGCAAGAACTCGTCCGGCGAGGGCCAGGCGAGCGCCTACTGTTTGCTTGTCCGGCGGGTGCACGTTGTCACGCTGTCCGATATCGAGAGTCACGACCATGCCGGTATTGGCCACATCCAGGGTTCGGCGTTGGCTATCGCGAATCAGGCCCCAATTTTCGGGCGGGGAATCGAAGCTCGAGATCTGCACGAAGAGGAAAGGGAGATTCCCCAGTCCCCACCGCCGCCGCCAGTCGGCAATCAGAGTAGGCAGGAGCTTCGCGTAGAGGTTCACGCGATCCGGCGCGCTGTCAGTCTCCCCCTGGTACCAGAGGAAGCCTCTGATGGCATAGGGCGTAAACGGCGCGACCATTCCGTCGTACAGGCCTGCCGGGATCCAGGAAGACGGGTCCGGATGCCACGGGTGTGACGGCGGGGGCAGATGACGGGCGGCCGCCTCCGCCTCGGCACGTTTCTCCGCAGCTTCAATCAGCTCCAGGTGCGTCTGCTTGTCGGCAAAACCGGCACGCGCGGCGAAGGCGGGCATGAGCGAGGCGTCGGCCGAGAGGGCGTCGAGGCTGATCCAGGAATCGATCGGTGTACCTCCCCAGGAAGAATCGATGACTCCGATGGGAACATGCTCGCGCTCATGAATCGCGCGTGCGAAAAAATAGGCGACGGCCGAGAAATCCCTGGCGGTCGCCGGGGTACACGTTTGCCATACCGCCGAGATACTCCCCAGAGGCGAGGCGGAGGATTGGTGCTCCACACGGAGCAGGCGGACCTGGGGCAGGTCAGCCTGGGCTATCTCCTGTTCGGCATTGGTTACATGAGCGTTGGGGGGAAATCCGGAGAGCGGCATTTCCATATTGGATTGCCCGGAGGCAAACCAAACGTCGCCCACCAGCAGGTCAGCACGGGTGAGCTCGGAGCTGCCATGGACGGTGAGCGTGAACGGGCCGCCGGCCGTCTCCGGCGCGAGCCACGCCTCCCACAGACCCAGGCTGTTTGCCGTCGTTGCGATGGACTGGCCGTGGAAAGCGATCGTGATCCGGCCGGCCGGCGAATCCTCGCCCCAAACATGGATGGGCACGTCGCGCTGCAGCACCGCATGGTCGTTAATTGCGCCGGCCAGCCTCAATTCGGCTCGCAGGGGCGCAGCTGCAAGGCAAAGCGTCGTCATGATTAAGAAAACAAGCTTCATAAGTCCTTAGCTCCTGAGATACAGGCGTGATCGAGAAATTAAGTTCAAAGCATTACAACTTAGGCTGTTCAGATAGCCTCTCATTGGTCTAGGATGGGCAATGCTTGGCGGGCCCTCGTTCCTACCCCGGGGAACATCATTCCATTGCAAGATTAAGGAAGGTAACTATGTTCGGATTGATTTGGTGGGTTATCGTGGGCCTGATCGCAGGTTGGCTCACAGGGAAAATCATGAGCGGCGGCGGTTATGGCCCGATCATGGATATCATCGTGGGCATCCTGGGGGCGCTCTTGGGCGGTTTCATCATGTCGCACCTGGGCTTCGCCGGTTCTGGCGGCCTTATTTATACCATCATCGTCGCAGTCATCGGGGCGGTGATCCTTACGCTGCTGCTTCGCCTGGTCACGCGTGGGCGAGTTCGACAAGTGTAACCTTGACCAGCGGCCAATAGGAAAACGCATTCAAGCCAACCAACGAGCCTGCTCCAGCCGGAGCAGGCTCGTTGTGCGTTAAGCAGCGATCGGATCCTGGTCTGCAGCGAATGTGCTTGCGGCTGTAGCCATTCGAGGCTGGAACATCGCCTCGATGAAAACCAAAATTTCACGCGAAGTGAATGCCCGCCAGTCCAGGGCGTTGGCGGGCACTCGACTGTCAGTCCCGGGCAGCTCTACGAACTTTGGTTGCCTTTGTTCTGCCACAGCGCAATATTCGCCCCAGTCGGGTCAATCAGAATGGACATCCAACCGTGGCCGGGGACCTCTTCGACGTCACGGATCACCTTCGCGCCCAGAGCAGCTGCTTTCTTGGTCGCGCTATGGATGTCGTCGACGCCGATGTATGCCAACCATCCGGTCGGGGCGCCCGGCATGGACACTAGGCCCCCACCCGGGCCGGTGCCCGGATTGAAGACTGCATACGTATTGATCGGCGGTGGCATCGGTGCATCGTTAAAGGTCCAGCCGCACAGCTGACCATAGAAGTCCTTTGCTCTCTTGAGGTCCGAAGTGGTTAGTTCGAGGTGGACGAATGGACTCGGCATGCATATTCCTTTCCTTCGTGATGACCGCCATACTACTCGTGGGTGGTTAAATTTGTCAGCCAGGTCATGCAAATTCGATAAAGTTCCATCAGGCTACAAAATCGTTTACCCAGGAGATGTGCAGCCGTAGATGGAGCAGGCCATCGCATCGAGAACTGCGCTCAGCGTTGCGTTGCGCCGCGCGGCTCATCAGTTACATGACCCGCCTGTCGTCTTCAACGATCCGATCGCAGTTCCAATTCTCGGTTCGGAATATGAGGAGCAGCTGCGGCGCACCCCATTGCGGTCAGACCGCCCCTTCTCCACTGCGCTGCGAGCGTTTGTGGTTGGCCGCAGCCGTTATGCCGAAGACAACCTGAAGCGGGCGGCCGGGAACGGCGTCAAGCAATACGTCTTGCTGGGCGCCGGCCTCGACACGTTCGCCTATAGAAATCCCTATCCTCAGCTACGTGTCTTTGAAGTAGATCACCCCGCTACCCAACAGTGGAAGCGCGAGTTGTTGCAACGCAGCCGCGTCGTGGTCCCGGAAAGTCTCAGTTACACTCCCGTGGACTTTGAACGCCAATCACTCGCAGAACGACTTCGGGAGACTGGTTTCGATCGAACCGCGCCGGCGTTTTTCGCCTGGCTTGGGGTCGTACCTTACCTTACCCCGGAGGCCTTCCGCGCCACCCTCAGCTTCATCGCTGATCAACCAGCAGGAAGTGGACTGGCGCTCGATTATAGCCAACCCCGCGAGGTTCTTCCGCCGCTTGAACGACTGGCGCATGATTCGCTCGCTTCCCGGGTAGAGAAAGTGGGCGAGCCCTTTCGGCTATTCTTTACCCCGCCCGGGATGGCTGCCGAACTCTCTCGCTTCCACAGTATTGAGGATCTTGGCGCAGCGGAGATCAACGCGCGTTACTTTGCTGGCCGTATCGACCAACTCGCCATGCGCGGCAACGCCGGCCGTTTTCTGAGCGCGTGGTTATAAACGCATGGAATCCCACCTAAGAATGGAGTAAGCCTACTCGAACTTCAAGGACTCCACTGGATCCAGTTGCGCCGCGCGCGTAGCGGGCAGTGTGCCAAAGACGACGCCTACCAGGGTCGCCGCCGCCAGTGCGATGATCGCCGACAATCCTGAAATCGGAATGCGGTATGCAGTGAAGAGCCGCACCGAATAAGGAATGGCAAGACCCAGGATCGTTCCCACCACTCCGCCGCTCAACGAAATGAATACTGCCTCAAGCAGGAACTGCAACTTGATTTCCCGGTACGTCGCACCCAGGGCCTTGCGAATGCCGATCTCCCTGATCCGCGAGCGCACGTTCGCCAGCATGATGTTCATGATGCCAATGCCGCCGACAGCCAGCGTCACCGACGAGACCAGCAGCAGTACCAGGGTCAGCGCGTTGGCGATGGAGGCGGCCGTACTCAGCAGCTCCGTCAGCGTCTGTGCATCGTACACCGAGTTGCGCTGGTGCCGTGACTGAATGACCTTAAGAATCTGCTTGGTCGCCAGTTCCACATCGCCGCTATCCCGGACCGAAAAGAAGATCTTCTTAATGTCATTGGTGCCGGTAAAGTAGCGCGCCACGGAGTAGGGAATAAGAATTGTTTGATCGGCAACTTCGGTTTGTCCCAGCGTGTCTACCGCCTCTTTGAAGGTGCCGACCACGGTGAAAGGAATGCCGGTGATCTGAAAAGTTTGGTTCACTGCTGCGGCGGTGCCGAATCTCTGCCGTGCGAAGGCCTCGGTCACCACCGCGACCTTGGCGTGGCTGGAATCGTCCTCCTCGTCGAAGAAACGCCCGTTGATCAGAATCAGGTTCCGTACCTGCCTGTACTGAGGCGAGACCCCAAGCACGAGAATGTCTTTTGTCACCCCGTTGCCAAAACTGATGCGGGGTTGCATCTGCAGCATCGGTGAGGAGTATGCGACCGACGGCACCTGTTCAATGACTGCCGTCTCATCCTCGCGCGTCAGGTAATCGTTGCGGAAGTCATGTTGTGCGGCCGAGCCTGGGCCGCCGCCCGAGTACTCCACTTCCACCATGTTGGTCCCGATGGCCTGGATCAGGTGCAGGATGTACTGTTTTCCAGTCAGTCCGACGGTTACGACCAGGATGAGGGACGCTGATCCGATGACCATGCCCAGGGATGTGAGCATAACGCGCACTTTGTTGGTGCGAAAGCTATCGATCGCCAGGCTGATGATCTCGCTCAGCACCATGGTGCGCTTGGCGCTGGCAAGGGTGCGCTCGAAAGATCTGCGGCTGACGGTGCGGACGGTTGTCATCTGTCAGTTCTATGGTAAACGCTCAATCGGGTTTCTGACGCTGACGACGCACCGGTCTCGTTAGTCAAGGCAAAGACATCAACCTTGACCGAAGTTCAGCGGCCGCCTCTATTTCGGCTGGTCGCCACGCCTGGGACTTACCCCGAACCTCTTGCTTCCAGACTTCGAAGGACCGTCGCGGTCCCAAACGTAATCGAACCCCGTCGAACTCCACAGGCTTGGTTGGTTCGCCTGCCCAGCTGACCTCCTGCACCTGCTCGGTGCGAAACCAGATGACGTGAAAATCACGGACGCGAGACGCCGTGAAGCAGAGGACACCGCTCGCAGTGCCGGTAAGTTCACTCGCTTCGAAGATTCGATCCTGTAAGCGGTCCGTGGCAAAAATCGGAGCGGATACCCGGAATAAGGTGGACTCAAGAATCATCCGTATTTGGCTCTCGTTTGGGGTGCGGCCCATGGTCAGAGTCTTCTCGCCGGAACACACTGCTGCCCCGGTCGCGTGAATAAACTCCAGCAGAGTGGGTGTCTGTGAAACCAGCGCCGTTGCAATATCTCCCGATTTGGAGAGCTCCGCTAGAAACTGAGACTGCAAACGATTCGTGTAGACGGAATCTTCAGTTTCTTCGATAGCGGTTATTCGAAGAGAGACCACTTGTCCCAGCTGCTCACATGCCAATCGAAGTTTGTAGGGCAGATGACGCGGTGTGCCGTGATGGCAGGCGATTAAGCCCCACAGTCGGTGATCGCACACGATCGAGACGCTCATCGACGCCCCAACGCCCATATTGTGCAGGTATTCGCAGTGGACGGGAGACACACTGCGCAAAACGCAATGCGTCATGTCCGTCAGCCGTTTGTGATCATCGTCGACAACGGGGATCAGATCGACCGGCTTGTAGTGGACATCAGGAATGTATCGGACCCAATTGAGCCGGTATAACCGCCGCGCCTGTTCCGGAATGTCGCTTGCCGGATAATGCAGCCCTAGAAAAGATTCCTGGTGCTCTTGCTTCTGCTCGGCGACGACGGAACCATGATCGTCCCGGTCGAACTTGTAAACCATGACCCGGTCGTATCCCGTGATGCGTTGGACCTCTGTGACCACCGCGGCCCACAGTTCGGCGGCATTCATGGATGTCTGCAATCGCGTGAGAGCGCTGTGCAAAAGATGGAAAGAACGGCTCGCGCGGTCCTCACTTTCGGCAGAGACCGGTTCGACCTCTACGAAATCCAACCCGTCATAGCGATGCAGAATTACGTCGACTGCTACACCTTCGCCCCCCCGAGCGACTATTAACCTCAGGGGGTTGATCTCCTTCCAATTGCCGGCCTTGAATATCTCTGAGATTTTGGACGCATTCGAATCGCCGAAAAAGTCCGCCAGTTTGCGACCTACAACTTCGGCTGGCCCCACACCAAACACCAACTCCGTGTTCTTGCTGATCTGGGAGATTCTCTCCTGGCCGGCCTGCATCGCGAGCAACACGCCGAATGGTTGGCAGTAACCAGGAACGTGGATAGGCTCCCGCGCGCACTCGCTTACGTCGACGGCGCCGGTGGCACCCTTACTCACTAAAGTTGGCCTTTCGCATCCAGGACTCCAGCAGTTCAAAGGTACTTCTGGCCGACTGAACGATAGCCGACTGGCTCTTACCTCCGGCTGCGTATATGCGAACGCTGGTGCAGAACTCCCGCCACTTTACCCCCGTTTGACTCCCGTAGCCATGAAAGAATCCGGCCCCGGTTTTCTCTTCCACACCAAAGCGAGTCTGCACTTCGCGGGCGATCATTTGCCCTCCCAATGTCGAACCTTCCAGCACATAGAGGCAACCGAGCCCATCGTCAACATTTTCCAGAGTTGGCAGAAGAGCGCATCTTCGAATGAGTTCCATGTCGGCATGGGATACGCCCAGAGCCAGCAGATCTTTCCTCAACAGGTTCGAGCGCTGCCTCCGATCGATATTGAATCCGAATGAATCGCGAGTGGCGATAGATCTGAGTTCGCGTTCCACAGGTTCAAAGAAACCCAGGAACGCCTTGAGCACGCGGATGTAGGCTTCGAGCGAGAAGTCTTCCTTGAAGAAGGGCATGATCCGCTCGATGGCGCTGTGCTGTTCGATGGTGCCCGCCTTAAGAGCAGTCATGATGTCCAATTCACTTTCTAAAGACTGCATCTTTTCCCCCTCATTCAGCCACCCCAACAAACGGGAAGAACAGCGAGAAGATCGTTCCGTGCTTTTGCGGGTTGGTGCTGCTGCGCAGTGAAATCCGTCCATGGTGGGTGAGCATGATCCCCTCTGTGACCCACAATCCTAGTCCGGTAGACGTAGCCTCTCTGCTCGACACAAAGGGCTCAAATATCTGCCGCCGCAGATGATTAGGAATGCCGCAGCCCGTATCGCCAAGGGTGACTCGAATACCGCGGGTGCCGCGGCTATCCCATGCGTGAGCCAGTCTGATACGAATCCTGATCCGTCCTCCGCGCCCGATGGCATCGAGTGAGTTACTCAGCAGGTTTGCGAATACCTGCCGCAGTTCACTATCGTGGCAATAGAGTTTTTGCGCGCAGTTGTACTCCCGCTCTATGGCTATGGAACTTTCCTCAAGTCGCGGCGCAATCACCGCCAGGGCCGAGTCCATGAGCTCGCACAAGTCCGCTGGGCCGGCCTTGCTCGATTGTTTGTGAAACTTGAGAGCCTGCGTTGTAACGCTGGCCACTCGCGCCAGTTGATGCTCGGCGAGCCTTAGATATTTGCGCGTGGCATCGGTGAGAGTTGGATCCTGCAATGCCAGGAAGAGAACATTGTTCACCGCATTCAGTGGGTTATTGATCTCGTGTGCCATGCTGGCCGCGAGTCGCCCGGTAGCCGCCAGCTTCTCGGCTCGCCTCAACACCGCCTCGCCTGTTTTCTGATCGTGTATATCCGTAAGGCTTCCCAGCCACTGCTCGATCTCTCCTGCTTCGTTTCGTAGCGGGACCGCTCGCGCGAGGTGGTGCCGAAAGACTCCGTCCTTCCTCTGTAGCCTGTATTCCCTTAAATACGGCTTGCCCGTCGCAACAGAATCCTTCCACGCTTCCGCCGCCGCCCCTCGATCATCGGGATGAACAAATTCCTGCCATGACGAACTCATCTCGGCCAGAGATGCTGCCCCGGTGTACTCCAGGTATGGCTGGTTGCAGTAGGTTTTCAGACCCTTGGCGTCGGCCGTCCATATTAACTGCGGGAGACTTTCGGCCAGGGCTCGAAATCGCTTTTCGCGCTCTCGCAACGCTGCTTCTGCGAGCTTTTGCGCTGACAAATCGAGAATGAAGCCAATGAACAGCTCGGTTGACTTTTCAAGCGCGTAGCCGATGAGGATCGGAATCCTGCTGCCATCTTTGCGAATGAACTCCTTTTCATAGGGAGTGCAGCTGCCTTTTTCCGACGCCTCGACCATCCCTGCGGTGTCTATGGATGCGTACTCAGGGGGTGTCATTTCGTCCCAGCGCACGCAGCCCATATGCAGGTCCTCGCGCGTGTAGCCAACTAGTCCCAGGAATTTGTCATTGGCATCTGTCATCAGCCCAGATTTGTCGCCGCAACCAACCCCGATCAGGTCGGCGTCGAAAACCATTCGGAACTGTGACTGGCTCTTACGCAGCGCGGCCTCAATGGATTCTTGCCTGGTTATGTCTCGGGCCTCGGCCCGGCGAAGTTCGTCGAAAGCTAGCTTCGTGGCGGTCAGATCGGTGTTGATCACCATCCGCGCGATGGGTGTCCCATTGGAATCGCGCAGCAGGTTCCATCGGCTGGACACAATCACCGATTCGCCGTTCCTTCGATAACGAGTAACCTCTCCCTCCCAGTGCCCTTGACCCAGGAAGGTATTGACCAGCTCGTCGTGCGCGAGGGGAAACTCAGCGCGAAGTAGCTTGGCTTCGTCCTTGCCTACCGCTTCGGCAGGGGTCCAGCCATACAGCCGCTCTGCCCCCTGATTCCAGTAGGTGATTGTTCCGTCCAACTCGGTAACAAAAATCGCGTCGTTAGCCAGGTCAAGCAGAGTCGCGCGCTTCCGCAGCTCAACCTCGTCGCTGGTATTTTCCCTTGTGTCCAAAGCTACCCGCCGCGAATACGACTATCCTTCCCGTTCAGGATCGTTCCGGTCAGGATTGTTGAGGCAGGCCTGGGGAACGGCTGCTTGATTCGCTCGTGCAAATCTAAACCCCTTTGGGGTCGTCGCGCGGAACGATACGGAGGTGACAGCTGCACCGACACCCTCGTAGGAACAGTATAGGCTCGCGCGGCCTAGCCCTTGTGAGAAGGGCTGGCCGCGCGGGAGATTTAGCGTCCTCGCTACCCGTATACCGCTTATAATGCAGTACTTTACCTGTTTGGCGCTGATTCGGCGCCTGGCGGCATAGCGATCGAGTTGGGGGGCGGTAGCAGCAGATCCCAAAGTTGGGCGATCCCGGCCCACAAGCAACAGGCGATGGAGAGGCTGGAACGATTCACCACGGATCCGTTTCAATCAGTTTGGCGCGGGAGAGGCTGCTGGCACACTGATTCTGGCAGCGTGGCCAGCCCTATCTGGTACCCGCGTTCGTCTTCCAACTGGGTCCTGGTGTGTCTTACTCAGCGTTCAATTGACTGCAGTCTGACACTCAGCTTGAGTTAGCGCGCCAGGGGAAGAGCGTATAAGTTGGCCGAAGGATAAGCCTCAATCAAAAGATAGCCTCTCGCTCTACACACTTATGCGCATGGTGTGCAACCATTCATGCGCCTTTCCGTCTATTTCGATGGGTAAGTTTGGACGGCACCTTCGTTTAACCCTTCTAACGCAGCAGACCAGGTTCTGCGACATTCGTCTGTTTCGTGGCGACAGTGGAGAACCATGGCATCTTTTGCTTCTCGTTCGGTGGGGGTCCGTAAGTTCGATGGTGTGCTCGTGCCTGCGGCTGAACTCTGCGGAATTGTGAGAGCCTCCTACCTTAGTCCCTCCTTCCCCTTCCTTCTCTGTTTCGAATTGTGGCAGTATCTCTGGCGGCAGCTGCAAAAAAGTAATCCTTTGAGTCCTTCAGGCAACAGTCATGGACGGCGCTTCAAGGAGACCTCAAGCACTGCAGGTTTTCCACGGCTCCCGCGTCTGCTTCGAGCAGCCGCTTTTGCCATAACCTTGATGCTGCCCGCCGAGGGATGGGCACAGGCCCCAGGGCTTCCGCCACCTGCTACTCCGGATCCTCAACCAGGGAACACCTCCGCGCAACAGGACGGAACGTCGAGCGGCAACGGCCCGCTCTTTCCCCATGCGACAGTGAAGACAG